>NZ_CP146986.1:5912500-6243169 GCF_037126175.1 Pseudomonas sp. RSB 5.4
GTTGTCATCGCCTGGAAGGGCGGGTCGACCCGAGCTGGATCGACTACACGCTGCACAGCGCTGGCGCCGTGCAACTGCAGATTCTTGAACCGCTGGCGCCGATCGTCACCACGGCGTTTCAGGCGCCGTACTGCACGGCGGTCGAGGTCGAGGTGCTGACGTTATGAGTGAGCCAATGCATAGCCCGAGTTTGTTGCCGGCTAACAGCTCGGCACTCGAACGTGGACTGGATCTGGGCTTCGGCGCACTGCTTGATCGCATCGCGCCGCCGTTCCCCGAACTGATGAACCCGAGCGAAACACCGGTGGATTTTTTGCCGTATCTGGCAGCGGATCGCGGCGTCAGTGAGTGGGATGCCGATGCCAGCGAGACCGAAAAACGTCTGACGGTATCGCTCGCCTGGCAAATACAACGCCAGGCGGGTACTCGCCAGGCGCTGAGTCATGCCGTTGAGTCGTTGGGTTTCACGCCGAATATAGCGGCCTGGTATCAGCAGAGACCGGCAGGTCAGCCCTATTCTTTCGACGTGCAGGCGCTGATTGGTACGCGTTGGTCGAGCGGCGATCACAACCGCCTGATACGACGTGTCAATGCAGCGAAGAGCGAGCGTGATGAGGCAACCATCACCATCGTTCACAGCACCCGCGCCGGTTTGCAGGCTGCCTTGGCTGTGGACCCCGGTCTGAGTATTCATGACAGCGAACGGGCAGGGGCTCTGCCGCAGATCAACTTGCCTGCTCTGTTGGGGTTCGGCGCAGGTGCATCGCTGCCGCTCTCAGACAGCGAGCTGTCTCTCCACTCGGCGCTGCCTGAGTGAAGGGCGAAGCGCGGCCAATAAACGCTGGAATTCCAGCGCATCAAAAATTAATGATTGAAGGGCGCAGTTATGACGGATGACGTTACGCGCTTGGTTCGCTTCACCTCTGTGGGACTGGGTGAAGTGTTGCAGGCAAAAAACCAGGGTTTGAAAGGCGAGATCACGCATATCGGTGCCGGCACCGCTCGCTACGATCCTACCGGCGCCGAAACCGCACTTCGCGATGAGCGACAGCGCGTTGCGATTGTCGATTACGAAGACCTGGGTGCAGGACAGCTCAGGATGGGAGCGCTGTTCAGCGGTCCGGATGAATATGAAATCGGGGAATTCGGCTTCTATCTCGCCAGTGGCACGCTCCTGGCGGTTTACTCCGTAGCCGGCAAGTTGCTGACCTACAAGGCAAGTGCCGCGCGCGTATTGCAGAAGTTTACGCTGGATGTCTCTCCGCTGCCGGCGGACAGCGTCACCGTGACGGTAGGGACGGAAAATCTCAATATATTGTTGAGTGAAGAGTTTACGGCGTTGGCATGTGCCGATATCGATAATATGTCCCGTCATGTTCAACTGCTATTACGGGTAATGGCGCTTGAAACAAGATAAGTCATCGCGGTTGCAGCTGATAAAGGCGAGCCTCTCGATAATGGCTGTGTCGGCTTATTAATCAAACAGGAAACTTAAACGTGAGTCTAGAAACCACTGTTGCATCGTTGGTCACGGCTGCAAATAATTTGACCAATGTCGTGAACGGGAAAATTGGCAGCATTAATACCACCATGGCCACGGCGTTGAATCAGTTCAATGAATGGCGAAGTTTAAAAGATGTTGAAGGTGATCCAACGGCCCTGGGTACGATCCGTCGGAACATATTGCAAGGTTTTGTCACCGGCACGGGGGGCGTGCATGGGGTGGGTGCGCAGGGTGATTTTGTGTCGACAGATCTGGCGAGCAGTCTTAATGTCTACATGCACTTCAAAATCCCATTGAATATCAATGTCAACTCCGAAATGTTCTGGTTCAATATAAAAGGCTATAGTTACGGCACGGCAAAAATCATTGAGGAAACAATAGTTGGTTATTGCTACCAGCCTACCCGCACGCTTCAGAATGTTTCTACCTTTGGCAATATGACGCCTGCTGTTTATGTGGATGCAAATGGCAATATTGTTATGCGAGTGCTGATTCCAAATATTTATTTCACCACGGTTCGTATCGATACTATGCGTGTGGGTAATGGCCGTTTGTTCAACCTGGGCGACTTGAAAACGAAGTTGTCCTTGGCCGATACCGTTTTGTTCAATTAAGGAGAGAGCATGACTGAGCAATCAGAAAATATCATGGCCGATCTGCCTCTGGCAGTGCCCATGCTAGAGATCGAATGGGCTGCCATTCGCAGTCGTCGCGATCAGTTGCTGCGCGCCACTGACTTTACGCAATTGCCTGATTATCCGGCTACCGCCGAGCAACTGGCACAGCTCAAGGCTTACCGAAAGGCTCTTCGCGACATTCCTGAAACGGTGGAGCAACCAGCTGAACTGGTCTGGCCTGAGATGCCCTCTTTCATCAAGTAAACCCGATACCGCGAAAGCGGTTTTTTTTCGTCTGCACAAAGCCCCTGCATGGGCTTTTGCGTTTTGCGTCTGGAGAAGCTCGCAAATGTCTGTTCGCCAAACCTACACCGTGCTCGTCCCATTCCCCACCGGCGGTGGGCACTGGTCGAGCGTCGGTCAAGACCTTGATCTGCTCGACGTCGAGGCCAGTGCCCTGCACAGCGCCGGTCGACTGGAACTGAAAACACCCTCCACCCAGGCCAAAAAGGCCGCTGCCAAGAAGGCTGACTAACCATGGCTGAGGTTTTGAACTTCGAGCACAACGGCATTACCGTCAATGCCACTGAATCCCCCGAGGCCATGGGTGGCCTGGGTGACAACGTCATCGGTCTGGTCGGCACCGCGCCGAAAGCCGATCCGCTGATTCCGCGCAACGCACCGTTCCGCATCAACAGCTTCACCACCCACGCGCTGCTCGATCCGACCGGCGCTGAAGAGGGCACGCTGTACCACGCGGTTTACCAGATCCTCAAAGTGGTCAAGGTGCCGGTGTACGTGGTGATCGTCGAAGCGGGCGCGACTCCGGCCGACACCGTTAACGCAGTGATCGGCGGTGTTGATCCAACCACCGGCCGCAAGCTCGGTCTGGCGGCACTGGGCAGTGTCCCGGAAGACCTGACCATCATCGGCGCGCCGGGCTTCACCGGCACCAAAGCGGTAGCCAGCGAGTTCGCCTCGTTCGGCAAGCGCATCAAGGCCCGTGTGGTGCTGGATGGCAAGGATGCCTCGGTCGCTGATCAAGTGACTTACAGCCAGGAACTGGGTGGCGCCGACCTCGGTTTCGACCGTTGCCTGGTGGTGCACAACATGCCGGCGGTGTACTCGAAAGCGGCAAAGAAAAATGTGTTCCTCGCGCCGTCCAGTCTGGCGATTGCCGCACTGGCCAAGGTCAAGCAGTGGGAAAGCCCGGGCAACCAGGTGACCTACGCCGAAGACGTGTCCCGGGTCGTTGAATACAACATCCTCGACACCTCCACCGAAGGCGATCTGCTCAACCGCTACGGTGTCAGCTACTACGCCCGCACCGTGCTCGGCGGCTTCTCGCTGCTGGGTAACCGCTCGATCACCGGCAAGTTCATCAGCTACGTCGGCCTCGAAGATGCGATCAGCCGCAAGCTGGTCAAGGCCGGCCAGAAAGCCATGGCGAAGAACCTGACCAAGTCGTTCATGGATCAGGAGGTCAAGCGTATCAACGACTGGCTGCAAACCCTGGTCGCCGACGAAACCATTCCCGGCGGCAGCGTGTACCTGCACCCGGAACTCAACAGCGTCGAGAAATACAAGAACGGCACCTGGTACGTGGTCATCGACTACGGCCGCTACGCGCCGAACGAACACATGGTTTATCAACTCAACGCCCGCGATGAAATCATCGAGCAGTTCCTGGAGGACGTTCTCTAATGTTTACCAACCGCGTAAGACAGGCCATCGCGGCCACCCTGCAAGGCCTGCCGTTGTCGGCGACCGTGGAAGAGTTCACTCCGCCGAAGATTGAATTCGATGTAGAAGAGATGCGTGGCGGCCGCTTCATCGTCGAAGAAATGGCCAAGGGCGGTAAAGCGCTCAACGCCAAGCTGACCCTGCAAGGCATGGGCGCAGAAGTCATGCTCGCACTGGGCGTGAAGCTGGGCGACGACATCCTGCTGAACGTGCGTGAAGCCGGTCAGGATCAGGACGGCAACACCTGGTTCACCTACCACACCGTCGGCGGCAAGCTGAAATCCCTTGAAGAAACCGCAGTGAAAATGGGCGAGAAGCCCAAGACCAACCTGGAGCTGTCCTGCCGCACCTACAACCGCCTGGAAAACGGCGTGCCGGTGATCGACATCGACGTGCGCACCCAGAAATTCGTGCTCAACGGCGTCGACATCCTCGGTGATGCGCGTCGTGCGGTGCTGATGCCGTAACCCCCGGCTTACAGGCAATTACAAAACCCTGTGGGAGCGAGCTTGCTCGCGAAAGCGGTCTGTTGTTCAACATTGATGTTGACTGACCCGACGCCTTCGCGAGCAAGCTCGCTCCCACAGTGGATCTAAACGAATCACCAAGGAATTCATACATGTCGTGGATGCCACCCAAGCATGACCTGCTGTCGCCGATCAGCGGTGACGACGGCGCGCAGATCGAACAGATCCAGCTCAAGCCACTGTTCTACGCCGCACAGAAAGAAGCGCTGGAACGCGCCGGCGATGATGAAGACGATCAGTTCTTCGAACTGGCGCTGCTCGCCACCGGCCTGTCGGTCAAGGAACTCGATCAGCTGAAACGCCCGGACTACGTGAGCATCGCCCAGTACGTGCACGAGATGTCGACCCGTCCGACGGCGTACTTTCTGGAGCAGGTCGAGGACGCGGAAAAGTCCGACGATCCTGACGAAGTGCAACTGCTGCAACCGCTCGCCGTGACCGGTCGCACCGTGACCTCGCTGTCGCTGGAAATGCCGGCACTGCGCGCCACCAAAGTGATGAAGAAACTGAAAACGGCCAAGGAACGCGCCGAGTTCATCACTGCCCATTGCACCGGTCTGATGATCCCCGATCTGGCCCAGCTAACCGTCCCTGACTGGACGCAATTGCAGGTGCGCATCGACGATTTTTTAAACCAGCCGGCGGCCTACTTTCGGAACGCGACATCGAAGTAATCCTCGATATCGTCCCGCTCATTTACCCGGTAAGTGAGGCGGAGATTCTGGAATGGGACGCCGAAAAGGCGTTGCGCCGCTACGACATAGCGATCACTCGCCTTGGCGTGAAACAGGAGTAGAGCGGCATGGCAGATGATAACTATGCGTTGACCTTCGCTGAGATCAATCAAGAGACCAGGGAATTGAGCACGGCCAGCAAGACAGCCGCCTTAATGGTCCCGACGATGTCTGCAGCAGCACCTGCGTCGAACCTTGACGGTGGGATCGCCGGGCTAAGCCTGGCGCTGGCCGATGCCACCAGCGAATTGCGAAATCTGACCGCCGAGCAGGTTCAGCTCAGGGATGTGTTGGGGTCGATACACGCTGTGCTGATTTCACAGCGCTCGCTGCAACAGTCTCTCAATGACCGGCCAGCACAAGCGGGCAGCGCGGCCGTGGGAGCTGAGTCGAAACCGTCAGGCGTCAATGGCGCAACGCAACCTTTCAAATACCTGCAGCCAGCGATCAACCTTGATAGCGCGATGGCGCCACTGGGACGGGTTGCAGGCGTTGAGGGCGATCAACGCGATGCGTTGCGGGTGTCGTTGGAGAAAATGGCCGCCGAGCGCAAAGTGGCAGCCGGCGGTACCACGGTGCTGGATCTGGCAGGCGTGATGTATGCCGGTGTCAAGGGTGGGGTTGGTAGCGATCAGAAGACTGAAGCCGCCCGGCAAAAAGACCTCAGTGATTTCACTCGAGACACTGGCATCACGGCCACAGCCTTTGAAATGAAGGCGCCGGATGTTGCGGATCTGCTGATCGGCTGGCGCACCTCAATGGGGCTCGACCGAGCAAAGACCCTCGACCTCGCCGATGCCACCAGCGTGCTGGGAAGCCGATTGAGTGCCACGGTGGCTGACATTGGTTCGATCCTCAGCAACTACGGCGCTTCAGCAAAAGGTGCCGGGCTGAGTCCCGAACAGACTGCGGCTTTTGCTGCGGCAATGCTCAATGTCAACGTCAACAGGGCTGACGCCGGGGTGGCACTGGAGAGGATCACCACGACGCTGGCGTTGGGCGATAACGCATCAGTTAGTCAGAAAGCGGTGATCGCTCAACTCGACCTCGATCCAAAGTCCCTCGCTGCGCAAATGCAAGGGGACGCCCCCGGCGCGATTCTCAAGGTGCTTGAGGCGCTGAAGACAAAATCCCCCGAGCAGCAAGCCAGCGTTGCGATGGCGCTTTTTTCGATCGACCAGCCGGTTGTGAAAATGCTCGAGCGCAGCGCTGATGTGCGAGGTGCATTTGATCTCGTCAAAGATAAACAGCAGTACGCATCTTCGGCGCGAGGCGAGGAGGGTGGGGCAGTCAATCAGGCTGCGCGGGCGCTGTCGGATACGTCGCAAACGGGCTGGAACATTTTCACCGCTCAGAAAGATCGTCTCTTTAGCTCCGCTGGCGCTGCTGTGCTGGCTGATTTTGACAGGCTCACCGGGGTGATGGCTTGGGCGACTGATGGCTTGAGCAGCATGGCTGAAGAATCACCGGAGCTCGCGCGTACGTTGATTTTGAGTATTGCCGGTATTAAGGGCGTGCAGGTCGCTGGGTCGATGCTGGCCAAGGGCATTAGAGGAACGACAACCACTATCGACAACCTCAAGTTCGTCGGCACAACTGCCATATCCTGGGGTTCCGCAGCGCTTAACGGTGCGAAGGCTTGGGGGGGCGTTGCGCTGAACAATGCCAAGACTTGGGGTTCCGCTGGGCTTAACAATGCCAAGACTCTGGGATCCGTTGCGCTTGACCGAGCTAAATACCTGACATCCGGTCCAGGCCGAAGTCTGGTCAGCCAAGGTGCCCGTATCGGTCGTGTAGCTGGCCCTCTGAGTATGCCGTTGATGATGCTCGACTCAGGTATGGACGTGGTCAACGGCTTGCTCGATGCCGATGGCAAACAAACAGCTAGAGGAGCGGGCGGCCTGGTGGGTGGGGTTGCTGGAAATTATCTGGGGGCGCGCGTTGGTGCCTTCCTGGGGGCTTTCGCCGGTCCTGCCGGGGCACTTGTCGGTGGAGGGGTTGGCGGAGCAGCTGGCACCTACTATGGCAATCAGTGGGGAAGCGCATTGGGTGAAAAACTCGCGACGCCTGCACCGAACCAACTCGCCCCGCCGGCAGAGGTTGCCAAAGAACTGCCGACCGCGCAGACGCAAAACCAGCAAGTCACCTTCTCCCCACTGATCCAGGTCACCTGCCCGGCGCCAGATACTGCCGAGCAGATTCGTACGATCATCGGCCAACAACTGAGCGGGCAATTCCACGGCCAGTTCCTGCCGCTGTTGACCAACAATCCGCTCGCCACCCGCCGTGACGCAGCCCTGACCGATGGAGTCGACTGATGAAACAACAAATGGCTCTAGGCAGTTTCATCTTCGGCCTGTCGCGCAACTTCGCTTACAGCACGCTGGCGCGAAAGTCCGACGGTGGCTGGAGCGACATCCAGATCCTGACCAGCAAACCCAAGTCCAGTCAGACCGGGCAGAAAGCGGAATCGCTGACCATTAGCGGTACCTCGATGTATGCCGTGGCTATGGATCGACTCGATGAATTACGCGCACTTCAGGCACAGCGTGTGCCGCTGCCGTTGATTGACGGTATCGGGCGCAACTGGGGCCTGTGGCGGATCAACAGCATTGACGAGAACCAAAGCGAGGTCATCGATGACGGCACCGCGATGGTGATCAAGTGGGTGGTCGGATTGACGGAGTTCAACAATGCGTAAGGTCCGAAGCATGGCCGGTGATTCGGTGAATCTGCTGCTCTACCGCGAAACCGGGCGCAGTGATGACGCCGCCGAAGAAGCTCTGTGGAAACTCAACCCGACCCTGGCCGAACACGGCCCGATCCTGCCCGCGGGCGTTTGGGTCACGTTGCCGGAACTCGATTCGAAACCGGCCACGATCAAACCGCTCACGGCCTGGGATTAAGGAGGTTGCATGACACTGGGTTTTACGCCGGTCGTTAAGATTTACGGCGCAAACGCGGATCTGCTAAATCAGCGCCTGATCAGTTGGGAGCACATCGACGCTGCCGGTTTCGAGTCCGATCAATTGACCTTGACGATTGATCTTGAAGGCCTCGAAGGGCTGCCGAATCTGGGTGGAAAAATCGGCCTTGAGGTCGGTTATCTGGAGTCGGGAATGGTCGACAAGGGCCAGTTCAAAGTGACGCGCCTGACGCCGACGCTGTTTCCGTTTCGCCTGACGCTGGTGGCCACGGCGGCGCCGTTCAGCAAGGATGATGAGACGGGCTTCAAGCAACGCCGCACGGCCAGTCATGGCCCGACAACACTGGGTTCGCTGTTTCGCGAACTGGTGTCGAGCCATGGCTTTTCACCGCGCGTCGCGCCCGAGGTGGCGATGATCAGGATCGAGCACGTCGACCAGTCCAACGAAACCGATATGAGCTTTCTGACGCGCCTGGCGAAAAAGTACAACGCGGTGACCAAACCCTACAACGACGTGTACGTGCTGGCCCGTCCCGGCCAGACCAAATCGTTGTCGGGCCAGGTGTTGGCGGACGTGACATTGTCGGTGACCAGCAACAACCGTCCCGGCGATCACGCGTTCGTCAGCGCCACGCTGGAGGAGTCTGCCCGCGAGCAGACCAAGGGCTGCAAGACCTGTTTCTGGGATGGCGCCGCAGGTGTGTTGCGCTGGGTTGAAACAGGAATCGCGCCGTTCAAGACCCTCCGCCAGAAGCAACCCACTGAAGCCGATGCAATCGCCGTCGGCGAGGGCGAAGTGCGCAAGATGCTCCGCCAGAAGTACAAGGTGAAAATCACTTGTCCCGGCAATCCACTGCTGGCGGCCGAAGGTCTGGTGCTGCTCGATGAGACCTGGCCGGACTTCATGCGCGGTCGCTGGTCGATCGAAAAAGTCACCGCCAGCGGCAATCGCGAGAACAGCTATCGCTGCGTGATCGATGCCGCGTGCCTTGATCCCAAGGCGGACGCCAAAGACTGATTCCCCGCTTTGTCACTGCGATGAAGATCCCTGTGGGAGCGGGCTTGCCCGCGAAGAGGCCAGCCCATTCAAAAGAGATGCCGGTTGATCCACCGCCATCGCTGGCAAGCCAGCTCCCACAGGTTTTGCAGTGTTCTGCAGACCGCTTTTCATTCAACTCTGGAACATCCCCCATGAAGATCACCCCGATCCTCACGCAACTGCGTGGGCAATGCCCTGGGCTTGCCAATCACATTGCGGTGGGTGTCGATCTGGCCTTGCTGCAAGGCAACGCCGATCTGCCGACACCCTCGGCCCACGTGCTGCCCCTGGCGGATCTCGCCAGCACCAGCACCGCGCAAAACCTCACCGCCCAACCGATCCGCGACCGCTTCGAAATCGTCCTCGCGCTTGATGCAACGGACGCCACAAAAGCGCTGGATCTGTTGCACGACCTGCGCGCCGAACTGTGGCGTGCGCTGGTGGGGTTCAAACCGGGCAATGACTACAGCGCCATCGTCTATGACGGCGGCGAGATGGTCTCGATCAACAGCAGCCGGGCCTTCTATCGGCTGCGCTTTTTTGCCGAGTTCCAGCTCGGCCGCAATCTGCCCAGTCAGCCTGCGGAGAGTTGGCACGAACGTGAACTGGACGGTTTGTCGTCCTTTACCGGGGCCACCGTGCGGGTCGATGCGATCGACCCGGCCGACCCCAACCTGAAACACCCCGGCCCTGACGGGCGCGTGGAACTGACTTTCTCTGGAGACGTAACCCCATGAGCAATCGCATCACCGTACTGCCGGCCGCTGGCCGTGCCGTGCCTGACCCGGAAGCGGGCGATCTGCTGCCCCTCGAAGGCCGTGAAGTGCTGGACAGCGCCTGGTGGCGCCGACGTCTGGCCGACGGCGATATCACAATCAAAACCGTAAAAGTCAAAGCACAGGGAGCCAAATAATGGCGATCGGATTCAGCAACATCCCCGCGGACATTCGTGTACCGCTGTTCTATGCCGAAATGGACAACTCGGCCGCCAATAGCGCGAGCTCGACCCTGCGTCGTCTGATCGTCGCTCAGGTCAACGACAACATTGCCCCGAGCGAAGTCGGCAAACTGGTGCTGGTCTCCAGCGTTGCGCTGGCGAAAAGCATCGGTGGTCAGGGCTCGATGCTCGCCTCGATGTACGAGACCTTCCGCAAGGCCGACCCGATCGGCGAGATCTGGTGCCTGCCGCTGCACAACGCTGAAGGCGCGATCGCCAAAGGCGTGCTGACCCTGACCGGCACCGCGACTCAGGCTGGCGTACTCAACCTGTACGTCGCTGGTGTGCGTGTGCAGGCCACCGTGGTCAACGGTGCCACCGCTGCTCAGGCAGCCACCGCACTGGCACAGAAAATCAACGCCACGGCCGATCTGCCGGTCAGCGCTGCCGCTGCCGAAGGTGTAGTGACCCTGAGCGCCAAGTGGACGGGCGACAGCGGTAACGACATCAGCCTGCAGTTCAATCGCCTGGGCAAGAGCAATGGCGAAGAAACCCCGGCCGGCCTGACCACCGCGATCACCGCCATGACCGGTGGTGCCGGTGTGCCTGACCAGGTCGCAGCCGTGGCTGCACTGGGCGACGAGCCGTTCGAGTTCATCGCACTGCCGTGGTCGGATCTGTCGACCCTCAACACCTGGCAAGCGGTGATGGATGACAGCACCGGTCGCTGGTCGTGGGCCAAGCAACTGTTCGGTCACGTCTACAGTGCCAAGCGTGGCACCGTTGGCACTCTGGTCGCCGCAGGCCAGGGCCGCAACGACCAGCACATGACCATTCAGGCGCTGGAGCCGGGCGTACCGCAACCGTTCTGGGTACAAGCTGCCGCACTGGCTGCGCGCACCGCGGTGTTCATCTCCGCCGATGCCAGCCGTCCGACGCAAAGCGGCAGCCTGCCGGGCGTTGATCCGGCGCCGGCCAGCGAACGTTTCACCCTGACCGAGCGTCAGTCGCTGCTCAATTACGGCATCGCCACCGCGTACTACGAAGGCGGTTACGTGCGCATCCAGCGTTCGATCACCACCTACCAGAAGAACGCTTACGGTCAGGCCGACAACTCCTACCTGGACAGCGAAACCATGCACCAGTCGGCGTTCATCGTGCGTCGTCTGCAAAGCGTGATCACCAGCAAATACGGGCGTCACAAACTGGCCTCCGATGGCACCCGTTTCGGCGCCGGTCAGCCGATCGTGACGCCAGCGACCATTCGCGGCGAGCTGATCGCGCAGTACGCCAAGCTGGAACTGGAAGGCCACGTGGAGAACGCCGAGCTGTTCGCCGAGCACCTGATCGTCGAGCGCGACGTGCAGGACCCGAGCCGCGTGAACGTGCTGTTCCCGCCGGATTACATCAACGGTCTGCGCGTGTTCGCACTGCTCAACCAATTCCGTCTGCAATACGACGACGCGGCCTGATCGCCGCGTTTGGCCGTAAGCATTCAGCCCACCTCGGTGGGCTTTTTTATTTGAAGGGAGTAACACCATGGGTCAAGTGATTGCAGGCACCTGCTACGTCAAAGTCGACGGTGCACAACTGACTATCAATGGCGGCTGCGAAGCCCCGCTGATGGCTGTCAAACGCGAAACCGTCGTACCGGGTTTCTACAAGGAAACCGACGTCGCGCCGTCGTTCAAAGTGACCGCGCTGCACACCGCCGACTTTCCGCTGAAGAAGCTGATCGAAGGCACCGACATCACCGTCACCTGCGAATTCAGCAACGGCAAAGTCTACGTGCTGGCCGGTGCCTATCTGGTCGAAGAGCCGGTTTCCAAGGGCGATGACGCCACCATCGAACTGAAATTCGAAGGCATCAAGGGGACCTGGCAATGAGCGGCGCCGTGAAGCTTCAGGTTGCGATCGAAGCTCACGGCGAGCCCCTGACCGAACTCGTCCTGCGCCGTCCGACGGTGCAGGAAGTGCGAGCGATCAAGGCGCTGCCGTACAAGATCGACAAGAGCGAAGAAGTCAGCCTCGACATGGACGTGGCGGCCAAATACATCGCCGTGTGCGCCGGCATCCCGCCGTCGTCGGTCAACCAGCTCGATCTGGCTGACCTCAACGCGCTGAGCTGGGCCGTTGCGAGTTTTTTCATGAGTGCGGCGTCGGAGCCATCACCGACCTGATCGCAGTCGCCTATGACCTGGCCTGGTTCTGGAAGGTTGACCCCGAACAGATGATGGCCAGGCCACTGGATGTGCTCCGCGAATCGCTGGAGCACGCGCAACGGATCAATGCGATGCAGCAGGTACAGTGATGGCGAATACAAATTTGAGCCTGATCCCGCAGAACTTTCCCGTCACGGTCAACATGCTCGTGGTGCTCAAGGGCGCCGAGAAAATGGAGACCGAGATGAAGGGGCTGCGCGGCAAGGTCGCAGCATTCAAGAAAAGCATGGAAGACAGCGGCCTTGAGCCGCTGGACGTGGCCGGTTTCATTGCCGAAGGTGGTTTGCTCAAGCCGTTTCAGGACGGCATCAAAAAAGCCATCGAAGCGCAGGATGCGCTGGCGAAGAAAGCCAGGGCACTCAAGGGTCTTAAAGTGCCGAAGGTGGTCCAGGGGGAAACCTCGGCCAACCTGGAGAAATTCAACAAGGCGCTGAATAACATCTCGCTGAAAATCGGTCAGGCGTTGTTGCCGGCGGTTAACGGCATCGTCACAGCGCTGACACCGGTGATGACTTCGATTGGCCAGTTTGTCGCCAACAATCCGTATCTGGTCGAAGGGCTGGCGGCCGCAGCCGTGGCGTTTACGGTGGTCACGGTTGGGGCGATGGGGCTGGTCGCGGTGCTGGGGATTCTGACCTCACCCATCGGGCTGATTGCGGCGGCTATCGCGGCAGCGGTGGCCATCATCGTGATTGGCGCACGGTTGATTACCAATAACTGGGCGTCGATTTCCGGATTCTTCGGCGGGATGTGGGACTACGTTTCGACGAAATTCAAGGCTGGAGTTGCGGCGACCACGCAGGCAATCGAATCGATGGGCGCATCGATCAGCAAAACGTGGGGAGATATCAGCGCGGAATTTTTTGCCGGCGTCGACAGCGTCGTCAATATTTACAAGGGCTTGGTATCGAAAGCGCAGGCAGGCACTGACAAGCTCGCGGCGGCTTTCGACTTCTCGCCGCGTGAGCTGTGGAACAAGGCGTTGGCGAAAGCCAGCAGCGTTGTCAGTGATTTCTTCGCCAGCACGATGGCGGATGCACAAGCAGGGATCGACAAGCTCAGGGCGAAGTTCGATTTCTCACCGCGTGAGGTGTGGAACAAGGCATTGGCAAAGGCCAGCGGTGTCGTTAGTGATTTCTTCGCCAGCACCATGGCGGATGCGCAAGCAGGGATCGACAAGCTCAGTGCGAAGTTCGATTTCTCACCGCGTGAGGTGTGGAACAAGGCACTGGCGAAAGCCAGCAGTGTTGTGAGTGAATTCTTCGCCAGCACCATGGAGGATGCGCAAGCGGGTATCGACAGGCTCAGGGCGAAATTCGATTTCTCGCCGAGTGAAGTGATGAGCAAGGCTTTTGCTACCGCGAGCAATGTCGTCAGTGATTTCTTCGCTGGCGCACAGGCCAAAGCTGCTGCCGGTGTGGACGCGCTCAAGGCGCAGTTCAGCTGGTCGCCAGTGCAGACGATTACTGGAGCCTGGGGTTCGCTGAACAATGTGTTCGGCAATCTTGTCGGCGGTGTTGCCGATAACGCCGCGGCGCAGTGGGAACAGGTCAAATCGATCTTCATACAATCGCCGGTGGCGCTGATTGAATCGGCATGGCAACCCTTGGCGCCGGTTTTTTCCGCGCTGTGGGACGTACTCAGGGCTGGAGCCCAGCCGTTGAAAGACGAATTTCAAAACCTGTTTGGCAGCGCGCCTGTGGAAGCGGTCATGGCGAAGTGGAATGGCGTGAGCGCGTACTTCTCCGGTCTGTGGGCGTCGTTGACCACGGATGCGCAGGTGGTGAAGAGCGTCTTTGGCGATCTGTTCAGCCAGTCGCCGCTGGAGTCGATCCAGCAGAAATGGCAGCCAGTGCTGACCTGGTTCGGTGAGATGTGGAGCAAGTTGCAAGGCATCTTCGGGCAGGTCAAAGAACTGCTCGGTGGCAATTTCACCGCTATCTTCGCAACTCTCACCGGTACCAGCATGGCGGCACCTGCCGGCGGCGCCGCACTGAACAGCACGTTGCCGCAATCCTCCAGTGCACTGATCCAGCAAAGCGCCGCCAATAACCGTACGCAACTCGAAGGCGGCCTGACCGTGCGCTTCGAAAATGCGCCGGCCGGGCTGCGCACCGATCAACCGCAAACCAATCAACCGGGCCTGGCGCTGTCTTCGCGCATCGGCTATCGCTCGCTGTCGGCAGGAGGTTCCAATGAACTGGCGTGACCGTTTGTTGCCGGCATCGTTTCGCGGTGTCGGGTTCTGGATCGATCAGGCGAAAACCCCGGTCGGTCGCAAAGGTCAGTTGCACGAGTATCCGCAACGCGACCTGCCGTATTTCGAGGATCTGGGCCAGCAGGCCAAGACCCACGACATCACGGCGTTCATCATCGGTGCCGATTGCCTGGAGCAGCGCGACAAGCTGCTGAAGGCCTTGGAGGCGGGCAGTGGTGAACTGGTGCATCCGTGGCTGGGACGCCTGCAAGTCAAGGTTGGCGAATGCGACATGACCCACACCCGCCAGGACGGCGGATTGGTGACGTTCAGCCTGAAGTTCTATCCCGATCGGCCGCTGCCGTTTCCGACTGCCACGGTCAGTACGCAAAAAGTCCTGTTGGCCAAGGCCGACACGCTGCTGGGTTCTGCGGTGGCGCGCTTCGAGCAGGCGATGACGTTGATCAAGGCTGCGCGGATCGGCATCGCCAATCTGCGCAACAGCCTGACCGGCGTCTATGAGGTGATCAAAGAGCAGCTCAAGCCGCTGATCGAGCAGTACAAGCAAATCACTGAACTGGTCAAAGCCGTGAAGGAATTGCCCAAGGAAGTGGCGGCGGAGTTCAAGGGCTTGCTCGGCGATATCAAGGAGCTGAAGGCGTTCGCGAAGGAGGGCTACCGTGGCGTGATTGCCGACGTGTCCCAACAACTCGAAGCCATCCGCAAGTTGGATGCGCCGAAGATCACCACCGGCAAGGACACCAACGCGGCGGCGCAAGCCATGGCTGATCTGGTGCAGGACACCATGCTGGTGAAAGTGGCGCAGTGGGTCGCGTCGATGCCGGTGGCGACTCCGACGGTGAAGCTGTCATCGACACCTTCGGTGGCGCATCAGGCGGATCAACCGGTGACCCGTCAGGAAGTGCCGGTGACCGACGAAATGAAAGCGCTGCAGAAGGCGGTCGGGGTGGCAATTGACCCGATGCTGGATAAGGCCGATCCCAAACATCACCAGGCAATCAACGATGTGAAGGAAGCGCTGATGGCGCATCTCAAGGCCGTGGCGTCATCCGGTGTGCGACAGATCACCAAATCGTTCCAGGAAAGCCTGCCGGCGCTGGTGGTGGCCTACAAGCAATTTGCCGATGCCACACGCGTGACTCAAGTGACGCAGAGCAACGCGATGAAACATCCGGGCTTTTCACCCAACGACGTGAAAGTGTCCAGGGAGTGAGCCATGAGCGAGATGGATAACCATGTCACGCTGACCGTTAACAACATGGAATACGGCGGCTGGAAAAGCGTGGAAATCACCGCTGATCTGGAGCGCCAGTTCCGCACCTTCAAACTCGACATCACTTGGCAGTGGCCGGGGCAGACGGTAGATCAACGGATCAAACCGGGTGACCCTTGCGAAGTGAAAATCGGCCAGGATCTGGTGCTCACCGGCTACGTGTTCAAGGCCCCGATCAGTTACGACGGACGCCAGATCAGCTTGAGTATCGAGGGCAGTTCCAAGACTCAGGATCTGGTCGATTGCGCAGCCACCAACCGGCCGAATCAATGGCAGGAGCAACCGCTGCTGAGCATCGTCCAGGCTCTGGCGGCGGAGTACTCGCTGTACGTGGTCAACGAAATTCCCGAGACCGCGCGGCTCGCCAAACACACCATCGTGCCGGGCGAAACAGTGTTCCAGTCGATCGACCGATTGCTCTCGCTGTTTCGGGTGTTCTCCACCGATGACGAGCAGGGCCGGCTGGTTCTGGCCAAGCCCGGTAGTGGTGGTCGGGCCAGCGACGCGCTGGAGTTGGGCAAGAACATTCTGTCGGCGAACGCGCCGATGGATCAGAGCCAGGTGTTTTCTGAATACCGGGTGATCGGTCAGCAGAAAGGCTCGGACAAGAAGAGCGGGGCGGCCGTCAGCGAGGTTCAATCCAGCGCGGCTGATCTGAGCTTCAAGCGCCGCCGCACCACGATCATCAACGAGGGCACCGCACTGACGTTCGAGTTGGCCCAGCAACGCGCACAATGGGAAAGCGCCACCCGCATGGGCCGGGCCCAGACCACGACCTATCAGGTACAGGGCTGGCGCCAGACCAATGGCGACCTGTGGCGCCACAACACGCTGGTCAAGGTCACGGATCCGGTGCTCGGTTTCGACGGCGACATGTTGATTTCCAAAGTCACCTATTCACTGTCGGCGCAGGGCTCGGTGACCACGCTGCAAGTGGCGCCGCCGCATACCTTCGATCCTGATCCCACGCCTCCGAAAAAAACCTGAGCCTGACACCGAACCCCTGTGGGAGCGGGCTTGCTCGCGAAAGCGTCAGCAGCTCCAACATCCCATTGACTGACCCACCGCTTTCGCGAGCAAGCCCGCTCCCACCTGTTGTCCGTGTCGGGTCTGCTCCCTAAGGACAATTCATGAGCCTACTGACACGCCTGCTGGCGCGCGGCACTGTCGTGCTCGCCAACTCGGCATCCAAGCTGCAATCGCTGCAAATGCGCCTCACCGCCGGCGAAGTGAACGACGACATGGAGCACTTCGAACCCTACGGTTTCACCAGCAACCCGCTGGCCGGCGCCGAAGGCATCGTCACTTTTCTGGGCGGTGACCGTTCCCACGCTATCGCCCTGGTGGTCGCCGACCGTCGCTATCGCCTGCAGGCGCTGGCCTCGGGCGAAGTCGCGATCTACACCGACGAGGGCGACAAAATTCACTTCAAGCGCGGGCGGATCATCGACATCGAAACCGCCACGTTGAACATCCGCGCCAGCAGCGCGGTGAACTTCGACACGCCAGTAATCAACCAGACCGGCAAGATCGTCTCCACCGGCGATCAGCTCGCCGGCGGCATCAGCCAGATCAAACACGTGCACGTCGGCGTGCAGGCCGGCAGCGGCCAGACCGGTGCGCCGGCAGGAGGCAAATGATGTTTATCAGCCAGAACCTCCACGCCGCATTGACCCGCGCCGTGCTCATCAGCCTGTTCACCTGGCGCCGCGCCGCCGATGACGACGCCCTCGACGACGAAGAGCGCTTCGGCTGGTGGGGCGACAGTTTTCCCACTGTCGCCGACGACCGCATCGGTTCGCGGCTGTGGCTGTTGCGTCGGGTCAAGCTGACCCGACAGACCCAGATGGACGCCGAGTTCTATGCCCGCGAAGCCCTGCAATGGCTGATCGATGACGGCCACTGCAGCGCCATCGACATCATCAGCGAACGCCTCGACGCCCAGCGCCTGAACCTGCGCACGGTTCTGACCCTGGCCGATGGCGAACGTCTGGACATCAACCCCGATAACAGTTGGCAGGTGATCTATGCCGTTTGAAACCCCTTCGCTGCCGGTGCTGATCAAGCGCACCCAAAGCGACCTGGCCGGCGATTCGCTGCGCCAGTCCGATGCGCAAGTGCTGGCCCGCACCTTGGGTGGCGCGGCTTATGGTCTGTACGGTTATCTCGACTGGATTGCCGAGCAGATCCTGCCGGACAAGGCCGACGAGTCGACCCTGGAGCGCATCGCCGCACTGCGCCTGAACCAGCCACGCAAACCTGCACAAGTGGCGACCGGCAGCGTCAGCTTCACCGCGACCGCAGGCGCTGTGCTCGACGTCGATACGCTGCTGCAAGCGAGCGATGGTCGTACCTATAAAGTCACCGCTTCACGCAACACCACCAATGGCAGCAACAGCACTACCATCGCCGCGCTCGACGCCGGCAGCCTGGGCAATGCCGACGCCGGCCTGGCACTGACCCCGGTGCAACCGATCGCCGGCGTGGTCGGCAACAGCTTCGTGGTGCTCGCACCCGGCCTCAGCGGCGGCGTGGCGCGAGAAAGCCTGGAGTCGCTGCGCTCGCGGGTGATCCGTTCTTATCGCGTAATCCCCCATGGCGGTGCGGCCAGCGACTACGAAACCTGGGCGCTGGAAGTGCCGGGTGTGACACGCGCCTGGTGTCGTGGCGGGGATGGTGGTTTGGGCATTGTCAGCCTGTTCATCATGCGCGATGACGATCCCCATCCGATTCCCGGGGATGAACAACTGGCCGAAGTTCAGGCCTATATCGATCCGTTGCGTCCGGTAACTGCCGAGTTGCACGTGCTGGCACCGGAGCAAGTCTCCGTCACCTACAAAATGCGCTTGAACCCGGATACCAGCGCCGTGCGCGCGGCTGTGGAAGCGCAGCTACGCGACTTGCACAACCGGGAAGCCGGTCTGGGCGAGAGCTTGCTGCAAAGTCACATCCGCGAAGCAATCAGCAGTGCCACCGGCGAATACGACCACCAACTGTTTGCTCCCGTCGGCAACGTCATGCCAACCGCCAACCAATTGTTGACCTTCGGGGGCTGCGTATGGGAGGCATAAGAACTCCGGCGCAATATCAGGCCCAGTTGCGCAACTTAATGCCGAGTGGTCCGGCCTGGGATCCAGAGCGAGTACCAGAACTGGATGCAGTGCTTGAGGGCATTTCTCAGGAGCTGTCACGCCTGGACGCCCGCGCCGTTGACCTGCAGAACGAAATGGATCCGGCCGGAGTCAGCGAGCTGGTACCGGACTGGGAGCGGGTCATGAATTTGCCTGACCCCTGCCTGGGACAGAAACCTTTGTTTGACGATCGTCGTCTGGCCGTGCGCCGACGATTGCTCGCAGTCGGCAGCCAGACCATTGGCTACTTCGTTGAAATTGCCCGAAGTCAAGGCTACCCCAACGCCAGTGTTACTGAGTTGAGGGCTCCGCGAATGGGGCGCTCACGTTTTGGTATCGGGCACTTTGGCAGTTGGCAGGCGCAGTTCATGTGGACCCTCAATACCGGCGGACGGCAATTCATCGGCCGCCGTTTTGGCGCCAGTTACTGGGGCGAGCGCTTTGGCGTGAACCCGGGAAGCGCCCTGGAATGCCTTATCCACCGAAGTGCACCTGCGCATACCCACGTGCACATCAACTATGAATAGAGGTTAGAAGTATGGATTACCCAAGAAACACCCCCGGTGTCGGGCTGGTGAATGGACAGTTTGTGGACGAAAACCCGGTGGCGGGAACACCGGGGTCGTTGATCCCGGCGACCTGGGGCAATGCCGTTACGCAAGAGATCCTGAACGTGATCAAAGCGGCGGGGATGGTGCCACAGGAAGATGTTTCAACGCAGTTGCTGGAGGCCATCCAGAGTTTTGCTGCGCATGATTTCAAAAACTCGGTGCGGGTCGCGACAACGGGAGCTATTGCCCTCAGCGGCTTGCAAAACATCGACGGAGTACAACTTGCCGTAGCCGATCGAGTGCTGGTCAAGGATCAGCCCAATGCGTCGCAAAACGGTGTTTACGTGGTGGCTGTCGGCTCATGGTCGCGTGCAGTGGATGCGGCGCAAGACTATCAAGTGACCAGCAGTTTTATCATTGCGACCGATGACGGCGTAGTGAACAAGTCCCGTCTTTGGCAACTGACTACACCGGGTCCAATCAAGGTCGGAACCACGGCGCTGACGTTTGAATTACTGGCGGGTTACACCGGGGTTGCTTCCGGCGAATACCGCAAGGTCACGGTCAATGCACGCGGGCAGGTAACTGCCGGTTCTAATCCGACCACGCTTGATGGATACGGAATTGCGGATGCTTATACCAAAGTGGCTGCCAATAGTGCCTTTGTAAAACAAGGCACTGGTGCCGGGCAACTTGGCAACTCGGTCTCCATTGGCTGGGATGGCAAGAACATCCTGATCCAGGTAGATGCCACGAGTTTTGGCAACCTGTGGTGTTCGGCCAACTTTGATCCAGGCACCAAGGCCAACGTGTCGGACGTTTACAGCAAGGGGGCAACAAATGCCTTGCTGGACGCCAAGATCGGTTCGGATGCGTGTTCGGTGGCCGGTTTTGCAGGTGGTAGCTCCGCTTCGCCGTATATGCGAAACAAAAACAACAACGAAGTTGTGATGCTCGCGAAAACCGCCTCGACACTGGCTGGCTATGGCATCACGGATGGCATGACCCGTGCCGAGATCACCGGACAAGTCAATGCTCGAGTTTTGAGTGATGGCATTACTTGGGCAGGGTTTGCCAGTAACGACCCGAATCAGCCCTATATGCGGCGGACTTCCGATAACGGTGTTTATCTGCTGCAACCTCGTCTGGGGTTTACGCCGGTTCGCCAAGGCGGCGGAAACTTCCAGTCGACCAATACGGTAATGATTGGCTGGGCGGCTGATGGTACTTCTCTGCGCGCACAGGTCGATGCTACCGATCTGGGTAGCATCTGGACCGATGGCATCGGTAATCCCAAAGCGGTTGCCGCGCAATCGACCGCAGAGGCCGGGGTGGTCGGCTCTTATGCCTTGCTGGTCGTTGGCGGTGGTGGCGCTACAGGCACGGGGGGGCTCGCTGCCGGTGTCAATTGCCGGTTCACGGCCACCGACGGCACTGCCTGGGGCGGAGCACCTGCCGGCACTTGGCGAATTATGGGCGCTATCCGAAACGCGGACGGTGCCAGTCCGGACTCCACCACTCTATGCCTGAGAGTTTATTGAAATGATGACAATTCTGAGTGCACGTCAGCCTTGCTGGAACGACGTGGAACATACCTCGCTAAACCTGTTAGTTACCTTCGAAGAGACCAGGGACTCATTGGGTGAAGTGCCATTTACGGCTTCCCCGAAAGATCCTGAAACTCACGGTCGAGAGTTGTTTGAACGAGCGATTACGCTGGAATACGGCGACATCGCCGAACCTGATCAAGAGTCACTGAAAAATGCAGTACGAATGAAATCCTCCGGACTTTCAGCATTGGCCTCGTCGATGATCACGAAGTTGCAGGGTGACGTGAACACGCTTCAGGATTCGGTGGCACTGGGCATGGCAACGGACGCAGAAGTCACGCAATTGCCAACGACTCAGGCACAACTGGATCTTTGGAGAAAGTACCGGGTACTGCTTTCCAGGGTCGAAACTCAGCCCACTTTCCCTCGTGCGATCGATTGGCCACCGCAGCCTGATTGAATGCTTTTGTGCAGGAGCCGAGTGCGTCAGGTCTGGAAACTGTATGCAAGTCGCCAATGAAATTTGCTTATTACAAAGGCGTTCAAGGGACAGGACAGGACAGGCTGTGCGCGCGACTCGGCGTCGACTGAGTAATAGCCGGAGACAAAAATGGATTATCCAAAGAGTGTGCCCAATATCGGACTGGTCAACGGCAGGTTCGTGGATGAAAACCCTACAAGCGGAGCGCCGGGTTCGTTGATTCCCGCCGTGTGGGGCAATGGAGTAACGCAGGAGATTTTGAGTGTCGTGCAGGCAGCGGGTATTACGCCGGATGAGGCGGCTAATGATCAACTGCTCGGCGCACTTCGCAGTCCAGCGCTTTTTTTGACCGCCCCCCAGTTTGATAAAGGTCGGTCAGTGGCCACTGCTGAGTTTGTTCAACGGGCATTGGGCAGTTACGCAAGTGCACGTGGAATATCCACCGCAACGCAACTGTCGGTCGCTGATATCGGTTGCACGATCGGAATGGGAGGAACAATTGCCTATACCGTTACCTTACCTGACGCAGCCTCAGTACCCGATGGCGCGACGATTGGCCTGCACTGTCGCAACAGTGCCCCGGTCACCGTTGCCAGCAAAGCCGGAGCACAGATCAGTCCACAAGGCTCCTATTTGACTTCGATTGTGATGAACAGCGGAGAAAGTGCCAACTTTGTCAAAGAGAGCGGCATCTGGACGGTTTATGGAACGGCAAGCCTGAAATATGCCGCGCTGTTCTCCGGGCTTGTGAGTAACCCTGGGTATCAGAAACACGCCAGTGGGAATATCGATCAGTGGGGCTCGGGAGTATCGAATGCTGACGGTAATGTGTATGTGACATTTCCGATCCCGTTTCCGCGAGGCTACTTCTCAGTTGTGGCAACCCATTCGGGGGGCGACGCGGCGATGGTCGCAGTGACCGCGTTCAGCCAGCAGGGCTGCACGCTGAAAATCCGTAATTCTGCCGGTCAAGTGAGTGTGGGTTGGTCCGTGAGCTATTTTGCAAAGGGTTATTAAATGAACACTTTCAATGTTTTGTTCAGCGCCAGCACGTGCAGCGCATATGTGCCGGGTATCAACTCGTCGGACATCCCTGACGACGTTATTGAAATTCCTCAGGGCTATTGGATTTCCCTGCTGCAGCAACTGGCAGTCACTCCAAAAATGATTGGTGTGCGTGCCGACAATGGTTTTCCGATTCTGGTTGACCCGCCGCCGCCCTCGTCGGATGAAGCCGCTGCAGCCGAGCGCTCTTGGCGCACGGCACAATTGGTCGCCTCTGACTGGTTGGTGGCGCGCGACCGGGATGAACTTGAAGATGGCGACGGCACCACGTTGACCACCGAGCAGTACGCTCAATTGCAGGCTTATCGTCGTGCACTGCGAGACTGGCCGCAACGATCTTTCTTTCCGTTCAGCGAGCACCGACCGGTGGCTCCGGGTTGGTTGGCTGCTGCAGGATGAAACAGTAGCAACTGATTAAAGGCACTATTGCCTGAAAACTCCGGAAAAAAATGGCTGGCAAGCATTCGCTCTTATCCATGATTCAATCGGAGCATCCAGGGAGGATTACGCATCATGCAAATAACAGAAGACAACCTTAAAACCATCATGCCCAACGCCCGCTCCCAAGCGGGCGTTTTTGTTTCTGCACTTAATAACGCAATGACTCGGCGCCATATCGACTCGCCAAAACGCATGGCCGCGTTCCTGGCGCAAGTCGGTCATGAGTCGGGGCAGTTGCAGTACGTGCGCGAACTGGGCAACAACCAGTATCTGAGCAAATACGACACCGGCACGCTGGCGTTACGTCTGGGCAACACGCCGGAGGCCGACGGCGACGGACAGAAGTACCGTGGTCGCGGGCTGATCCAGATCACCGGGCGTAACAACTATCGTGAGTGCAGTCTCGGCCTGTTCGGCGATGAGCGTCTGCTGTCTCTGCCGGAATTGCTGGAGCAACCGCAATGGGCGGCCGAATCCGCAGCATGGTTCTGGGAACAGAACGGCTTGAACGATCTGGCCGACCGCGATCAGTTCAACAGCATCACCCGCCGAATCAACGGCGGGTTGAACGGTTTGCAGGATCGCCTCGATATCTGGGCGCGGGCGAGGGCGGTGCTATGTCCATCTCCTGGCGCCTGATCGGCGTTTTGTTGCTGGCTGCGTCGGCCGCCGCGCTGGCCTGGCAGTTTCAGGACTGGCGCTACGGACGACAACTGGCCGAGCAGGCGCGGCTGCACGCCGACACCCTCAATCAACTGACTTCGGCCGCCGCCACCGCACAGCAGGCCGAGCAGGACAAGCGTCTGGCGCTGGAGCAACGGCTCGCAGCCAGTGAACAAACCCACTATCGAGCCATGAGCGATGCCCAACGTGATCAGGATCGCCTGCGCGATCGTCTTGCCACTGCTGATCTGCGCCTGTCAGTCCTCATCGACGCCGGCGATGCTGCCCCAGGCTGCGGGGTGCCAGCCGCCACCGGCCCCGGCGGCGTGGATCATGCAGCCGTACGCGCCCGACTTGACCCGCCGCATGCTCAACGAATTATCGCCATCACCGACACCGGTGACCGCGGACTGATTGCTCTGCAAGCCTGTCAGGCCTATGTCAGAGCGCTGGCGCCTGAACATTTTGAATGAGTCTGTGTATTGAAAGCGCAACCGGGTCGTGTACGGTGGTAGTCATTCCACCCGATCCGGAGCGCACCGTGAAAGAGATCACTCAACTGGCTGCCGAGCTTGGCCGACGTTTGCAGTTGCTCAACGCCCACGTCACCACGGCCGAATCGTGTACCGGTGGCGGGATTGCTGAAGCGATCACGCGGATTCCCGGCAGCTCGGCATGGTTCGAGGCCGGTTATGTGACGTACTCCAACCGGCAGAAAACCCGACAACTGAATGTGCCTGCGGAATTGTTCGACACCGTGGGGGCAGTCAGTCGCGAGGTGGTCGAATCGATGGTGCGTGGCGCGCAGAAGCACAGCCTGGCGCGGTTTGCGGTGGCGGTCAGCGGCGTGGCCGGGCCCGACGGCGGCACACCGAACAAACCGGTGGGCACGGTGTGGCTGGCCTGGGGCGTGGGCGATGCGGTTTCCAGCGAGGTTCAGCACTTCTCGGGCAACCGCGACGAGGTGCGCCGACAAACGGTGAAGGCCGCGCTAGAGGGGCTGCTGCGACTAGCGGCACGAGAAATCGAAAATCAGGGGTAGGCGATCCGCGAACGCTGTGGAATAATACTGGCTACTTATACAGGTGTTGGCCGTCAGGCCTTATTGATTACGTGAGGACTTTAATGGACGACAACAAGAAGAAAGCCTTGGCTGCGGCCCTGGGTCAGATCGAACGTCAATTCGGCAAGGGTGCCGTGATGCGTATGGGCGATCAGGACCGTCAGGCGATCCCGGCTATCTCCACCGGCTCTCTGGGTCTGGACATCGCACTCGGCATCGGCGGTCTGCCAAAAGGCCGTATTGTTGAAATCTACGGTCCTGAATCTTCCGGTAAAACCACACTGACGCTGTCCGTGATCGCCCAGGCTCAAAAAGCCGGCGCGACCTGCGCCTTCGTCGACGCCGAACACGCCCTTGACCCTGAGTACGCCGGCAAGCTGGGCGTTAACGTCGACGACCTGCTGGTTTCCCAGCCGGACACCGGTGAACAGGCTCTGGAAATCACCGACATGCTGGTGCGTTCCAACGCGGTTGACGTGATCATCGTCGACTCCGTGGCGGCACTGGTACCGAAGGCTGAAATCGAAGGCGAAATGGGTGACATGCACGTGGGCCTGCAAGCCCGTCTGATGTCCCAGGCGCTGCGTAAAATCACCGGTAACATCAAGAACGCCAACTGCCTGGTGATCTTCATCAACCAGATCCGCATGAAGATCGGTGTGATGTTCGGCAGCCCGGAAACCACCACCGGTGGTAACGCGCTGAAGTTCTACGCCTCGGTTCGTCTCGACATCCGCCGTACCGGCGCGGTGAAGGAAGGCGACGAAGTGGTCGGCAGCGAAACCCGCGTCAAGGTTGTGAAGAACAAGGTGGCTTCGCCGTTCCGTCAGGCCGAGTTCCAGATTCTTTACGGCAAGGGCATCTACCTCAACGGCGAGATGATCGACCTGGGCGTGCTGCACGGTTTCGTCGAGAAGTCCGGCGCCTGGTATGCCTACGAAGGCACCAAGATCGGTCAGGGCAAGGCCAACTCGGCCAAGTTCCTGGCAGACAACCCGGAAGTCGCTGCCAAGCTCGAGAAGCAGCTGCGTGACAAACTGCTGTCGCCAGCCGTGATTGCGGACTCCAAGGCCTCTGCGGTCAAAGAGACCGAAGACGATCTGGCCGACGCTGATATCTGATAACAGCGATGACCACCGCCGTACTCGATACCCTCGTCGCGGTGCGGCGAACCGCCATGGATCTGCTCGCTCGACGCGAGCACGGTCGAGTCGAGCTGACGCGTAAACTGCGTCAGCGCGGCGCCGAGGCGGAAATGATCGAAACAGCCCTCGACCGATTGACGGAAGAGGGGCTGCTTTCCGAAGCCCGTTACCTTGAAAGCTTTGTTTCCTACCGTGCCCGTTCCGGCTACGGCCCTTTGCGCATTCGCGAAGAGCTGGGCCAGCGAGGTTTGCAACGCGCCGATATCGAACTCGCCCTGCGTGAAAGCGGTATCGACTGGCAGGAGCAGCTTCGCGAGACATGGCAACGCAAGTTTTCCGGACACTTGCCGATCGATGCCAAGGAGCGCGCCAAACAGGGCCGCTTCCTTGCCTATCGGGGCTTCTCGATGGAGATGATCAACCGCTTGTTCAGCGGTAGAGGGATGGACGATTAAAACGGTTGAACAACAACGGCCCGCTATGAAAATAGCGGGCCGTTTTTTTTTGCCTTCAGATTACCTTCGATGGCTCACGCGCACGTTGGGTGGTCTGCGGTTTGCTGTGGGCCCAGTTTTCCGGGAGGTTGATGTAGTCCACCAGTTCCCTTAGTCGGCCATGGTTCCGGGCATTGAACGCGAAGGCCAGTCGCACCAGATGGCTGTACTGCGCTTCGTCGTGTTCCTCGCCGCTGTAGGCGTGTTGATGGAACTGGTCACTCAGGCACAGATCAGCGAAAGCCTCTTGCATATGTTCCAGGGCCTGATCGCTAAGCTTGTGGTTCATACGAATCACGAACTGACGCTTGAGCCAACGGCTGGAGTGGAAGTTGCTGTAGAACTGATTGATCTGCTGTACCGCCTCATCGACGCTGTAGACCAGGCGCATCAGTTTCAGGTCGGTGGGCAGGATGTAGTGGTTCTCTTCGAGCTGCTGGCGAATGAAATCCAGTGCGCCTTGCCAGAACGTTCCGCCCGGCACATCGAGCAGCACCACGGGCACCAATGGACTTTTGCCGGTCTGGATCAGTGTCAGTACTTCCAGTGCCTCGTCCAGTGTGCCGAACCCGCCAGGGCACAGCACCAGTGCGTCGGCTTCCTTGACGAAGAACAGTTTGCGGGTGAAGAAGAAATGGAACGGCAGCAAGTTGCCTGTGCCGTCCACTGTCGGGTTCGCATGTTGCTCGAAGGGCAGAGTGATGTTGAACCCGAGACTGTGGTCGCGCCCGGCGCCTTCGTGCGCGGCGGCCATTATCCCGCCACCGGCACCGGTGATGACCATCATGTCCGAGCGTGTCAGAGCCGCGCCGAGTTCCCGGGCCATGGCATACAGCGGATGCTCGACCGGCGTGCGTGCCGAACCGAACACCGTGACTTTGCGTCGTCCCTTGAACTTCTCGAGAACCCGGAACGCCTGCTCCAGTTCGCGCAGGGCCTGCAGGGTGATCTTGGCGTTCCAGCGGTTGTGATCTTCCTCGGCCATGCGCAGCACGGTCAGGATCATGTCGCGGTAAATCGGCAGGTTCGGGCTGTTGGGGGAAATCTGGTTGAGTTGTTCTTCGACCTTGCTGATGAGGTCGGGGAGTTGTTCCTGAAAATGCCTACTGAGCAGGTCATTCGGTTGGTAAGGCATTCAACGTCTCCTTCTGCACAGAGCTGGTGGCCCTGACGTGCGGCGTCAGTGCCGCGCTGCAAAAAACACACACGATCGGCAGCTCCTTTGCTGCCGTGAACAAGTGATCGGGAACACTTTGAATCTAGACCTTTGCACGGATTTGCGCTGACTTGATCATTGCCCCGCAGAATCCTTTCTGGCAACTGCTGATTGCCTCTTCACGTAATCAGTCACCGCTCGTCCGAACGTACACCGTAGAGCAATCGCTCTGATTTACTAACCTACAGGCACTGCACGACAGCTTCGCGTCAACGGGAGTATGCAAGGTGCGCGCTTTTCAAGGATTCGTGGTGGCAAGGAGGCGGGATAGATGGCCAGAGTGATTCTGGAAATCGATACGCAGCTGTATCGGATGTTGAAAGCATCAGCCGAGACCAACCAAGTGAGTCTCGAAGAGGAGTGCTGCCGACGGTTGGCAGGCGGGGAACGCCGTTCGCGTTATCTACAGGCTCTGGTGGCCGAATTGCGCGCCGAAGATGAACAACGGCGCGCCAATTCTCGATGATTACTTCTTCGCCGGGACAGCTTTCGGACAATCCGACTCTTGATAGCTGGCCGAACCGATTGCGCGGTTGGTCTTCACTTCGCTGAAGTCGTAGCGCATCACGGCGCCCTTGGCCATCAGCTTGCGGTACGACGGGTTATTGCACACCGAAGCACCCAGCTGGAAATACACGGCTTTTGGGTCAGCGCGCATCTTCTCGGCGTGGCTGGCCTGCACACTCAGGTGGTTGATCAGCGTAGTGCCTTCGACGGTGTAGCCTTGATCGAGAATGTCTTCGTTGATCGCCCGTGGGGTACCCACGCTGCTTTGCTCGGCGACACGACGCAGCTCTTGGTTCAGATTCTGCTCACTCAGGGACGCAGCGTGTGCGCTGAAGGACAACGCCATGGCGATGGCCGCGGTAGGAACGATAAGGCGCAGCATGAAACTCTCCTGATTCAGTGACTGGTGGTTCGACCAGCCCCGTGGCTGTGCGTTCAGTGGCGGCGAATTATAGGGGAGCCGGTCAGGACGGTACAGGCTTGTCCCCGTCGCTCTGATAAACTGCCAGCCTTTATTGCCTTGCCGAGTGTTGTTCGTGTCGAGTTTTTCTGCCTCCGGGCGCTGCCTGCAATGAATCATGCCCCTAACGCCGTCGCCCGCCTGCGCGACCAGCGCGAAGATGAAGGTATCAAGCCGATCCAGGCCCGTGGTTTCCGTTCCGAGCGTTGCCGCGATTGTCGTGTGATCATCAGCCACTGCCTGTGCGCCTGGCGTCCGACGGTGGAAACGCGATCCGGCGTATGCCTGATCATGACCGGCAAGGAAGTGTTCAAGCCGAGCAACACCGGCTGGCTGATCGCCGATGTGGTGCGCGACAACCATGCATTCATCTGGTCGCGCACCGAACCTGACCCGCAGATGCTGGCGCTGCTCGATGACCCGCAATGGCAGCCGTACCTGGTGTTTCCGGGCGAATACGTTGAGCCGTCACGGGTGACCAACACCGTCGTGCCCGATAGCAGCAAGCGCCCGCTGTTCATTCTGCTGGATGCGACCTGGACCGAGGCGCGCAAGATCTTCCGCAAGAGTCCGTATTTCGACCGCTTGCCGATCCTGAGCCTGCTGCCCGACAAACTTTCGCGTTATCGCCTGCGTCGCTCGACCCGCAGTGAGCACCTGTGCACCGCCGAGGTCGCGGCGTTGTGTCTTGAGCTGGCAGGTGACAGTGATGCCGCTTCTGCCCTTGACGCTTATTTCGATGTGTTCAGCCAACATTATCTGGGGGCCAAACAGCAGTTGGACGTCAATGAGGCGACCCCGGCCCACGCCGAGTTGTTGCCTTATATACGAAAGCCGCAAGCGGTGTTGGCCCGATAGTGGCCCATACTGCAGAGAGCGCCGGCCGTGCTGCTTGACCACCCCGGCTGCGCTGGGCATGCTTGGCGCCGATTAGGGTGCGGCCAAGGTTTGAAACGCCGTTTGCTTGTGATTGGCGTTGAACGTGCCCTTGTGGATACCGCTTTGGTAGCGGCATCTTGAGTTGCTTTGGCCAGGCCCGAATACACCGGGCCTGCCATCAAAAACAGGATCATTTTGAAAAATGGCCACATACGAAATCCTGATTGCCGATGATCACCCGCTGTTTCGTAGCGCGCTGCATCAAGCAGTAACCCTGGGACTCGGCCCGGATGTAAGGCTGGTGGAAGTGGCGAGCATCGCCGAACTGGAAACCCGCCTGACCGAAAAGGCTGACTGGGATCTGGTCCTGCTGGACCTGAACATGCCCGGTGCCTATGGATTTTCCGGACTGGTGCTGCTGCGGGGACAGTACCCGCAGATCCCGGTGGTAATGGTCTCGGCGCAGGAAGAAGCCTCGGTGATGGTCAAATCCCGCGAGTTCGGCGCCAGTGGCTTCATCCCCAAGTCCAGCGACCTGAGCGTGATTCAGCAAGCCGTGCGCAAAGTGCTCGATGGCGACGTGTTCTGGCCACCACAGGCGTTCGAGGCGGTCAGCGTCTCCGCCGAAGCCAAAGCCGCCAGCGACGGCCTCGCCAGCCTGACCCCGCAACAGTTCCGCGTCCTGACCATGGTCTGTGAAGGTTTGCTGAACAAGCAGATTGCCTATGAGTTGAACGTGTCCGAGGCGACCATCAAGGCCCACGTCACCGCGATCTTTCGCAAGTTGAACGTGCGCACCCGGACACAGGCTGCATTACTTCTGCAACAACTTGAGTCAATTCCGAGCCAATAAAGGCTGGCGTCTTCACGCTTTTTTGACTTTTGTTGCTCTAGCTTTCCCACTCCTTTCTGGTTGGTTTTTACTTTATGTCACCTTTCAAGGGCCAGACCGGCCTGAAACGCATCCTCAACGCATCCGGCTACTCGCTGGACGGTCTGCGCGCCGCCTTCACCGGCGAAGCGGCATTTCGCCAACTGGTCCTGCTCAATGTGGTGCTGATTCCGCTGACGTTCTTCCTGAATGTCAGTCGCGTCGAACAGGCGCTGCTGATCGCCGTTTGCCTGCTGGCGCTGATCGTCGAGTTGCTGAATTCGGCAGTGGAAGCGGCCATTGATCGCATTTCGCTGGAACTGCACCCACTGTCGAAGAACGCCAAGGACATGGGCAGCGCCGCGCAATTCGTGGCCCTGAGCATGATTGCCCTGGTGTGGGCGGTGATTCTGCTTTAAGCGATACTCGGCAAGACGATCTCGTCGCTGCGCTGCACCCCGGCGGTGAAGGCGCGGCACAGCTCGAGAAACTCGCGCATGGCCGAGGTCTGGTATTTCTGCTTGTGCCAGATGAAGTAAAACTGCCGGGACAGATCCAGATCCGGCGTTTCCACCGCCACCAGACTGCCGCGCCGAAAGGCATCGCGCAGCGCCAGCCGCGATATACAGCCAATCCCCAGCCCTGATTCCACCGCGCGTTTGATCGCTTCGGTGTGTTCCAGCTCCAGACGGATATTCAGCGCACTGCGGTGATGACGCATGGCCTGGTCGAAGGTCAGTCGCGTGCCGGAACCCTGTTCGCGCAGAATCCACGCCTCGTGCGTCAACTCTTCCATGGTCGCGCTGCCGCGTTTGGCCAGCGGATGCTGCGGTGCGCAAAACACTACCAGTTCATCTTCGACCCAGCTCTGCACTTCGATGTCCGGATGGCTGCAGTCGCCCTCGATTAGACCCAGATCAATTTCGTAGTGGGCGACTTGATGCACGATATTGGCAGTGTTCTGTACATGCAGCTTCACCTGGCTTTCCGGATGGCGCTGCATGAAACCGCCGATCAACAGGGTCGCCAGGTAATTGCCGATGGTCAGCGTGGCGCCCACCGACAGTGAGCCGAAACCGGATTTGCCGTTGAGCAGGTCTTCGATTTCCTTGGACTGGTCGAGCAGGGCCACCGCTTGCGGCAGCAGCTGTTTGCCCAGGGCGTTGAGGCTCAGCCGTTTGCCGGCGCGGTCGAACAGCTGGCAGCTGGACTGGCGCTCCAGTTCGGTGATCGAGGTGCTCGCCGCCGATTGCGAGAGGTTGAGCAGACCCGCAGCACGGGATACGCTTTCCTGCTGGGCGACGGCGACGAAGACTTGCAGTTGACGAAGAGTAAATCGCATATCGATATAACCGATAACCCTTATCTTAATAATCCAGTTAACAGATATTGTCGTCGCTATTAGAATGCGTTGCAATTGCGCACTGTCGGCCGCAAAGGCGAGCGCAGACCCAATATCCAGGAGTCCCACGTACATGAGCAACATGAACCACGAGCGTGTCCTCAGTGTTCATCACTGGAACGACACTCTGTTCAGCTTCAAGTGCACCCGCGATCCGGGCCTGCGCTTCGAGAACGGTCAGTTCGTGATGATCGGCCTGCAACAGCCAAACGGCCGCCCGCTTATGCGCGCTTACTCGATCGCCAGCCCGAACTGGGAAGAGCATCTCGAGTTCTTCAGCATCAAAGTGCCTGATGGTCCGCTGACCTCGCAGCTGCAGCACCTGAAGGAAGGCGACGAGATCATCATCTCGAAAAAGCCTACCGGCACCCTGGTGCTGGACGACCTGAACCCGGGCAAGCACCTGTATCTGCTGAGCACCGGCACGGGTCTGGCGCCGTTCATGAGCGTGATCCAGGACCCGGAAACCTACGAGCGCTTTGAAAAAGTGATCCTGGTGCACGGCGTGCGCTACGTCAACGAAGTCGCCTACCGCGAATTCATCACCGAGCACCTGCCGCAGAACGAGTTCTTCGGTGAAGCGCTGCGTGACAAGCTGATCTACTACCCGACCGTGACCCGCGAGCCGTTCGAAAACCAGGGCCGTCTGACCGACCTGATGCGTAGCGGCAAGCTGTTCAGCGACATCGGTCTGCCACCGATCAACCCGCAGGACGACCGCGCAATGATCTGCGGCAGCCCGAGCATGCTCGACGAGACCAGCGAAGTGCTCGACAGCTTCGGCCTGAAGATCTCGGCGCGGATGCGCGAGCCGGGTGACTACCTGATCGAGCGTGCATTCGTCGAGAAGTAACCCGCAATACCTGTGGGAGCGGGCTTGCTCGCGAAGGGGGGCTGTCAGTCGACGTCAATGTTGAATGGCGCACCGCTTTCGCGAGCAAGCCCGCTCCCACAATGGTTTTGTGCTACACAGAAAAGCCCGCGTTGCCTGAGAAGGCAGCGCGGGCTTTTTTCGTTTCCGGGGTTTACGCCGAGGCCGGGATCACTTCCAGCACGCAAATCTGCTCCGGCGTCGGGTAATGCCAGCGCACGTCCAGATCCCAGAACTGCGCACCGTATTCGCGCTCTGGTGTCGGCGTCTGGTACGCCGGACGCGGATCCTGCGCCAGGCATTGCTCGATCAACTCGACCAGAGGCTCGCCAAGGCGCTGAGCATGGCCGTGCGCCTGTTGCAGCGCGACGTCCGTCCACTGCACGTCAATCAGCTGTGGCGCAGCGCTGGCGATGCTGTTGGAGGCGTCAGCGATGATATCGGCGTAAGGCACGTAGGGTTTGATATCGAGAATCGGCGTGCCGTCGAGCAAATCGATCCCCGAGATGAACAGCCGATGGGCCTCGACCTTGTCCAGCTTCACCACCGACTGCCCGATGCCATTGGGACGGTGGGTCGCACGGGTGGCGAACACGCCCATGGACTTGTTACCGCCCAGACGCGGTGGCCGCACCTTCAGGCGCGGCTTTTCTTCCAGCGCCTGATGAAACAGGAACAACAGCCAGACATGGCTGACCTGCTCCAGCCCTTGCACGGCGTCCCCCTGATCGAACGGCGCCACCAGCTCCAGCACGCCACGGGCAGCGGGGGCCAATTGCGGCTGGCGCGGGATGGCGAACTTTTCCTGGAAACAGGAACGCACGAAGCCGATGGGGGAGACGTTGTAAGTCATGGTCTGGAGTCAAGGTGGGAGCGAGGTGGGGATGATAACCCGAGGTGGCCGGGCCGACGCCTTCGCGAGCAAGCCCGCTCCCACAGGGATCTCGGGTGGAGTCCGGTTTTGTGTCAGCCACAAACCCTGTAGGAGCGGGCTTGCTCGCGAAGGCCGCGCCGCCGATTCAGAGCTTGTGGCGCAGATCAGCCGCGAACGCGCAGGGTCAGGCCCTTGAGGAAGTTGCGCAGCAACTGGTCGCCGCACGGGCGGTAGTTGGTGTGGCCGACCTTGCGGAACAGTGCGCTCAGCTCAGGCTTGGACACCGGAAACTCGGCAGCCTTGAGGATCGCGTGCATGTCGTCCTCTTTGAGCTCGAAGGCCACGCGCAGCTTCTTCAGGATGATGTTGTTGGTCACCGGCACTTCGATCGGCTGCGGCGGACGGCTTTCGTCCTTGCCGCGCTTGAACACCACCAGACCGTCGAGGAAATGCGCCATGACTTCGTCCGGGCAGCGTACGAAGCCTTCTTCGTCTTCTTCTTTCTTGTCGAGGTACGCGACGACGTCTTTCAGCTCCACGTCCAGGCCGCCGAGCTTGATGATCTCGATGACTTTCTTGTCGCTGATGTCGAGCATGTAGCGCACGCTGCGCAATACGTCGTTATGAATCATGTGGGTAATCCTGATAATCGTTGTGGGCAACGCGCAGACACGCTGCCGGAATGTGTGGCGGCAACAGAGGCTTTAGAACTTCTCTTTGCCGGACAGGTAGCGCCATTGGCCGAGCGGAACCTTGCCGATCGAGACGCCGCCGATGCGGATGCGACGAATGCCGACGACCTTCAGGCCAACCGCTTCACAGAACTGGGCGATGATCCCCGGCTGCGGGTTCTTCATGGCGAAGCGCAGGCGGTTTTCGTTCTGCCAGCTGGCCTTGACCGGCGGCAGCTCCTTGCCCTTGTGGGTGAGACCGTGCTGCAGGCGATTGAGGCCGTGGGCAACCATGTCGCCTTCGACTTCAACCACGTATTCCTGCTCGATCTTGGCCGCGTCGGCAGTCAGTTTGCGCAGTACTTTCCAGTCTTGGGTAAACACCAGCAGACCGCTGGCCTTCGGCTGCAGATCGGCGCTGGCCGTCAGGCGCAGGAAGTGGCCGCGCAGCGGACGTTTGCCGTAGCGGTGCTCGTCGCTGAGGGTGTCGGCGCTGAGCGATTGCATGGCGGTGTCGACGTCCATCCCGGCCGGCACGTTGAGCAGGATGGTCACCGGCTCCGGCGCGGTGGCCTGGGCGTCCTTGTCGAGCTCGACCTTCTGGTCGCCGACCTTGAATTGCGGTTCGTCGATCACTTCGCCGTCCACGGTGACCCAGCCGCCCTCGATGAACAGCTCGGCCTCCCGGCGGGAGCAACCGACCAGTTCGATGAGGCGTTTGGAGAGGCGAATCGGGTCAGTCATGACAGGGCCGTAACAAAAAAGGGGTGAGCATTGTACCTGCCTGGCGCCGGTTAAGCCCGGTTCCATTTCGGTAGGTGGTTTTTTGTAGGAGTGAGCCTGCTCGCGATTGCCGTCTAACATTCAGCATTGATGTCGGCTGGTCCGGCGCTATCGCGAGCAGGCCCACTCCTACAAGGGTTCTACGGTGTGTCAGGCATGCTTCGAGCGCTGCTGATTCTGCCGCAAGCGCATATGCAGCAGCGGATACGGCTGGCCCATGCCATCTACCTCCGATCGGCCGATCACTTCAAAGCCCTGCTTGAAGTAAAACCCCAGCGCCTGAGGGTTCTGTTCGTTGACGTCCAGTTCATCGGCATTCAGATGCTGCATGGCGTAGTTCAGCAATTGCTTGCCCAGCCCCTGGCCACGGTGCGCGGGATCGATAAACAGCATTTCGATCTTGCCCGCCGCCACCCCGGCGAATCCGGTGATGCGCTGCTGATGGTCCTTGGTGCAGATCAGCATCACCGCGTCCAGATAACGGGTGAGCACCAGATTGCGCAGCAACTCGATGTAGCTGTCCGGCAGAAAATCATGGGTCGCGCGAACCGAGGCCTCCCAGACCCGTGTCAGTTCCTGATAATCGCTGAGTTTCGGCGTGTGAATGACCGAATGCTGACGCATGCCCGATGGCCTCTTGTTCGTTTCAAGGGAGTCCTTCCCCCGGTAAACGATAGCCGTAAAAAAGCCCCGCATCTCGTAAAAAAGAGCGAGGCTTTTGATGACACGACTATCCCCTGTGGGAGCGGGCTTGCTCGCGAAAGCAGTGTATCGGTCGACATATCCAATGCCTGATAAACCGCCTTCGCGAGCAAGCCCGCTCCCACAGGTATTTTGTGGTGCTTAGATCTGCTCAGCCCACAGGTCGTATTCGTCAGCGTCAGTCACCTTGCACCAGACCTTGTCGCCCGGCTTGAGGTTGCTGCCGTTGTCGATGAATACGTTGCCGTCGATTTCCGGGGCATCGAAGAAGCAGCGGCCGACGGCGCCTTGCTCGTCGACTTCGTCCACCAGCACTTCGATCTCGCGGCCGATGCGCATTTGCAGGCGCGCCGAGCTGATCGCCTGCTGGTGCGCCATGAAGCGCTCCCAACGGTCTTGTTTGACGTCGTCCGGCACCACTTCCAGGTCCAGGTCATTGGCGGGCGCGCCATCGACCGGCGAATACTGGAAGCAGCCGACGCGGTCGAGCTGGGCTTCGGTCAGCCAGTTCAGCAGGTACTGGAAGTCTTCCTCGGTTTCGCCCGGGAAGCCGACGATGAAGGTCGAACGGATGATCAGGTCCGGGCAGATCTCGCGCCAGTTCTTGATCCGCGCCAGGGTCTTGTCTTCGAACGCCGGGCGTTTCATCGCCTTCAGCACTTTCGGGCTGGCGTGCTGGAACGGGATGTCCAGGTACGGCAGGATCTTGCCGGCGGCCATCAGCGGGATCAGCTCGTCGACGTGCGGGTACGGGTAAACGTAGTGCAGACGGACCCACACGCCCAAGGTACTCAGCGCTTCGCAGAGTTCGGTCATGCGGGTTTTCACCGGCGCGCCGTTCCAGAAACCGGTGCGGTATTTCACGTCGACGCCGTAGGCGCTGGTGTCTTGCGAGATCACCAGCAGCTCTTTGACGCCGGATTTGACCAGACGCTGGGCTTCGTCGAGTACATCACCCACCGGACGGCTGACCAGTTTGCCGCGCATCGACGGGATGATGCAGAAGCTGCAGCTGTGGTTGCAGCCTTCGGAAATCTTCAGGTAGGCGTAGTGACGCGGAGTCAGCTTGATGCCTTGCGGCGGCACCAGGTCGATCAGCGGGTTGTGATCCTGACGCGGTGGCACTACTTCGTGCACGGCGTTGACCACTTGCTCGTATTGCTGCGGACCGGTCACGGCCAGCACGCTCGGGTGTACGTCGCGGATATTGCCTTCTTCCACGCCCATGCAACCGGTGACGATCACCTTGCCGTTTTCCTTGATCGCTTCACCGATCACTTCCAGCGACTCAGCCTTGGCCGAGTCGATGAAGCCGCAGGTGTTGACCACCACCACGTCGGCGTCCTGATAGGTGGACACCACGTCATAGCCTTCCATGCGCAGCTGGGTCAGGATGCGCTCGGAGTCGACCAGTGCTTTCGGGCAACCCAGAGATACGAAGCCAACCTTTGGATTGGCCGGCGCAGGAGTGGTGGACATGTCTAACCTCGGTGTTTTGTGACGTCGCTTGCCTGGTGTGGAAGCTGACGGACGGGCGCTTGAAGTGCGCCTCTGATCAAAAAGTGCGCAATTCTAGCGATGAGCAACGCACTTGACCAGCTTTATGCAGGGAAATACGACGAGTGCTGCGCTATGCTTCGCGCCGTTGAGCTTTACCAATTTTTTACAGTCAACAAAACGTCTGTAACAACAGGTAAAACAGCGCATGCTGCACCACAAAGCATAGTGCTTCATTCAAAGAAGCCGGTTCTGAGAAGTAGGAGTGTTGGATGGGTCAGGCAAGTAGTCAGGCGGCGGGCGCCGAGCATTCGGCTGCAAAACCGCTGAGCATGCTGGTCGCGGCAGTCGGGGTGGTTTACGGCGACATCGGCACGAGCCCGTTGTACACCCTCAAAGAAGTTTTTGCCGGTCACTATGGGGTGCCGGTCAACCACGACGGAGTCTTCGGGATTCTGGCGTTGATTTTCTGGTCGCTGATCTGGGTCGTCACGATCAAGTACGTGTTGTTCGTCCTGCGGGCCGACAACCAGGGTGAGGGGGGATCATGGCGCTGACCGCCCTGGCGCGACGTGCATCCAGCCGCTATCCCAGGTTGCAGGCCGTGCTGGTGATTCTGGGGTTGATCGGTGCGGCGCTGTTTTACGGCGACAGCATGATCACCCCGGCCATCTCCGTGTTGTCCGCGGTTGAAGGTCTGGAGTTGGCGTTCGATGGCCTGGAGCGCTGGGTGGTGCCGATGGCACTGGTGGTCCTGGTCGCGCTGTTCCTGATCCAGAAACACGGCACCGATCGCATCGGCAAGCTGTTTGGCCCGGTGATGGTCGTGTGGTTCCTGGTGCTGGGGGGGCTGGGTGTCAGCGGGATCGTCAGGCACCCTGAAGTCTTGAATGCGCTGAACCCGATCTGGGGCGTGCGTTTCTTCATGGTTCACCCGGGCATGGGTGTGGCGATTCTCGGTGCGGTGGTGCTGGCGCTGACCGGTGCTGAAGCCCTGTATGCCGACATGGGCCACTTCGGGCGCAAGCCGATTGCCCGTGCCTGGCTGGTACTGGTGCTGCCGGCGTTGGTGCTGAACTACTTCGGTCAGGGCGCATTGCTCCTGGAAAACCCGGAAGCGGCGCGTAACCCGTTCTACCTGCTGGCGCCGAACTGGGCACTGGTACCGCTGGTGGTGCTGGCGACCCTGGCCACGGTGATTGCTTCGCAAGCGGTGATTTCCGGCGCGTTCTCGTTGACCCGGCAGGCCATCCAGCTCGGTTATATCCCGCGCATGCACATTCAGCACACGTCCAGTGCTGAACAGGGGCAGATTTACATCGGTGCAGTGAACTGGGCGCTGATGGTCGGCGTGATCCTGTTGGTGATCGGTTTCGAGTCTTCCGGCGCATTGGCGTCTGCCTACGGCGTGGCGGTCACTGGCACCATGCTGATCACCAGTATTCTGGTGGCGGCGGTGATCCTGCTGCTGTGGAAATGGCCACCGCTGCTGGCGGTGCCGATTCTGCTTGGTTTCCTGCTGGTCGATGGCATGTTCTTCGCGGCCAACGTGCCGAAGATCATTCAGGGCGGTGCCTTCCCGGTGCTGGCGGGGATCGTGCTGTTCATCCTGATGACCACCTGGAAACGCGGCAAGGAGCTGTTGGTCGATCGCCTGGACGAAGGCGCGTTGCCGCTGCCGATCTTCATCAGCAGCATCCGCGTGCAACCACCGCACCGTGTGCAGGGCACCGCGGTGTTCCTCACTGCGCGCTCCGACGCTGTGCCGCACGCGTTGTTGCACAACCTGCTGCACAACCAGGTGTTGCACGAGCAAGTGGTGTTGCTGACCGTGGTTTACGAAGACATCCCGCGCGTGCCGCCGGCACGCCGCTTTGAGGTGGACTCCTACGGCGAAGGCTTCTTCCGGGTGATCCTGCACTTCGGCTTCACCGACGAGCCGGACGTGCCGCAGGCGCTGAAACTGTGCCATCTGGATGATCTGGACTTCAGCCCGATGCGCACCACCTACTTCCTCAGCCGCGAAACGGTGATCGCCTCGAAACTCGAAGGCATGGCCCGCTGGCGCGAGGCGCTGTTCGCATTCATGTTGAAGAATGCCAACGGCAATTTGCGCTTCTTCAATCTGCCGCTGAACCGGGTGATTGAGTTGGGGACGCAGGTGGAAATGTAGGCCTGCATCAACTGAAAAGCCCCCGTCAGCCTTGTAGCTGGCGGGGGCTTTTTTTTGGTTCATCACGGATTACCGGGAAAGACGCTCTTGATCTTCATGAAAAAGAATTCGCTATCCCGGTAACCGTACGCCATCCGCTTGATGACCTTTATTCGATTGTTTATTCCTTCCAACTGACCGGTGTGCATCGGCCAGCGAACCCGGCTCACGATGCCCCGCCAGTAACCCTTTAGCCGTGTGGCGAACTGGATCAGAGCTGGAATTTCGCTTTCATGCGCATGGCGCAGCCATTGCTTCCAGGCCGATCGCCAACCCCAGGCAGTACTCGGGGTCCAGAGTGTTTTGAGTTCAGCCTTCATCAAGTAGACCGTCATCAACGCTTGATTGGCCGCCAGCAGATCCTCCAGGCGGACCTGTTGTTCCGGCGTTTTCAAGTTCTGCGGATTGCGCAGCAACAGCCATCGCGCCTGCTTGATGACCTTGCGGGCCGGCTTGTCGTGACGCAACCGGTTAGCCTCGTCAACGCGGACCCGATCAATCACCTCTCGGCCATATTTGGCCACTACATGGAAGAGGTCGTAGATCACTCGCGCGTTGGGACAGTGCTGGCGAACCTCCAGGTCAAAAGCGGTATTCATGTCCATCGCCACCGCTTCGATGCGTGCGCATCCCTCGGGCCCCAGCTCTTCGAAGAAGGGCCTGACCGCTGCTCGGCTGCGGCCTTCACCGATCCACAGCACGCGGCGTGTATCCGCATCCAGCACCACGCTGGCGTAACGATGACCTTTGAACAGGGCGAATTCGTCCATCACCAGACGTCGCGGTTGTGCCGTTGGCAAAATGCTCAACGCCGCTTGCAAGGCTCGACGCTCCAGCAACCGTACGGTGTCCCAATGCAGCCCGAACAGTTGAGCCACGTGCAGTGTGGGGAGGCGTTCGCAGGCCTGAATGACCGCCTCGGCCAAACGCCGCGTCATGCGGGCATAGCGGTCCAGCCAACTGACGGCCTCCATACGTTTACCACAGTCACGACAGACAACACGCCTGAGCAACACGCTGAGGCGCACCGCACGGCCGAGAATCGGTAAATCGCGGACGGTTCGTTCGCAATACTCATGTGTGGTTGAACAGGGTTTCTGGCAGCCGCCACAGGAAGGAAATCGGGTGGCGTGGGGAATCAGTTCGATCTGTAGGGCGTCACCATCAGGCTTGATGTTGACGACAGAAAAGCCCTCCCAAAACGGAAGGAAAGTATTAATATCGCGCATAAGAACGCCGGTTTGTTAGATGTGTTTGCTCGCACGAACATCATCAATCAAATCGGCGTTCTTGTTTCTGTGTTTCCCGGGATTCCGTGAAGAACCTTTTTTTTGTCTCGTAAACCTCTAACCCACTGCAAATCCCCTGTGGGAGCGAGCTTGCTCGCGAAGGCCGAGTGTCAGTCGAGACATGTGGTGGCTGATCCACCGCATTCGCGAGCAAGCTCGCTCCCACAAGGATTCTGTGGTGTCAGTGGCTTTCAGGCAATTCTTCTTCAGATTCGGTCTTCGTCCGCGCAGGTCGCGGCATCAGCGCTTGGATCACGTCATCAATCAAGGCTTTGCCCATTACCGTCAGGTAATGCGCAGCCCAGGCATGGCGGTCGGTGTCTTTGATGAAGGCAGCGTCCTCGGCGGAGGATTTGGCGAGGAATAGCAGATCGGAAGCTTGCGACAGTGCATCAATGACGGGGACACCGGAGCGGACGTTGAATAGCGCCAGATCCGAGTTGTAGAGGAAAGAGGTAAAGCCGACGGTTGTGAGGTCCGAAGGTGATGAAGGACTTTGTTTGCTCATTGTTTCGCTCCATAAAACGAGGAGCTGCCGCATTCGTTACCACACGAATGGGTGACAGCTGTACGCAGGGTGGTAAACCGGGAGAGCAAAGAAACCGGCAGACCCGAAGGTCTCCCACGCACAGCCGCCATGACTCGGAATTGCAGACGTAAAAACACCTGAGTCGTGTTGGGAGCGTTGTTGCACTTTGCTTAGCCGGGTTACCACACCCGATCACTGAATTGGTCAGCGACCTCTGGAGAGTATCCCGTCGAAAAAAAGCGCAACAGAGCGGCAAAGTGCCCAAACACGAGATTAGGAGTTTGCCTACAAGGTATGCGGACGTCATCTGATATTGCGACTCCGGTAACCGGAATTAAGGTGGCGAGCAATCTCGGGGGCGGTGGATTCTCGAGTTGGCGCCACAGGAGGGGGCCGTATAAAGGGCTTGACGATCGGATATTTTGAATGAGACAAGTGTCCACGTTTTATGGAATGTGGACGAGTGGAGTTTTAAGCTTCATGAAGAGTCAAGACATTTTGCTTTTGTTCAAGATGACCAGCCTTCACGCTCAGGAGGAAAACCTCCTTGGGGTAATGGAGTCGGAGTCAAATTCGAACAGAGTCGAGGAGTTGTTGAAGCCCTACGTGGTCAGTCAAATGACGGCGGGCGGTCGGGTGGGGCAACCATTGGTCACCTACTCCACCGACGGTGTAGATACTGTATTCCGCCGACAGGATTTCGATTCGCCCTTGGACGATGAGGCGGGGTGGGAAGGGTGGTCGGAGCCGGTAGCTGTTCCGCCACTGGCGAGCTGGAGTGAAGGTTACTCGTTGCGTGCGTTGTCTGCTTCACTTGGGCTAAGCAAGAGCGAAGTTTCAAATTCCATCGCCAGGTGTCGTGTGTCCGGGCTGCTCACCAATGACTATGACACCGGACTTCCAAAAGTTAACCGGCGGCAGTTACTAAACATCACCGAGCACGCTCTGAAATACTTTTTCCCTGTAAAGCCCGGGGCAATGGTTCGCGGCATCCCGACGGGTTTTGCAGCACCGGCACTGTCCAAAAGTATCAAAAGTGCTGGCGGACTGATTCCGGTTTGGCCAGATGCACTTGGAGCGGAGCGTGGACAGGCGATAGAGCCGCTCTACAAGACAGTGCCGGAAGCGGTGAAGCGGGACAGGACCCTTTACCACTATCTTGCGCTTGCTGATGCAATCCGCCTTGGAGGTCCGCGAGAGTGTGGTGTTGCGGTCGACATTCTAAAAGCAGGGATGGGACTGAAATAACATGTCATCCAACGCTGATCACAACTACGAGCTTATAGAGTTTGTTGCTGAGGGTTTGGGAGAGGCGTTTCTCGCGGAGGTTGCCTTTGTCGGAGGTTGCACCACAGCCATGCTGGTAACTGATGCTGTTGTGCTGGACGACATTCGCTTCACCGATGATGTTGACCTGGTGATCGAGCTAGCAGGCATTGGCGCCTGGCAGCAGCTTACCGAACGGTTGGCGGCCAGGAATTTCAAGATTACTGGCGAGGATGAAGTGAACTGTCGTTTCCGCTTCAACGACATCGTCGTTGACGTGATGCCTTCTGATCCCGAGGTTCTCGGATATGCCAACCGCTGGTTTGTAGAGGGGCTGGCGCGGGCCAATAAATTTACGTTGCCCAGCGGTACCGTCATCCAGATATTCAAACCGACCTATTTTCTCGCGACAAAACTGGAAGCTTTCAGTGGTCGTGGCGGTGGCGATCCATACCATAAAGACGTCGAAGACATCATTATCTTGATTGATGGACGTCCAGAGCTTTTAGAAGAGGTTCGGCAGGCGGAATCCGAGCTCAAAGAATTCATCACGAATGGAGTTCGAGCACTCAGGGTTCTCAGTGGCATTGACTATGTGATTGAAAGCTCGGGCTCGGTACAGGCCAATCCGGGAAGAGGGCAAATCATTCATGGGCGCATGAAAGAACTGGGCAGCGCATGAAATACCACGTCAGATCGGTAGCAGGGCGAGCCAGGAGAACCAACCATGACTTTGCTGGAGCGCTCTGTGATGGAGAAAACGGCGTATTTGTTATCACGGACGGTACATCGAGGGTTGGCAGTGGCCAGTTGGCTGAGTCCTTTGTGAAAGATGTTTTAGAGGTCTGGTCAAAACACTTTGATCACGGCCTCGATATTCCTGAGTGCGAAGCTGTTGAACAGGTACTGCTTTCTATACTGGCCGACCTCCACCCCGTTTTGTTTGCAAGTCACACAGGCGCCACTTGTTATGTGGTGGGTGTCGCTGCTCATGGGAAACTCACGCTTGCGTATGAGGGTGATTGTTCGTGCGGTGTTGTGACGCCAGCAGGAGCGATCGAATGGATTACGTCGCCCCACTGTAAGGCTAACTGGAGGCGCGACCGTTCCCACTCCGAGCTGGCGCAAGATCCGGCTCGAAACCGGGTGACTCGATGCTTGAAGGCGAGTCGCGCACCGAACCCTGACTTTGTGTTTCATTCATTGACCCTAAGAGAACGACTGGTATTTGCAACCGATGGCTTTTGGGCGGAGCTAACCGAGTTACAGCAAAGCTACTTGCTAGCAGCGCCGGATGGCAGCTGTATCGATGTAGAAGATGACATCACGTGGATAGATGTTCAGCTTTAGTCTCGGTATCGATAGAAGTTTCGACTGGCAGGAAGTGCTGCAAGTTTGCGTAAAAAAGCCCCCGCAACCGTGAGGTTGCGGGGGCTTTTCGTTGGAGCGCTTCAGATCACTCTGTCGGCTGATCCTTGCTCTGACGCTTCTCGATCAGGTCCACCAGACGCTTGGCCAGCGCCGGGTAGTTCTCGTCGAAGTGGTGGCCGCCGGGCAGTTTCACCGCTTCGCCGACTGCCGTCTTGTCGGTGCAGCCGCTTTCGTCGGTTTCTTCGGCGCCGTAGATGCACACTACTTTGGCCGCTGGCAGCTTGGCCATTTCCGGGCCGGTGGCGGCTTCTTTGCCGGCGTTGCCGAGCCAGCCTTCGACTTCGATTTCGAAGCTGCCGGTGCGGGCGAAGGCCAGCAGGATGATGGCGTCTACGCGCTGCTGCTCGGTGTCCGGCAGGCGGTTGTAGATCGCCGGCAGGACGTCGGCACCGAACGAGTAACCGGTCAGGATGAAGCGCTTGGTGCCCCATTTCTGGCGGTAGTGCTGCATCAGTTCGGTCAGGTCCAGGGCGCTTTGCTCCGGGCTCTTGTGCTGCCAGTAGTAGCGCAGGGTGTCGATGCCGACCACCGGGTAGCCAATCTTGGCCATCTCGCCGGCCACATCGCGGTCGAGGTCGCGCCAGCCGCCATCACCGGAAAGGAACAGGGTCACGGTGTCCTTGGCCTGACCGGCCGGCACTTCAACCACCGGGATCGCCAGACCGCCGTTGGCCTTGTCGCCGCCGACGAGGATCTTGCGCAGCTCGTTGTTCAGCACTTGCGGCAGGTTGATGTCGTAGTCGCTGATGCTGGTCTCGGCGTTCGGTTGATCGCGCACGAAACCGGCGCTGGTGTCGTCCGGGTTGTCGTTCCACGCCACCAGCCAATGGCCGTGGGCCGCGGATTTCGGCAGCAGGTGGGTGCAGCCGGGTTTTTCCAGGGCCAGGTCAACCGAGATGGCCTGGGCCTTGTCGTCCTTCTGCTCGGACAACCAGCGCCAGGCCAGTACGGCGCCCGGGCCGATACCGCTGACCAGCGTGGCCGGGCCATTCAGTTCGCGCAGGCCGGTTTGCAGCGCGCGGCTCTGTTGCAGGCAGTCCTTGGGCAGAATCACCTGAACGATTTGCGCCGAGGCGCTGCGGCTCAGGGTGCTCAGTTGGTTGTCGGTCAGCTTCTGGTCGTCATTGACCGCTACCAGCACCTGAGCCTTGGGCTGGGTGCCGGGAACGACGCGGGTCATGACCGTGCCGTCGGCGGCAGTCAGCGGTTGCAGAGTCGGTTGCGGTGCCGGGCGTTTGAGGTACCAGTAACCGCCGCCGGCAATCACGGCCAGCACGATCAGTGCGGCCAGGATGTACTTCAGGGAGCGTTGAATCATCAGCGTTTCACCAATCCAGTCAAGCCGCCCGCGATCAGGGCAGCAGTATCGGCCAGCGCCACCAGCGGATCGAGTCCGGCGGGCACTGCCATATAACGGGGTTCCCAGTCAGGCTGGAACTTGTCTTTGAAGCGGCGCAAGCCTTGGAAGTTGTACAGCTGCTCACCACGGCGGAAGACCATCGAGCCCAGACGCTGGGTCAGCGGTGCGCCACGCCGGGGTTGCAACCCCGACAACGGCACCATGCCCAGGCTGAAGCGCGCGTATCCGTGACTCTTATAGTGTTGAATCAAACCGACCATCAGGAATTCCATGGTCAGCTTGGGGGCGTCCGGGTGCGAGCGCATCAGATCGAGACTGGCCAGGTCATGGCTGTAAGTTTCGAGCAGGTTGGCGAACGCCACCGGGCGGCCTTCGAAGCGAATCACCGCAATGCGGAAATGCTTCAGGTAATCGTCGCTGAATCGACCGAGGGAGAAACCTTTCTCGCGCACGTTCTTGCCGGTCAGCCACGCATCGGAAATCACTTTCAACTCGTCCATCGGCGCCTGGCCCGGCTCGTGGATTTCCAGCGACAGGCCGTCGCGGGTCCCACGGTTCCAGGTGTAGCGCAGGTCCTTCATCTCCTTGCCCTTGGCTTCCAGGTCAAAGCGATGCAGATCGACCCGGGCTTCTTCGCCGAGCTTGATCGCGGTCAGGCCGATGTCCATGTAGTACGGCAGGTTCTCGGCACGTACCTGATAGAACACCGGACGGGTGTGATGGATGTCGCACAGGTCGCGGAACTGCCAGATCATTTCGGCACGCTGCTGGCCGGGGCCGATCGGGTCGTACAGCGCCACGAGGCTGCGGCCACGGCGGGCGTACATCAGGAACGCCTCGTCGTTGGGGTGAAACAGCAGTGCCTTGTCACCGGTCAGTGCCAGGCCGCCATCGGGTTGCGACGAGGCCATGAGGATCTTCGAGGCGCGTTCCAGTTCATCCGGTGTCGGCAGGTGAATCACCGGGCGCGCGGTGCGCAGCAGCCAGGTCAGGGCGATCACCAGCAACAGTACGGCAGCACCGAGCAGCGAGCGCAGGCCGCGCGGCGCGTCAGCGTCGAGGGTGAACTGCCACCACAGTTGATGGCTGTAAGGCACGTCCTGATAGGCGAACAGCAGCAGCCAGGTCGAAGCCCCCAGCACGCAGAGGCTGGCCACCAGATACAGCGGCGAGAACGGTAGCTCGGTCAGGCGGCTCGGACGATAGAACGAACGGCGGAACACCCCCAGCAACGCAGCGGTGAGTGTCATCAGCGTGGCTTCTTCCCAGTCGAAGCCTTTGAGCAGCGAGAGCAGGGCGCCGACCAGCAACAGAATGGTGGTCAGCATCCACGCGGCAGACAGCCGACGACGCAGGCCCTGGGCGAGCAACAGGCACAGCACGCCGATCAGACTGGCGCCGAAGTGCGAGGCGTCGACCAGACGATGCGGGATCAGAAAACCGATGTGTTCGAGACGGGTGTCGATCTCCGGGGTCGCGCCGGAAAACAGCAGCACCACGCCGGACAGGAACACCAGCACCGCCAGAATGGGCGCCGCCAGACCGGACGCAGCGCGCATGGTCTGGGTCTGAAACAGGCGCTGGCCTTCGTTGATCAGCAAGAACAGGCAGGCCACCAGCAGCGGCAGCACGACATAGATCAGGCGGTAGAGCAGCAGGGCGGCGGCCAGTGGCGCGGCACCGAGTGTGTCGGCGAACGCGGCGAGCAGGATCGCCTCGAAGACCCCGACACCCCCCGGCACATGGCTGAGCACGCCGGCGGCCAGGGCCAGCAGGTACACCAGCAGGAAGGCGCCGAACGGCGGGGCTTCCGGCAGCAGCAGGTAAAGCACGGTGGCTGCTGCGGCGACGTCGAGGGCGGTGATGATCAATTGCAGGAAGGTCAGGCGGCGGCCCGGCAGGCGCAACGTCCGGCGCCCAGCCCTGACCAACAGGTTATCGCGGTACGGTTGCTCCGGCAGGCGCCGGCGGTAGATGCCGATCGCCAGAATCGCGCCCAGACCCAGCACCACCATGGCAATCGTGCCAAGCAGGCCCTCTGACAGGCCCAGGGCGGCGGAAGCGGAAGGCAGGTCGCTGAGGGTCGCGAGAGCCGCCAGCGGTGGCAGGGCGCAGCCCAGCGACAGGCTGGCGAACAGCGTCATGTGGGCGACTTCTGATGCTCCCAGACCATGACGTGCATATAAACGGTAGCGCACCGAGCCGCCGGACAGCAGCGACAGGCCAATGGCGTTGCCAATTGCAAACGCAGTGAAGCCGCCCAGCGCCAGCGTGCGCGGTGGCAGCGTCACGCCGGCATAGCGGCTGGCTGACCATTCATAGCCCAGCAATATAATGAAGCCGATCACCGTCGCACCCAATGCCCCGAGCAGAGCAGGTTTCGGCACGGCCAGGATCGAGTCATGCAGCGCGTAGAGATCGAGTTCGCTCAGCAGATGGCGACAGGCAATCAGCGCAATGGCAAACAACAGCAACGTGACCGCCAGACCGATAGGCTGGCGGTATTTGCTCAAACGATCCAGCAAGCGCAGGCGCTCGGGCTTGATCGGATGGTCTGCTGTGACGGTGTCTTGTGGATCAGACGAGTTGGCGCGCATCAATCACCTCTTGGATTGTGCGCGACAGGATGGAGGTATCCAGCCAAGTTACCAATCCCTGTAGAAAAAAATAATCACAAAATACTACGCCTCTCATCGGGTATCGGCGAGGGCGGGTCATGGATTGCAGACGTCTTGCCTGCGACTCAAGCATAGTCGCAACTCGGCGGGTCTGACGATCCTGAGTGTTTCACTGCAGCGTGACAGATCATTGTTGCGAAAGGACTTTTTCCACAGATACAAAAAAGGCCACTCTTTCGAGCAGCCTTTTTTGATGTTTGGTTGCGGGAGCCGGATTTGAACCGACGACCTTCGGGTTATGAGCCCGACGAGCTACCAGACTGCTCCATCCCGCGTCTGTGTGGCGGCATTCTACAGGCGAACGGCGAGGTGTCAACCGCTAATCCCGTAAAGGGTCAAATAAGTGTGAATTTGCGTCAAACGGTCGCAGGGGTGCGGTAAGTTTCGGAAATGCAACGAATTCCTGTTCGCCCGGATGTGCGTGATGTGGAGGCCGGTCTGAAAAACAGACAGGCACAAAAAAGGCCACTCTTTCGAGTAGCCTTTTTTGATGTTTGGTTGCGGGAGCCGGATTTGAACCGACGACCTTCGGGTTATGAGCCCGACGAGCTACCAGACTGCTCCATCCCGCGTCTGTGTGTCGGCATTCTACAGAGGAACGCCGGTCTGTCAACCTTGAATTCAGATAAATCTGTTCTTGTTCAATCGGTTAGCGCTTTTTACAGGGCAGGCGAAGGGCACGCAGGGCAGGCGGGGCAAGGCTTTCAGCTCTATCGGCAGGAGATTTTCGATTGAGAAAATAAATTCATGGTTGTTTTCCTACAGCCTGAAAAGAACATTCAGCACTACTGGTGCTATATACAGGTGTCAGTGAGATACTGCGGATCCGGCTCGCCATGTTTCCTTTTCTGTCATGACCCAACGAAAAATCATCCACGTCGACTGCGACTGTTTCTACGCCGCCATCGAGATGCGCGACGACCCGAACCTGGCAGGCAAGCCGCTGGCGGTGGGCGGGTCGGCGGATCGGCGCGGGGTGATTGCTACCTGTAACTATGAAGCACGGGCGTATGGCGTGCGTTCGGCGATGTCATCCGGACATGCCTTGAAGCTGTGCCCCGACCTGACCATCGTCAAGCCGCGCATGGACGCCTATCGCGAAGCTTCCAAGGAAATTCATACGATCTTTCGCGATTACACCGACCTGATCGAACCGCTGTCGCTGGACGAGGCCTACCTCGACGTCTCCGACAGCGCGCATTTTGGCGGCAGCGCCACGCGAATTGCCCAGGACATTCGTCGCCGGGTCTCTAATCAGTTGCACATCACCGTGTCTGCGGGCGTGGCGCCGAACAAGTTTCTGGCGAAAATCGCCAGTGACTGGAAGAAGCCCAACGGGTTGTTCGTCATTACCCCGGATCAGGTCGAGGATTTTGTCAGTGGTCTGCCGGTGAGCAAGTTGCACGGCGTCGGCAAAGTTACCGCCGACAAGCTGGGCAAGCTCGGCATCGTCGACTGCCTGCAACTGCGTGAGTGGGACAAGTTGGCGCTGGTGCGCGAATTCGGCAGTTTCGGTGAGCGACTGTGGAGTCTGGCCCGTGGGATCGATGACCGGTTGGTGCACAACGACAGTCGTCGTCAGTCAATCAGCGTGGAAAACACCTACGACGTTGATCTGCCCGATCTGCGCAGTTGCCTGGACAAATTGCCGGAGCTGCTGGAAACCCTGAAAACCCGCATGGAGCGGATCGACAGCAGCTATCGCCCGGGCAAGCCGTTCGTCAAAGTGAAGTTTCATGACTTTACCCAGACCACACTGGAGCAAGCCGGGGCAGGGCGCGATCTGGGCAGTTATCAGTTGATGCTGACGCAGGCGTTCAACCGGGGCGGGAAACCGGTGCGGTTGTTGGGGGTGGGGGTCAGGCTGGAGGATTTGCGGGGTGGGTTTGAGCAGATGGAGTTGTTTGAGCGCTAATTGCTGCGGTGTTGCTGATGCCGCTTTCGCGAGCAAGCCCGCTCCCACATTTGATCGAGTTCCTTCAGTGGAATGCAATCAACTGTGGGAGCGGGCTTGCTCGCGAAGCTTTTCAGGCTTAATTCGGTCCCGGATCCGCCACCAGACGCCCGGCATCCTTGGTCAGCGACTTGAGAAACTCGGCCTGTAACTCGGGATCGTTACGCGTCAGTTCGATCAGGCTTTGCTCCAGCTCGCTGGCTTCCTCTTCCAGACCCAGCTCCGACAGACGCTTGACCCGGTGGACCCACTGGCTCACTTCGTCGTCTTCCAGGTCGTCGTAAATCAAACCATGGGCTTCGAGCAACTTGCTGCGCAAATGGCTGCTGATGGCCAGGGACGAATCGCTGTGCACGTCATCCTTGCCGTCTTCAACGCTGATCTGCAGCTTGCCGATATGATTCAGGTCATTTTCGGCGAACGGACTGTCCAGCAGGTTCAGGCGCAGCACACCGTTGCGGTCGGTGGTCATGTCGAATGTCTGCTTGCCAGCCTTGACCTGCACCGGACGCTCGCTCCACGGCAGGCTCGAATACTCCATGCGCTTGTCGCGCTGGACTTCATCGATACTGGCCAGGTTCTGTTGCGCGCGACCATGGGATTGCATGTTCATGGCCGGGTTGAGCCCGTCCAGACCGTAGCTCAACCAGTCCCTGGTCATGCTGTCCGGCAGGTTGCCGAGTGCGAAGACGTTGACCACGTTGGCGCCGATACCCCCCACCAGCGCAACCGCACCCAGCGGAATCTCGTAGATTTTCCGCCAGGGCTGGTAAGGCGTATAGCGATCGTAATGCCGCGTGACCTCGAACTCGGTGACCTCGAAGGTCTTCTGTTCGCTGATCTTCACGCGGCGTTGCGGCAGTTCGAGCACCTTGGGCTCACCGACGTCGATCTGCAGGCTGTGATCGAGCAATTTACGCTCGACCCGCTCTTCGTGCTCGCTGCGCTGTGACATGTGATTGGCGCAGCCGCTGACCAGCAGGGCGCCGCATAAGGCGGCGCCACCGAGGCCCAGGGTGTTTCGCTTGAACATGAGGTCTCTATCTGGATTCAGCGGCGGATACGGGCCTGAAGGAAGGACAGCACATCGGCAACCGGCAGCGCTTGCGCTTCGGCCTCGGTACGGCTCTTGTATTCCAGGTTGCCTTCGGCGAGACCGCGGTCGCTGATCACGATCCGGTGTGGAATGCCGATCAGCTCCATGTCCGCGAACTTGATGCCCGGGCTGGTTTTCTTGTCGCGATCGTCCAGCAGCACTTCGAAACCGGCCGCAGTCAGTTCTGCGTACAGCTTGTCAGTGGCTTCGCGCACCTGCTCGGTTTCATAACGCAGCGGTACCAGGGCGATCTGGAACGGCGCCAGGGTGTCGCTCCAGATGATGCCTTTGTCGTCGTTGTTCTGCTCGATGGCAGCAGCCACCACGCGGGATACGCCGATACCGTAGCAACCCATTTCCAGGGTCACCGGCTTGCCGTTCTCGCCCAGCACTTCGCACTTCATCGCCTTGCTGTACTTGTTGCCCAGCTGGAAGATGTGCCCGACTTCGATGCCGCGCTTGATTTCCAGGGTGCCTTTGCCGTCCGGGCTTGGGTCACCGGCGACGACGTTACGCAGGTCGGCGACGGTCGGAACCGGCAGATCGCGCTCCCAGTTCACGCCGAAGTAGTGCTTGTCGTCGATGTTCGCGCCGATACCGAAGTCGCTCATCAGTTCGACCGAACGGTCGATGATGATCGGCAGTGGCAGGTTCAGCGGGCCGAGCGAACCGGCGCCGGCGCCAATGGCGTCACGCAGTTCGGCATCGGAAGCCATGACCAGCGGGCTGGCAACGCCTGGCTGGTTGGCAGCCTTGATTTCGTTGAGCTCGTGGTCGCCACGGATGACCAGGGCAATCAGCTTGCCTGGCTCTTCGGCGTGGACGATCAGGGTCTTGATGGTCTTTTCAATCGGCAGATTGAATTTTTCCACTAGGGCGGCAATGGTCTTGGTATCTGGGGTGTCGACCAGGCGCAGCTCTTCGGTCGGTGCTGGACGCGAGGTTTCGCGTGGCACGGCTTCGGCCTTCTCGATGTTCGCGGCGTAGTCGGAACCGTTGCTGAAGACGATATCGTCTTCGCCGGACTCGGCCAGTACGTGGAATTCGTGGGAGCCAGCGCCACCGATCGAGCCGTTGTCGGCTTCAACTGGACGGAATTTCAGGCCCAGACGGGTGAACACGTTGCAGTACGCCTGATGCATGCGGTCGTAGGTGACCTGCAGCGAAGCCTGATCGGCGTGGAACGAGTAGGCGTCCTTCATGATGAATTCGCGACCGCGCATCAAACCGAAGCGTGGGCGGATTTCGTCACGGAATTTGGTCTGGATCTGGTACAGGTTGATCGGCAGCTGCTTGTAGCTGCTCAACTCGTTGCGCATCAGATCGGTGATCACTTCTTCGTGGGTCGGGCCCGCGCAGAAGTCGCGACCGTGGCGGTCTTTGATGCGCAGCAGCTCAGGGCCGTATTCTTCCCAGCGCCCCGATTCCTGCCACAGCTCGGCCGGTTGGGTGCTCGGCATCAACACTTCAAGAGAGCCGGCAGCGTTCATTTCTTCGCGAACGATGGCTTCAACCTTGCGCATTACCCGCAAGCCCATCGGCAGCCAGGTGTACAGGCCCGAAGCGAGTTTGCGGATCATGCCGGCGCGCAGCATCAGCTGATGGCTGACGACGACCGCATCGGAAGGCGTTTCTTTCTGTGTGGCGAGCAAAAATTGACTGGTGCGCATGGTTGGCCGTTGTCGGTTGCTATGACTGGAAATGACGGAGCAGTGTACCGGCGAGATTTGCCGACGTACAGGATTGCGCTCGGCGGTGAGGCTCAACGGCGGGAATCCTCCCGCCGTATCTGAAATGTCCTACGACTCTTCGACCACGCTGGTCGGCACAGGCTCGGGCGTTGGTGTCGGGCCTTCGCGGCGGTTTTCCTGAAACCAGTGCAGGGCGATCAGCACCAGGGTCGGCACGCCGAGCAGCGCCGTGATCATGAAGAAGTTGTGGTAGCCGAACTTCTCGACCATTACCCCGGAATAACCGCCGATCAGGCGCGGCAGCAGGAGCATGATCGAGCTGAGCAGGGCGTACTGGGTGGCCGAGAACTTCAGGTTGGTCAGACTCGACAGGTAGGCGACGAAGGCTGAGGTCGCCATCCCCGAACTGAAGTTGTCGAGGGAGATGGTCACCACCAGCATCTGCAGGTTCGGGCCCATGTCAGCCAGCATCACGAACAGCAGATTGGTTGCCGCCGAAGCTGCGCCGCCAATGAACAGGATCGGCAGGATGCCGAAGCGCACGATCAGCAGGCCGCCCATCCCGGCGCCGAGGAGGGTCATGATCAGGCCGAAGATCTTGCTGACGCTGGCGATCTGATCCTTGGTGAAGCCCTGGTCGATATAGAACACGTTGGCCATCACGCCCATCACCGTGTCGGACATCCGGTAGGTGGCGATCAGCCCGAGCAACAGCAATGCCTGCCAGCGGTAGCGCAGGATGAAGTCGTTGACCGGGGTCAGCACCGGCGCCAGGCCGCGACGGCCCATGGTCGACAGGCACAGGCCGGTGAGCAGGGTGTAGAGGATGGCGCGCAGGAAGGCGCGGTCTTCGAGCAGCAGGTCGAGCGGGCTCATATTGCCGAACAGCACGCCGGCGAAATCGGTGTTGTAGAGCTGGGTGAACATCGCCGGAACCGACACCAGCAACACGATCAGTACGAATACCGAGGCCAGTTGATGTCCGAAACTGTAGCGGCCGGCCTGCAACTGCGTGCGCAGTGGCACTGGCGGTTCGCGCATCAGCAGCGAGGTCAGCAGGGCAGGGATCATCAATACCCCGAACAGGGCGTAGGTGCCGGTCCAGGCCGAGTGTTGATAGTTGAAACCGGTGGAGCCGAAGCCTTCGGCAAAGAACAGCGCGCCCGCCGTGGCGAGCAGGGCGGCGACGCGGTAGCCGGACATGTAACTGGCAGCCAGCGCGGCCTGGCGGCTGTCATCGGCGATTTCCAGGCGATAGGCGTCGACCGCGATGTCTTGGGTGGCGGAGGCGAAGGCGACGATGACGGCAATGGCGATCAGCCAGGACAGGTGTTTCTGCGGATCACAGAAGCCCATGCCGATCAGGCCCAGAATCACCAGGGTCTGCGAGAGCACCAGCCACGAACGGCGGCGGCCAAGCTTGCCCAATAAAGGCAGGCGCCATTGGTCGAGCAGCGGTGACCACACCCATTTGAAGGCGTAGGCCAGGCCGATCAGGCTGGCGTAGCCGATGGTTTCACGGGCAACACCGGCTTCACGCAGCCAGACGGAAAGCGTCGAAAACACCAGCATGTACGGCAGGCCGGCAGCAAAACCGAGCAACAACAGCACGAGCGTCGAGGGACTGGCATAGGCGGCGAGCGCGGCGCGCCAGGTTTTACGGGGCATGGGCTGAAGTCTGCCTCAAGATTGCGAAAACAAAGCGCGCACTCTAACCGCTGTGCTCTATCGGACGCCAGCCATGGCGCTGAATATCCACACGATTGTTCAGGACGGTGACGCCTTCAGAGCGCAATCGTGCCCGTTGTTCGTCCCCCGAGGGGCTGCCCGGCGGCAGGCTGATCCGACCGCCGGCGCCCAGTACCCGGTGCCACGGCAGCCTGGTATCGGCGGGTAGCTGGCTCAGGGTCCGGCCGACCCAGCGGGCGGCGCGCCCCAACCCCGCGAGTTCAGCCAACTGACCATAGCTGACCACTTTGCCCTCAGGTACTTGAGCAAGTGTCGAATACAGCGCCGTGCGTCGGATTTGCGCCGGGCTTTCGTCGGGATGGGGTGGCTCTTTCACCTGCGCCGTTCCTGAACAAGAGGGGGTGGATGGGATCTAGGGTAATCCGTCGGCGCGCAGATGAGAAATGAACTCAATGGAAATCGCCCGGTCAGTCCTTGTCAGGGTCTTATTCCTACGGATAATGCCGACCTTTTTTCGCAAACTTGAGCCCTCGATCCGCTTATGCTGTCCAGAACCTTGCTGTGCCTTGCTGTCTTCAGTGCCTCCACGCCGCTGCTTGCCGATACCGTCTGGTTAAAGAACGGTGACAAGTTGAGCGGTAAGATTTCCTTGTTCGACGGCGGCAAATTGCTGATCCAGACCCAGTATGCGGGGGCGGTCAGCATCGACTGGAAAGAGGTCAAGACCCTGCAAAGCGATCAGGAGCTGCTGGTCAAGCAGGATGCCTACAGCGGTGAAAAAGCCAAGTCGCTGACCGCCGCCGATGACGGCAAGGTCACCTTGGCCAACGGTGAGGCGCCGAAAACCGTGGAGCTGGCGAGTATCCAGCAGATTCTCAAGCCGAAACCGGTGGTCGAGGATCTGGTGTGGAAGGGTAATGTTGGCCTGGCCCTGGATTATCAGCGTGCGGAAAAGGATACCGACGACTACGACATTGACTTCAAGACCACCGCGCGTCATGGCCGCTGGCGGCACACCGCCGAGGGCGAATACAACCGCGAAGTGCAGGACGAGCAGGTTACTACCAATAACTGGCGCGCCGAATACGCACTTGACCGCTTCCTTACCGACAAGTGGTTCTGGCAGGGTCGCCTGAACTACAAGCGTGACTATATTGAGGAACTGTCGCGTCAGCGCGTCGTTGGTACGGGTCCGGGCTACCAGTTCTGGGACGACGAACTGGGCGCGTTCTCGCTCGGTTCGTTGCTCAACCGCACCGATTACGAATACAGCGATGGCGGCAAGGACAACTTCTATTCGGTCGCCATGAAGTGGGATTACAACCGCTACCTGATCGGCAAGAAAGTCGAGTTCTTCACCAATGGCGAACTGGGCAAGCCACTCTCTGACGTAGCCAACTACGCGCTGGATGCCGAGATGGGTCTGCGCTACAAGGTCACCGACTGGGCGTCGCTCAACCTCAAGGCTGAACGCGACATCATCAGTGGCACCAAGGACGCGGATTTGAACAAGACCCGCTACACCGCAGGGTTTGGCGTGGCCTGGTAAAGCACAAGCAAAAGATCGCAGCCTGCGGCAGCGCCTACAAGGTGATGGTGTTCATCCTGTAGAAGCTGCCGCAGGCTGCGATCTTTTTTTGCGCGTGGAAAAACACACGCCCACAAAAAAGCCCCGCTTTGAGGGCGGGGCTCTTTTCTAAAGAAGCTACAAGTTAGATAACTTGTACTTCTTCAGCTTGCATGCCTTTCTGACCGCGGGTAGCGATGAAAGAAACCTGTTGGCCTTCTTTCAGGCTTTTGAAGCCGTCGGATTGGATAGCTTTGAAGTGAACGAACAGGTCGTCACCGGATTGTGGAGTGATGAAGCCGAAGCCTTTTTCATCGTTGAACCACTTAACGGTACCGGTTTGGCGATTAGACATGGTGTAACTCCTTGAACAAAGATAACTGCGACTCAGGAAGAACCCTGGCCGAGACTGAGTGCAAAGAGCAGGAAAAATTCTTGTAGATGGTTGGATCGAAATTCAACATATCGTGTAGAGATTCTCAGTGACACAAGCAACACAGTGGCGCCACCTTAACCCTTTTTCCGGAACGTGCCAATGTTTCTTGCGAAGGTTTCTCTGTTTTAGGGATCGGCGGTGTGACAGTTCGTCGCCAGAACCCGTATTTCCAGTGTGTTCGGCGAGAATTTCAGTGTGGACTTTGAACACGGCGGCGCGCCCGGTAAGATGCCGGACAGATTTTTTCCACCTCGCTATTCAGGACACCCGCCATGAGCATCAAATCGGACAAGTGGATTCGCCGCATGGCGCAGGAACACGGCATGATCGAGCCTTTCGTCGAGCGCCAGGTGCGCGGCAGCGACGACAGCCGTGTGATTTCCTACGGTGTGTCGAGCTACGGCTACGATGTGCGCTGCACCAACCATTTCAAGGTGTTCACCAACATCAATTCGGCGATCGTCGATCCGAAGAACTTCGACGCCGGCAGCTTCGTCGACATTCACAGCGACGTCTGCATCATTCCGCCGAACTCCTTCGCCCTGGCCAGCACCGTCGAATACTTCCGCATTCCGCGCAACGTATTGACCATCTGCCTGGGTAAAAGCACCTACGCGCGCTGCGGCATCATCGTCAACGTCACTCCGCTCGAGCCTGAGTGGGAAGGTCACGTGACGCTGGAATTCTCCAATACCACCAACCTGCCGGCGAAAATCTACGCCAACGAAGGCGTGGCGCAGATGCTGTTCCTCGAATCCGACGAGCAGTGCGAAGTTTCGTACAAGGATCGCGGCGGTAAATATCAGGGCCAGCGTGGCGTGACTCTGCCGCGTACCTGATCCATCCGGCAGTTCGCGGGAATTCTTTGGCGGGCAGACACTCTATGGGGTGTACTGCCCGTTTTTGCTTCTGGCAAAGCGGGCCTTCACCGAGGAGGGTTCCATGAAGATCGATCCGCATATCACCGCCGAACTGGCAAGGCTTGAGCCCAATCAGGTTGGCGTACTGGCCTGGTCTCTGCTGGCACACCCGCTGAACATGGCCGGCGGGATTCCCGGCCAGCCTGATCCCGACACCCCCAACGAACAACCGACCGAACCGGGCGAGCCAACGCTGCCGGACGAGCCGCCACCCGCGCCAGTGGCCTGAGCCACTGCCCCATGAATGGCCAGTCAGCTGAGGTTTGCCCAAGACCTCAGCTGACTGGCCATATTTCGTCATCACCGATGACAAAAATCCTGCAGGCGTCATCCTTCTCCACCGCAAAGCCGCCGGTAAACGCGCCAAACGCCGGCAGCAGACTCAAGCGTTCGCCCAGCCGGAAACATGCCAACCGTAAACGCTGCCGCCCCTTGCCATTGAGCCGATAGACCGGATGCACGTGCCCGGCCAGCACATGGCGTTCGGGATGCGGGTCGGGTTCGTGCTGCAAGGCAAACGGCCCGAGCAGCAGCGGCTCCGGCACTACCCTGATGTTCAACGATTGGGGCGGATCGCCGGCGCGTTTGTCGTGATTGCCACGAATCAGCGTCATCGGCAGATCCACGTGACGTGCACGCCATTCGGCCAAGGCATTCAGGGTGCCCGCTGCATGCGAACCGGGGCCGTGCAGAAAGTCACCGAGGAAAATCAGCTGCCGGCAGGGCAGTCTCGCCAGCAAGCGGTCGAGCACTTCGATGTTGGCCGCCGTGGTGCCCTGCGGCACTGGCTGGCCGAGGCTGCGGTAGGCCGCAGCCTTGCCGAAATGCACATCGGCGATCAGCAGCGCTTGCTGCGCCGGCCAGTACAGGGCCTTTTCCGGCAGCAACCAGAGTTCTTCACCGGCCAGGCGCACGGGATAAGCTGCGCTCATGAGGTTTTACCCTTGTCCGCGGATTTTTCCAGATCGCCGACCATGCGCCGGATACGGTCGGCGAGTTTTTCCGAACTCATGCTTTCGCGCATGCGCTCGACCAGTAATGGAAAGCCCAGCGGTGTAGGACGTTTAATCAGGTGCATGTCCAGTTTCATCCGGTTGATCCGCTCCAGTGTCTGTTCCAGACGACGAATATCCAGTTCTTCGCGTAGGACTTCTTCCCCGGCCTGAGCCAGCAGCAGGTTGTCGGCGTCGTATTGCTTGAACACTTCAAAGAACAACCCGCTGGAGGCCTGCACCTGACGGGTGCTTTTCGGCGCGCCGGGATAACCGGCGAACACCAGCCCGGCGATCCGCGCGATTTCACGGAAGCGCCGCAACGCCAGCTCCCCGGCATTGAGGCTGGCCAGCACGTCGCGCAACAGATGATCGGGGCTGAGCAGCGCCGCATCGAGTTGCCCGGACCAATCAACCGGCGTGGCGCTGAGCAATTCCAGCCCGTAATCATTCACTGCAATCGAAAACGTCAGCGGCTGGCGCTGACTCACGCGCCACGCCAACAGACTGGCGAGCCCCAGATGCACCTGACGCCCGGCAAACGGGTAGAGGAAAAGGTGCCAGCCCTCGCGGGATTTCAGCACTTCGGCCAACAGACTGTCGGAGGTAGGCAGGCCCGACCAGCGCGCCTGGGTTTGCAGCAATGGTTGCAGCGCCTGCATTTCCGGGCCGGCGAACTCACCGCGTGCTGCCGCCGTGAAGCGGCTGACCACGGCGGCGGCCAGTTCGTTGGAAAGCGGCATTCGTCCACCATTCCAGCGCGGCACGGCGGCTTTTTTCGCGGTGCTGCGTTTGACGTACGCGGTCATGTTTTCCACGCGTACCAATTCCAGCAAACGCCCGGCGAACAGAAAGCCGTCACCCGGTTTCAGGCGCGCGATAAAGCCTTCCTCGACACTGCCCAACTGCTTGCCGCCACCGCCCTTGCTCCAGAATTTCAGATGGATGCTCGCGTCGCTGACGATGGTGCCGATGCTCATGCGATGACGGCGCGCCAACCGCGCATCGGGTACACGCCAGACGCCGTGTTCGTCCGGCTCGACCCGGCGGTAATCCGGATAGGCTGTCAGAGAAAGCCCGCCGTGCCGTACGAAAGCCAGCGCCCAGGCCCAATCCGCCAGCGTCAGGTCACGATAGGCCCAGGCACCACGCACTTCTTCGTACAATTCTTCGGGAATAAAACCACCGCCGAGGGCCATGCTGACCAAATGCTGCACCAGCACATCCAGCGGTTTGTGCGGCGACAGACGCGGTTCGATGTGTCGTTGCTCCACCGCGTCGCCTGCGGCGGCAGCTTCGATCAGTTCCAGGCTGTGGGTCGGCACCAGCGTCACTCGCGAGGTGCGCCCCGGCGCGTGACCGGAGCGCCCGGCGCGTTGCATCAGCCGCGCCACGCCTTTGGCCGAGCCGATTTGCAGGACCCGTTCCACCGGTAAAAAGTCCACGCCCAGATCCAGGCTCGAGGTGCAGACCACGGCTTTCAACTTTCCGTCCTTCAACGCTTGCTCGACCCAGTCGCGGGTCTCGCGGGACAGTGAGCTGTGGTGCAACGCGATCAACCCGGCCCAGTCCGGCCGCGCTTCGAGCAGTGCCTGATACCAGATCTCCGACTGCGCGCGGGTGTTGGTGAACACCAGGCTGCTGGCGCAGGCGTCGAGTTCGGCAACAACCTGCGGCAGCATCTTCAGGCCGATGTGCCCGGCCCAGGGAAAACGCTCGATGGCGGGTGGGATCAAGGTGTCGACCGTGAGTGATTTTTCGCTCTGGCCTTGCACGCTGATGCCACCGCCCTGTGGGATCAGCACCTGTTCGGCGTGGGCTTGATTACCGAGGGTGGCGGACACGCCCCAGACGATCAGCTCGGGTTGCCAATGGCGCAGGCGGGCGAGGGCCAGTTGCAGCTGTACGCCGCGTTTGTTGCCGAGCAGCTCGTGCCATTCATCGACGACGATCATCCGCAGGCTCGACAAGACAGTTTTGGCGTCGGCACGGGCGAGCAGCAGGGTCAGGCTTTCCGGGGTGGTGATCAGCGTGGTCGGCAGGCGCCGGCCCTGACGTGCGCGTTCGGCGCTGCTGGTGTCGCCGGTGCGCAGGCCGATGCTCCACGGGATCTGCAGATCGCTGACCGGCGCTTGCAACGCGCGGGCGGTGTCGGCAGCGAGGGCGCGCATCGGCGTGATCCACAGCACGGTCAGTGGTTCGCTCTGGGGTTTGCGTTTGCTGGTGGTGGCTGCGGGCGCGGCCAAACGGGCGAAGCGGTTGAGCGCAGCGAACCACACCGCATAGGTTTTACCGGCGCCGGTACTGGCGTGGAGCAGGCCTGACTGACCTTTTTTAACGGCGGCCCAGACGTTTTTCTGAAAGGCGAACGGCTTCCAGCCGCGTGCGCTGAACCAGAGTTTTGCGAAGTCGGTGGAGGTCGGCATACCGGCGGCTTGCGCTCTGAAGGTGTTCCTTCAGTGACCGCGCCGTTGAGGGACAAGTTTAATTTTGTGCGAGCACATACCTCTGTGGGAGCGGGCTTGCTCGCGAAAGCGGTGTGCCAGTTAGAACAGTTTTGACTGACACACCGCTTTCGCGAGCAAGCCCGCTCCCACAGGGGAACTGTGGATGGGGTTACTTGAGGTTACCGCTGAGGAACTGCTTCAGCCGTTCACTCTTCGGATTGCCCAACACGTCTTCCGGCGCACCTTCTTCTTCCACCAGCCCTTGATGCAGAAACAGCACCTGACTCGATACCTTGCGTGCAAAGCTCATTTCGTGGGTGACCATGATCATCGTCCGGCCTTCTTCAGCCAGACCCTGAATCACTCGCAGCACCTCACCCACCAGCTCCGGGTCGAGCGCCGAGGTCGGTTCGTCGAACAGCATGACTTCCGGTTCCATCGCCAGCGCACGGGCAATCGCCACCCGCTGTTGCTGGCCGCCGGAGAGAAACGCCGGGTACTGATCGGCAACCCGTGCGGGCAGGCCGACCTTGTCCAGGTAACGGCGGGCGCGGTCTTCGGCTTCCTGCTTGCTGCAACCCAGCACCCGGCGCGGGGCCATGGTGATGTTTTCCAGCACGGTCATGTGGCTCCACAGGTTGAAATGCTGGAACACCATCGCCAGGCGCGTGCGCAGGCGTTGCAGTTCATTCGGGTCGGCGACGTGCATGCCGTGGCGGTCGGTGACCATGCGGATCGCCTGGCCATCGAGGCTCATGGCGCCATCGTTGGGTTGTTCGAGGAAGTTGATGCAGCGCAAAAAGGTGCTTTTGCCCGAGCCGCTGGCGCCGATCAGGCTGATCACGTCGCCGGTTTTGGCCTTGAGCGAAACGCCTTTGAGTACCTGATGGTCGCCATAGCTTTTGTGCAGACCTTCAACAGTCAATTTGTACATGGGACAGACATCCTCAAGGCGAAAGTAGGTAGCCGCTGCGATAGGCTTCGGCGCCCGCCACGTGGGCGATGACCATTCCGGCAGTGGCCATGCGCCGCAGCGAGCGGGCGTACATCACGCCGGCAGCGGTACAGCAAATAGAGGTCACCCGATCAGTGATCGGGTCGATGATTTCGGCAATCTGTTGCCCGGCGTCGAGGTATTGCCCGGCCTGTGCGGCGTACACCAGCAGGCCGCCAACGGGCGTCACCACCGGTTCGACACCCGCCAGTGGCGTGGCGGCGAAGGGCAGCGGCGGCAGCGCTGCCGGTTCGCCGACAATCGCGCCGAATTGCACCAGGTAGTCGAGCAATGCCTGGCAGTCGCGGCTGGCCATCGGGTGATTGACGTCACCCTGGCCGCGCAATTCGACGGTCACCGAAAAGCTGCCCAGCGGAATTGCAAAGTGCTCGCCAAAGCGTTCCTGCAGTTGCCACCACAGCAGGGTGAAGCATTCGTCGAACGACTGGCCGCCGGAATCGGTGGCCAGCAGACTGGCCTGGGCTTCGATGTAACGCGCCAGCGGCTCGACCTGCGGCCACGCCTCGGGCGTGGTGTAGAGGTGAACCACCGATTCGAAATCGCAGTGCAGGTCCAGCACCATGTCGGCATCGCAGGCCAGCCGTTGCAGGGTCAGGCGCTGGGACTGCAGTTGCGTGGCGGCGGTCTGGCGGGCAAGGGCGTTGCGCAGACTGGTGCGGATCAACTCAAGGTTGCGCTGCGGGTCGTCGCCCAGCTTGCCCTCGATGTCGTTGCCGATTTCTTCGCTGAGGTCGACGAACCAGCGATTGAAGTTCTGCCCGCTCTCCAGTTCGTAGCGGCCCAGCGGCACGTCCATCAGCACTTGTTCAAGGCCGACCGGGTTCGCTACCGGCACCAGCACGATCTGGCTGCGCAGGCGCCCGGCGGCTTCCAACTCCGCCAAGCGCTGCTTGAGATGCCAGGCGACGAGCATGCCGGGCATTTCATCGGCATGCAGCGAGGACTGGATGTAGATCTTGCCTTGGGCCTGCTCCGGGCCGAAGTGGAAGCTGTGGATCTGTCGTGCGGTCCCCGGCACCGGGGCCAACAGGTCATGGATCTGGTGTCGCATTACAGGTTTTCCTAGTGGGTCGGCCCGAGGAACGCCAGCCATCGGCGTTCGGCGAGGCGGAACAGGCCGACCAGCGCAAAGGTAATGGTCAGGTAGATCAGCGCGGCGATGCCGAACGACTGGAAGGTCAGGTAGGTCGCCGAGTTGGCGTCCCGCGCAACTTTCAAGATGTCGGGGATAGTCGCGGTGAAGGCCACGGTGGTCGAGTGCAGCATCAGGATCACTTCGTTGCTGTAATACGGCAACGAGCGACGCAGCGCCGACGGCATGATCACGTAGGCGTACAGCTTCCAGCCGGTCAGTCCGTAGGCCTTGGCCGCTTCGACTTCGCCATGGTTCATGCTGCGGATCGCTCCGGCGAAAATCTCCGTGGTGTAGGCGCAGGTGTTCAGGGCGAACGCGAGGATCGTGCAGTTCATCGCATCGCGAAAGAAACTGTCGAGCAACGGCTGCGCGCGCACGGCGGCCAGGCTGTAGATCCCGGTGTAGCAGATCAGCAACTGGATGTAGAGCGGCGTGCCCCGGAACAGGTAGGTGTAGAACTGCACCGGCCAGCGCACATAGAAGTGCGAGGACACCCGGGCAATCGACAACGGGATCGACACCAGAAAGCCAATGAAGATCGAGGCGCTGAGCAGCCACATCGTCATCGCCAGCCCGGTGATGTTGTTGCCGTCGGTATAAAGGAAGGGTTTCCAGTATTCCTGCAGGAGTTCGATCATCGTACGGCCTCCCGGGCACCGGCGGCGTAACGGCGCTCGAGCCAGCGCAGGATGACGTTCGAAGCACTGGTGATCAGCAGATAGATCAAGGCGGCGAGTACCAGGAAGTAGAACAGTTGATAGGTGCTTTTACCGGCGTCCTGCGCGGCTTTGACCAGATCCGCCAGACCGATGATCGACACCAGCGCGGTGGCCTTGAGCATCACCATCCAGTTGTTGCCGATGCCCGGCAGGGCGAAGCGCATCATTTGCGGGAACACCACGAAGCGAAAACGCTGGCCACGCTTGAGGCCGTAGGCGGTGGCCGCTTCGACCTGACCGCGTGGTACGGCGAGGATCGCCCCACGGAAGGTTTCGGTGAAATACGCGCCATAGATGAAGCCCAGGGTGATCACCCCGGCGGTGAAAGAGTCGATTTCGATGTAGTCCCACTCCATGACGTCGGTCAGGGCCGTCAACCAGGTTTGCAGGCTGTAGAAGATCAACAGCATCAGCACCAGATCCGGCACCCCGCGAATCAGCGTGGTGTAGAGCTGGGCAGGCAGGCGCAGCAGTTTCGATTTCGACAGTTTGGCACTGGCGCCCAAGAGGCCGAGCAACACGGCCACCAGCAGCGACAACGCCGACAATTTGATGGTCATCCAGGTGCCTTCCAACAGCAACGGGCCGAAACCCTTGAGGCTGAAGGCGGAGAGCCCCAGATTTTGTAAGAGGTTTTCGAACATAAATCAGCAACCTGAGCGGATGGAAAAGGCGCCCATCGAGTGATGGGCGCCAGGGCATTATTTACCGCTGTACAGATTCAGATCGCCAAAGTGTTTCTTTTGAATCTCGGCGTATTTGCCGTCATCGTGTAACGCTTTGATACCTTTATCTAAAAGCGCCTTCAGCTCTTTGTTACCTTTCTTAATACCGACAGCGGTTTTGGCTGGCAGCAATTCGCTGTCGACCGGCTTGCTGACTTCATAGTTGGCGCCATCCGGCGACTTCAAAAAGCCCAGTTCGGCTTGCAGCATGTCCTGGATCGAGGCGTCGAGACGGCCGTTTTTCAGGTCGGCGTAGACCTGATCCTGGTTGGCGTAAGCCTGGATTTTCACCCCGGCCTTCTCCAGCACAGCCTTGGCGTAGGCTTCCTGGATGGTGCCTTGCTCGTAACCGACCGACTTGCCCTTGAGGGAAGCGACGTCATCGCTCAGGCCGGAACCCTTCTTGAACACGTAGGAAGTTGGGCCGGAAAACAGCTCGTTGGAGAAATCGATCGCCTTTTCACGGGCCGGGGTCACGGTCATCGACGAGATCACACCGTCGAATTTGTTGGCGTTGAGGCCCGGAATCATGCCGTCGAAGTCGCTTTCAACCCATTTGCACTTGACCTTCAGCTCGGCGCAGATCGCGTTACCCAGGTCGATGTCGAAGCCCACCAGGCTGCCGTCGGCCGCTTTCGACTCGAACGGTGCGTAGGAAGGATCAACGCCAAAACGCAGCTCTTTGTATTCCTTGGCCAGCGCGGAGCCGGCAGCCATGCACAACGCCAGTGCAGAAAGGGTCAGCAATGCTTTTTTCATTATTCAATCCCTAAGAACCAATATGAGCGCTTGTGGCGCAGAATTATTGTTACTGCAACGCGTACGACCTATAGAAAGTAGCAATTTCCGAACCAGAGTCCCGAACAAGTGTTTTAAAAGGTTGGGGGAGGGAGGAGGGAGAAGGATTGGTGCACGGAAATGGGCGGCTGTTGAAGGCTGCACCAAGTTGGGTCGATGCACGCATTTTTCTGTGGTTGAGAGGACCAGGGGTGAGGTGACTTGTGGTGAGGGGATTTATCCCCGATGGGCTGCGAAGCGGCCCCCAGTGTTCTTTCAGCAAACCGCGCGTACGGATTTGCGGCTGCTGCGCAGCCGATCGGGGATAAATCCCCTCACCACAAAATTCCCTCACCACAGGGAATTCATTCAGGACGATTGGAGGTTTGTCCCGGAAACCGGGTCAGGCCAGCAAATCCTGCAGCGTCGCCAGGCTGTCGGCCTCATCCACCGTCTTGTCCTGCCGCCAGCGCAGCATTCGCGGAAAGCGCACGGCGATCCCGCTCTTGTGCCGTCGCGACAGGGCGATGCCTTCGAAACCCAGTTCGAACACCAGGCTTGGCTTGACGCTGCTGACCGGGCCGAATTTTTCCACGGTGGTCTTGCGCACGATGCTGTCGACCTGGCGCATTTCCTCGTCGGTCAGCCCCGAATAGGCCTTGGCGAACGGCACCAGCGCCCGTTGGCTGGATTCTGGCGGGCCGTCCCACACGGCGAAGGTGTAATCGCTGTACAGACTGGCGCGCCGGCCGTGTCCGCGCTGGGCGTAGATCAACACCGCATCGACGCTGAACGGATCGACCTTCCACTTCCACCACACGCCCATGTCCTTGGTCCGGCCCACGCCATACAGGGCGTCGCGGGCCTTGAGCATCATGCCCTCGACCCCCAGTCGCCGCGAGGCTTCACGCTGACGGGCGAGGTCGAACCAGTCGCTGCCGGTCAGAATCGGCGAGGGCAGTAACACCGGGTTGTTACCGTGGGCGATGACTTGTTCCAGTTGCGCCCGCCGTTCGGCCTGCGGACGGTTGCGCCAGTCCTCGCCCTGCCATTCCAGCAAGTCGTAGGCGAGCACCACCACCGGCACTTCTTCGAGGATTTTCTTGTCGAGGGTTTTGCGCCCGATGCGTTGCTGCAGCAGGGCGAACGGTTGCACCGCCGGCGGTGCGCTCGATTGCGGATCGAAGGCGTCTTCGGTGCTCGGATGAGTGCTTTTCCAGACCACGATTTCGCCGTCGATCACCGTGCCGTCGGGTAACGCGTGAACCAGTGTGTCGAACTCGGGAAAGCGCTCGGTCACCAGTTCTTCACCCCGCGACCAGACCCACAGCCGACCCTCGCGCTTGACCACCTGCGCGCGGATGCCATCCCACTTCCATTCCACCTGCCAGTGGCTCGCCGGCCCCAGCAGCCCTTCAAATTCCTCGACCGGTTGCGACAAGGCATGCGCGAGGAAGAACGGGTAGGGCTGGCCGCCACGCTGGGCGTGTTCGTCGGCGGACTCCGGCGCGATCAGTTTCAGGTAGCTGGCCGCGTTCGGCCGGTTCGACAGGTCGGTGTAACCCACCAGCCGCTGCGCCACGCGTTTGCTGTCGAGGCCGGCCATCGACGCCAGAGCGCGAGTGACCAGCAATTTCGATACGCCGACGCGGAAGCTGCCGGTGATCAGCTTGATGCACAACATCAGGCTCGGCCGATCCAGTTGCGCCCACAGCGCGGGCAGTTGGCGGGCGAGGTATTCCGGGGTTTCACCGCGCAGCGGCAGCAGCTTGTCTTCGATCCATTCGGCGAGGCCCGCCGCGGAGCTGTGCGAATTTTCCGGCAGCACCAGGGAAATGGTTTCCGCCAGATCGCCGACGGACTGATAACTTTCCTCGAACAGCCACGGTTGCAGCCCCGAGACCTCTACCGCCAGTTCGCGCAGGATGCGCACCGGCACCAATTGCCGTGGGCGCCCGCCGGACAAAAAGTACACCGCCCACGCCGCGTCCTGCGGTGCAGCCTGGGCGAAGTAACTTTGCATCGCCGCCAGTTTGGCGTTGCTGGACGTGGTGGCGTCGAGTTCGGCGTACAACTCGGCGAAGGCTTTCATGCTTGCACCTCGGCGATGGCAGGTTCGGCGTCGATGTTTTCCTCTTCGTCGTCGCCGTACTCGGTGTTGAAACCCTGCGCGTCCAGGCCTTGTTCACGCAGATGGCGCACCAGCACGCCGATCGAACCGTGGGTCACCATCACGCGCTCGGCGCCGGTCTGTTCAATGGCCCAGAGCAGGCCCGGCCAGTCGGCGTGGTCCGACAGCACAAAGCCGCGATCCACCCCACGACGCCGACGGGTGCCGCGCAGGCGCATCCAGCCGCTGGCGAAGGCATCACTGAAATCACCGAAACGGCGCATCCAGGTGCTGCCACCGGCCGAGGGCGGGGCGATCACCAGCGCCTGACGCATGATCGGGTCGGACTTTTTGATGTCGCCGGCGTAGATCGTCGGCGGCAGGTACACGCCGGCCTCGCGGTAGACCCGATTCAGCGGCTCGACCGCGCCGTGGCTGAGGATCGGGCCGAGGCTGGCGTCGATGCCGTGCAGAATCCGCTGGGCTTTGCCGAACGAATAACAGAGCAGCACACTGGCCTTGCCCGCGGCGATGTTCGCCTGCCACCACTGATTGATCTCGCTGAACACCTGCGCCTGCGGCTGCCAGCGGTAGATCGGCAGGCCGAACGTCGATTCGGTGATGAAGGTGTGGCAGCGCACCGGTTCGAACGGCGCGCAGGTGCCATCGGGTTCGATCTTGTAATCCCCCGACGCGACCCAGACTTCACCGCCGTATTCCAGACGTACCTGAGCCGAACCGAGCACATGCCCGGCGGGATGGAAACTCAAGGTCACCCCGTGGTGGGTCAACCGCTGGCCGTAGGCGAGGGTTTGCAGGTTGATGTCCTGACCCAGACGCGCACGCAGAATCCCTTCGCTGGCGCTGCTGGCAAGGTAGTGCTGATTGCCGTTACGGGCGTGATCGCCGTGGGCATGGGTGATCACCGAGCGCTCGACCGGGCGCCACGGGTCAATGTAGAAGTCCCCGGCCGGGCAATACAAACCTTCGGGGCGGGCGATAACAAGGTCCATGTCGTTACCAGAATGGAGGGCTTGTTAGCTAAGAGGTTGGCGCGAGTCCGGAAGTTCTATCGATTATTTCCCAGGCGATGCAAAACCAATGTGGGAGCGGGCTTGCTCGCGAATGCAGTGTGTCAGGCAATACAAAATCGCCTGACACGACGCCTTCGCGAGCAAGCCCGCTCCCACAGGGAGGGATTGCGTTTATTTGCTCGGGGTGAGGGTCAAACGCGTCTTGCCATACACCCGGTCAAAGTTCTGCGGCTGCATCGGCAAGCCGATGTACTGGCCCTTGAGCCAGGCGTCGATGCCATTGAGGTAGTTCGGGCTGGCCGGGTTGCCGGACTGGCCGGTGCCGTTCTGGCCCATCAGCGGCTCGCTCTGGCTGAAGTCGACGATGAAACGCATCGACGGCGCTCGCGTGGTGTTGAAGTCCTTACCCCAGGCAAACGCCGCGGTATTGAGCGTGGTGTGATCGCCGCCGGCTGCCAGCGGCCCGCGAACGGTCTGGCCGTTGGCGTTTTTCCACGTGTAGCCATGCAGTTTGCCCCACTGCCAAGCCTTGTGATCGCCACCCAACTGGCTGTCGCCAGCGTTGATCGCGGCCGCCAGACTGCGCGCCAGAATCTGTGCCTTGTCTTCTTTTTGCGGTGTGCGGATGTCATCCCAGAACGGGCTGTCTTCACGCCCCAGCAGGTGATCGGCCTGCGCCGAATAGGACAAGTCGCCATTGGCGATAAAGGCTTTCCACGCCGGGCTGGACTCGGGGCCAAGTTCGTCGAGGAAGATCTGCTTCATGCTTTCTTGCAGAAACAACTCGTAGATCGCCGCATCCGCCGACGTCGGGCTGAGCTTGCCGTCGAACGCCATCAATCGGGTCAAGGCCTCGCGAGCCTTGCTGCGATCGGCTTCCGGCAGGGCGTCAATCGCCTGTTTCAGCGGCTGTTTCATGCCCGGCGCTTCGAACATTTTTTTCAGCTTGGCGGCAAACGTCGTGGTCTGGTCGTACTGCATGGCGATCACGCTGCGACCGTCCTGTTTGCCACTGCCGGCCAGTTCCGCCAGACGTTCGCCGCGCTCCGGCGCCGCCCAGGAGTTGGACAGTTGCATGCCGTAGCCATGGGGAATGACGCGCTGGTTGGCGGTGCCGAGCCAGCCCTGGGTCGGATCCTGATCGTACGGGTGCAGCATCGGGTCGGCGTAACCGTCCCAGTCGTAGCGACCTTCCCAGCCCGGCGATGGCAGCAGGCCTTCGCCTTCACGACGGTTGGGGAAACGCCCGGTGACTTGCCAGCCGATGTTGCTGGCGTCGGCGAACACCATGTTCAGGGCGATGGCGCGGATCTCGCGACTGGCGTCCGAGGCGCGTTCAACGTTCTGTGCGCGGGTCAGGTCAAAAAACGCGTCCAGCGATTTGTCGTCGGTGAAGCTCGGTGTTTGCAGGGCCAGGCCAAAACCGTTGCCTTGTGCTGCCTGGGCACTGTTGAGCAGCGCGCCGTGGCGGGTTTCGTACACCGCTTCGCGAATCGGCCGCTGGCCTTTGACGAAATAGGTTTCGTTGCGCACGCCCAGCGGTTGCCACTTGCCGTTGACCTCATAGGTCAGGCTGTTGCCCTGACGGCGGATCTTTTCCAGGAACAGGTCCTGGTTGTCGCCGAGCACGCTGGTGGCGCTCCACGCGACTTTGCCGTTGAAACCGCCGAGGATCATCGGCAGACCGGCGACGGTGACACCGGCAGCCTGATATTTCGGCGCGCGGATCTGCACGAAGCTCCACAGCGACGGTGCCGCCAGTGGGCCATGGCTGTCGCTGGCCAGAATGCTCTTGCCGCTGCGGCTGCGTTGCGGGGCGATCGCCCAGTTGTTCGACGTGCTGGCGCCCAGCAGATTCATCGCTGCCAATTGCTGGCTGGCATTGCTCAGCTCGGTGAGACCGGGGATCTGCCCGTTGAGCTTGAGGCCTTGCAGCTTGTCGGCCTCGGCCAGTGGCAGATTTTCATCGGGTGCGGACGGGGTCAGCCAGGCGAGTTTGTCGCTGGTCACGGTTTGCGCCAGCATCAGGGACGAGATCTCTTCCGGCAGGTTGGCCGACTGGCTGAAGTTCAGCAGCGCGAAGATCAGCGCCGAATCTTCCGGTTTCCAGTATTCCGGCTTGTAGCCACTGGAGGCGAGATCGCCCGGCAACTTGTCGGCGTAGCGGAACAGGTAGGCGTTGACGCCCCGCGCATAGACTTCAAAGAAGCGCTGGAGCCGTGGCGACGAAGCCTTGTAAAGCTCGGCGGCGCTTTTCTTCAGGTTGACCGCACGCATGTAGCGGTCGGCGTCGAGCATCGACGGCCCGGACATTTCCGCCAGACGTCCCTGAGCCAGCAGGCGCAGGGTGACCATCTGGTTGATGCGGTCGCTGGCATGAACATAGCCGAGACTGAACAGTGCGTCGTGGAAACTGTTGCTCTCGATCAGCGGCATGCCCTGGGCATTGCGTCGCACCGAAACGTTCTGCGCCAGGCCCTTGAGCGGTTGCACGCCGGAGGTGGGCGGGAGGGTGTCCTGAGCGTTCCAGGTCTGGCAACCGGACAGGCTCAAGACACCGGTCACTGCTGCGGCAACGCCGAACCGGGGAAGAAAATGTGTAAGGGCTGGCGAGGCCATGGCAAAGCTCCTGCGGGGGTGTAGAGGCTGGGGGCGCAATAAAGCCGCTACGTTAGTGAGCAGGAGGTGGCCGCGCAAGCGGGGGTAGGGGTTATTTGTGTATTTCTGTCGAATGGAAAAGATCGCAGCCTGCGGTAACTCCTGCATTGGATTGAGTACACCCTGCAGGAGCTGCCGAAGGCGGCGATCTTTTGCGCTTCAATCAGGCTTTCGGCGGGTTGATCTGCTGCACCAAGGCATACGCCTGCACCGTCGCCGGACGCTCCTTGATCCGGTTGAACCAGCGCAACACGTGCGGGAAGTCTTCAAGGTTCTGACTCTGCCACTTGTGCGAGACGATCCACGGGTAGATCGCCATGTCGGCGATGCTGTATTCGCTGCCGGCGACGAATTCGTGATCGGCCAGTTGCTTGTTCAACACGCCGTAGAGGCGCGCGGTTTCGTCGATGTAGCGTTTGATCGCGTAGGGGATTTTTTCCGCGGCGAACTGGCTGAAGTGATGATTCTGCCCGGCCATCGGCCCCAGGCCGCCCATCTGCCAAAACAACCATTGCAACGCGGTTTGCCGGCCGCGCAGGTCTTTGGGCAGGAATTTGCCGGTCTTCTCCGCCAGATACAGCAGGATCGCTCCGGACTCGAACAGCGACAGCGGCTCACCGCCATCGGCCGGTTCGTGGTCGACGATCGCCGGAATCCGATTGTTCGGCGCGATCTTCAGAAAGTGTGGCTGAAACTGCTCGCCTTGGCTGATGTTGATCGGATGCACCTTGTAAGGCAGGCCAGCCTCCTCGAGGAACAGCGAAATTTTGTGGCCGTTGGGGGTGGTCCAGTAATACAGATCGATCATTGCAAACTCCAGATCAACAATTGGCTTGGTTGCGTAGAGCAAACGCCGGCAGCAGGTGGTCCCGTGTGTTCGATAGCTTGCTTAATAATTGCAGGTGATGCTGAACTGCGGAAAATTCAATGACCCCCGTGAGAAAAATCGCCATGGAGCTGAAGGCCAACGCGGCACTGATCATCATCGACCAGCAACAAGGCATTCTGGAGCCGCGCCTGGGGCGGCGGAATAATCCGCAGGCCGAAGAACGCATGCTCGACTTGCTGGGGGCATGGCGCAGCCGCGGGCGACCGGTGATTCATGTGCAGCATCTGTCGCATTCGCCGGATTCGGTGTTCTGGCCCGCACAACCGGGGGTGGAGTTTCAGCCACGGTTTGCGCCGCAGCAAGGCGAGTGGCTGATCCAGAAACGCGTGCCGGATGCGTTTTGTGCCACAGGGCTGGAAGCGCAGTTGCGTGAGGCGGGGATCGGGCAATTGATCATTGTTGGCGTGGCCACCAACAATTCGGTGGAATCCACGGCGCGCACCGCGGGCAATCTGGGGTTTGAGGCGTGGGTGGCGGAGGATGCGTGTTTCACCTTCGACAAGGCCGATTACTTCGGCACACCGCGCTCAGCCGAAGAGGTGCACGGGATGTCGCTGGGGAATTTGCAGGGGGAGTATGCGACGGTGGTCAGTGCGAAGCAGATTCTGGCGGCTGTCTGAACAGTTTGGAGTGAATGTGCCGGCCCTTTCGCGAGCAAGCCCGCTCCCACAGTCGACTGCGTTCAGTCAGCAGGAATGCGGTCGAATGTGGGAGCCGAAGAGGTGCACGGGATGTCGCTGGGGAATTTGCAGGGGGAGTATGCGACGGTGGTCAGTGCGAAGCAGATTCTGGCGGCTGTCTGAACAGTTTGGGGTGAATGTGCCGGCCCTTTCGCGAGCAAGCCCGCTCCCACATTCGACTGCGTCCAGTCAGCAGGAATGCGGTCGAATGTGGGAGCCGAAGAGGTGCACGGGATGTCGCTGGGGAATTTGCAGGGGGAGTATGCGACGGTGGTCAGGACGAAGCAGATTCTGGCGGCTGACTGAACAGTTTGGGGTGAATGTGCCGGCCCTTTCGCGAGCAAGCCCGCTCCCACATTCGACTGCGTTCAGTCAGTAGGAATGCGGTCGAATGTGGGAGCGGGCTTGCTCGCGAAGGCGGCTTGTCAGGCGAAGAAGGACTTCACCTGAAACATCAAGCGCCGTGGCACTTCTTGAATTTCTTGCCGTTGCCGCACGGGCAAGGGTCGTTGCGGCCGACGTCTTTCAGGGCGTTGCGCACCGGTTCCTGGTGGGCGTGGCCGCAGTTCGGGCCGTGGACATGGCCATGGTCGTGATCGTGATGATGGTCATGATCGTGGTTGCAGTCAGGGCCATGGACGTGAGGTTGCTGAGTCATCGGTTGTGCTCCGGAATTAAATCGGCCGGGATTATCACGCCATTGCGCTCCAGGTGCACGTAGTGAGCGATGAATAAACCGGTTTCCATCTCGCCCTGCAGTTGATAAGGCACCTGCTGGTGCGGACTCTTGAGCATTTTCACCACGTCCTTCACTCGTGGCCACAGGTTGGTGCGGATCGGTATCCGGTAGAACGCGCTGCTTTTGGGGGGCACGGTGATCCAGTGTTCATGCTCGCCTTCGGCCAGCAGCAGATCCGCCAGATGAATGCGATATTCCATACCGCGCACGGTCAGGTCGCTGTCGTTGGGGTTGTCGATACGAAAGTGCAGGATGAATTTTTGTTCGAGCAATTTGGCCCGCACCACCTCGACTTTCACCAGGTGCACGGCGGGGTCGAGGGAGTCGTCGCTGAACCACGAGGCGCAACCGCCGAGGTTCAGCAACAGCATCAACGTGAAGAACTGGAATGTGCGCCAACGACCGAGCATGGTTGAACTCCCTTTGCAGCCAGTCTAGACGCTAAAAAAATTGCAGGCCTATGCGCCGAAATACCCTGCACAGCACTTCTTGAACTTCTGCCCGCTTGCGCACGGGCAACTGTCATTGCGCCCCAGCTTCAACTGCACGGTCGGGTCGATGAAGTACCAGCGCCCGCTGTTTTGCACGAAAGATGAGCGCTCGCGGTGGCTGTGTTCGCCCTGGCTGTCGTGCCAGCGCGCGGTAAAGGTGACAAAGGCGTGCTCGGGCTGGCCGCCGAACACTTCCGAGCTTTCGACCTCAAGACCGAGCCAGGTGCTTTGCGCGCTCCAGGCACTGATCGACTGGCGATCCAGACCCGCCTGCTGGGCGGGCAAGGTGGTGGCCACCAGATAATCGATCAGCCCCAGCACGTAGGCGCTGTAGCGCGAACGCATCAGGGCTTCGGCGCACGGCGCGGGATGGCCTTCGTGATAGTGACCGCAGCAGGCCTCCAGCAGGTTGCCGCTGCCGCACGGGCAAATGGCTGTACTCATTGCATTACCACCAGTATTTCCCGAAGTTTTCCGGATTGGCCCAGAACCGCGAGTTGAGCCAGTCGGGGACTTGTTTGTAGTCAAGCAGATCGTAGGTGAACAGGGTCAGTACCTGCTCGTCACGCTGAAAACGTTCGCTGGCTTGCAGCGCCAGTGAATAGAAATCGGTCTCCTGCCAGCCGCTGGCCGGCAGGTCTGCCAGCACAGCGATGCGGCTGGCATTGAGGTTGCGGATCCCGCCCAGCAGATTCAGGCCGTCACGCTTGGGCAGATGCTCCAGGCAATCGACCACCAGCGCCAGGTCGAAGCGTTGCGCCGCCAGTTCGGCAGGCAGTGCACCGGGGGCGGCGTGGGCGACGCAGCAGTCCGTGTGCGCCTCTTTGAAGGCAGTCAACGCTGGAAACTCACTGGCGCCGATCAGCAGCAAACGCGCCGGTGCATAGCGATCCAGTAAAGCGGCCAGCGCCTGTTGCGGCGTGCGCGAAGAAATGGCGACGTTCATCGAAGCTCCTCAATCAGATCGCCAAGACTAGCGCGCCAGACGGATCCGGCCTAGACCCCGTTTTGTCGCGTATGGCAAAAGTGCCAAATCCCTGTGAACACGGTCCCAAATGACGCTGGCCTATTGCTGGCGGAGATTAAAACTCCGGTCTTTACTCCGTGAATCGGTTCTAAGCCGATCCCTCAGGAGAAAACCAGATGAGCATAGTTCGGACAGCGTTACCTTTGATTCTGCTAACCAGTGTGTTGACTGGTTGCGCAGGTTTGCAGAAAACCGACTGGCCGACCTGTGCGGCGGTCGGCGGTGTGGTCGGTGCGGGCCTCGGCGCGACGGAAAGTTCGGCGTGGGCCGGCTACGGCGCACTGTTGGTCGGCGGTACGGCAGCCGCCTATTGCTGGGTGCACGGTGATGGCGATGAAGACGGCGATGGTGTGCCGGACAGTCGCGACAAGTGCCCGCACACCCCTCGAGGCGTGCAGGTCGATGCTGACGGCTGCCCTCCACCGGCCCCTGCGCCAGTGGTAGAAGAGGCGGTCATTGTCAGGGAAGAAACCATCGTTATTCGTGATGTGCACTTCCAGTTCGACAAAGCCACCCTGACCGGTGCCGACAAACAGGTTCTGGACAAAGTCGCCACGCGCCTGAAACAAGAGTCGTCCACGGCGCAACTGACCGTGACCGGCCACACCGACAGCGTCGGCAGCGATGCCTACAACAAGAAACTGTCGGATCGTCGCGCGCACTCGGTGGTGGAATACCTGATTTCGCAAGGTGTGCCGCGTGCCAGCTTCGTCTCGGTATCGGGCATGGGTGAAAGCCAACCAGTGGCGGATAACAAAACCGCTGACGGTCGTGCACAGAACCGTCGTACCGAAATCAAAATCGTCCGCTAGCCCCTCTCGCATCCGCGGCTTGTGCAGTCGCGGATGCGGGTCTTTACTCCTGTGTAACCGGTATGGGCCGGTGACACAGGAGCTTTCACAATGACTGTTTTCCCAAGGTCCGTCTTGCCGGTGCTGCTGCTGGGCAGCTTGCTCACCGGTTGCGCCACTCATAGCGATGGCGATGCCCCGCTCAATCAACGTACATGGCCGATCTGCAGCCTCATTGGCGGCTTGGTCGGTGGTGGGCTCGGCGCGATTGAAAGTGGCGGCTGGGCCGGTGGCGGCGCAGCGCTGGGGATTCTGACTGGCGGACTGATCTGTTACGCCCAGGATGGCGATGAAGACGGCGATGGCGTGTTCGACCGTCGTGATCGTTGCCCGGACACACCGCCCAATACGCCGGTCGATCACCGTGGTTGCCCGTTGCCGCAATATCCTGTGACCGAAAAACCTGCGGAGCCTGTAGCGCCGCAAACCGAAGTCATCACCCTCAGCGATGCCGGCAATGTGTTGTTCGATTTCGACAAATCGGATCTGACCCCGGCAGCCAAAGCCCAGCTCGATACGCTGATGGACAAATTGCGCAACGCCGACGTGGTGAGCATCAAGGTTATCGGGCATACCGACAGCAAAGGTTCGGACGCCTATAACCAGGCGCTTTCCGAACGCCGCGCGAGCAGTGTTGCCGCCTACTTGCTGAGCCAGGGTCTGGCGCCGAACAAACTGACCAGTGAGGGACGCGGCGAGAGTGAGCCGGTGGCTGACAATGCGACCGAAGAAGGACGGGCGAAAAACCGTCGGGTCGAGTTGCATATCAATCGCTGAGACTTGTCTGTAGTCCGCAGACTAGAGCTGCCGGGCGACGATCATCGTCGAACCGGCAGCGATCCGACGACTGACAAAAGTTTTTTCTTTTGCCCCTCTGGCTTATCCCCCGTGTAAGCCGTTACTGTGCGCCCAAAGAATAATTCCGACACGGGGGAGCGTATGAAGGTTTTCTGGGGGCTGGGGCGTTTGCTGACCCTGCTGTTCTGGTGCGTGGTAGTGCTCAATCTGCTGATGCCGTTTGTGCATCCGCTGCATCTGCTGGTCAATCTGGCCGGCGGCTTGTTGCTGGCGCTGCATGTGCTGGAGTTGCTGTTCTCTCGCCTCGAGGGGCGTGCCAACCCGTGGCGTGACCGTCTGCTGATCCTGCTGTTTGGCGTTTTCCACCTGCAAACCATCCCGGCCCCGGCCGCTCCGGAGGCTTCTTCCCATGCGTAAACTTTGCCTGCTCGCTGCATTCATCAGTCCCTTGGCCTGCGCCCAGGTGGTCAGTGTCGAAACCAATTCCCTGATGCGCCTGCCCAATACCGCCAGCACCTTGCAGCTGGAAAAACTCGAAGTCGCCGATTACGGCACTTTGCTGATTCCTTCCAATGTGACCGAACTGACCGTCGGCGAACTGCGCCTGGGCCATGAAGCACGCATCGCGATTGTTCCGAGCGAACAGGCGCTGGACATGAAAGTCATTCGTGCCGAACTGAGCGAAGGCAGCCTGATTACTGCACGCGGGGCACCGGGGACCTATGAAAAAGCCGCCCGTGCCGGGCGTAATCTGAATCTGCAGTTCAAGGCGTTGACCGCACCCAAGCTGTTTGTCGATGCCCGTGGCGGTACCGGCGCACCAGGTTTTGTCGGTCTGGATGGCGGCAACGGTGAAGATCCGGGCTGTACCTGGGGCGAAGCCGGACACGGTTTTGATGGCAGCAATGGCAGCGACGGCCAACCCGGTGCTCCGGGTGCGCTGGTGCGCCTGGAAGTGCCTCGCGAGTTTCCGGCCGAGCTGATCAAAGTCGACGTCGCTGGCGGCGCCGGTGGTCCGGCGGGTGTCGGCGGCAAGGCCGGCCAGGGCGGCAAGTCCAAGGGGTGCCTGGTGTACCGCGCTGATGGCGGCAAGAACGGCAAGGCCGGCGCTGATGGTCAGCCAGGGCCGGTGGGGGCCGCGGGTGCGGTGACCGTGCAACGCCTGTAAATAACAGCACTATTCACAATTGTGGCGAGGGAGCTTGCTCCCGCTGGGTCGCGTAGCGGCCCCATCCCAGATACCGCGCTTCATCAGATTGAACGCGCCAGCTGATTTGGGGCTGCTGCGCAGCCCGGCGGGAGCAAGCTCCCTCGCCACAAAAAGTGCTGGTCGTCAGCGGGTCAGAACATCGGCCGCGCCGCCGCAATCGCCACCAGCACCAACCCGACAATCAGATTGATCCCCACCACCCGGCGAATCCGCCCCAGCACCGCCGCACCCGCGGGCCAGTCTTTCGCCTCCACCGCTTTGCGCAACTCCGGCAGCATCAGGCCCTGAATCCGGATAAACAGCGCCGTCATCACCACATACAGCCCGATCATCACTTGCACATATTTAGGCGCGGTCTCGAAGCCGATGTGCTGCAAATGCAACATGCCGACGCCGCTGATCGGCAACAGGATCACCGCGACCCAGACCCAGCGGAAAAAACCTTGAAACACTTCCACCCACAAGGTCAGGCGGGCAGGGCCGTCGAGAGCCTTTACAGCCGCCGGGCGCAGGACCATCCAGGCGAAAAACATGCCGCCGACCCAGACCAGGGCAGACAAGACATGCAGCGGATAAACGAGGCTAAAAGGTGTCATTGGGGCACTCCGTTCTGCGCGGGATTAATTAGCGGGGTATGATAGCCGCCATCCGAAACCACTGAAAATTTATCCAGCGTTTTTTGCGCCCGACAATCAATGATCAGCACTGAACTCAAAACCACGATCCAGGGCGCCTATTCGCGTTTTCTTGAAGCCAAGAGCCTCAAGCCGCGTTACGGCCAGCGCCTGATGATCGCTGAAATCGCCAAAGTCCTCGGGGATATCGATACCGACGACGAAGGCCGGCGCAGTGGCGACCCCGCGATTGTCGCGGTGGAAGCCGGCACCGGTACCGGCAAGACCGTGGCCTACAGCCTGGCGGCAATCCCCACGGCGAAGCTGGCCGGCAAGCGCCTGGTGATCGCCACCGCGACCGTGGCCCTGCAAGAGCAGATCGTCTACAAGGATTTGCCCGACTTGATGCGCAACAGCGGGCTGAACTTCAGTTTCGCGCTGGCCAAGGGCCGTGGCCGCTACATGTGCCTGTCCAAGCTCGACATGCTGCTGCAGGAAGGCCACGCGCAAACCGCCACCGCCCAGCTGTTCGAAGAAGAAGGCTTCAAGATCGAGGTCGACGAGGCCAGTCAGAAGCTGTTCACCAGCATGATCGAGAAGCTTGCCGGCAATAAGTGGGACGGCGACCGCGACAGCTGGCCCAACGCGCTGGAAGACGCCGACTGGGCGCGCCTGACCACCGATCACAGTCAGTGCACCAACCGTCATTGCCCGAACTTTGGCCAGTGCGCGTTCTACAAGGCGCGCGAAGGCATGGGCAAAGTCGACGTGATCGTCACCAACCACGATATGGTGCTGGCTGACCTGGCCCTCGGCGGCGGTGCGGTGCTGCCCGATCCGCGCGACACCATTTATGTGTTCGACGAAGGCCACCACCTGCCGGACAAGGCCATCGGCCACTTCGCCCACTACACGCGCCTGCGTTCCACCGCCGACTGGCTGGAAACCACCGCGAAGAACCTCACCAAACTGCTGGCCCAGCATCCGTTGCCGGGGGATCTCGGCAAGCTGATCGAGCAGGTGCCGGAGCTGGCGCGGGAGATCAAGACCCAGCAGCAGTTCATGTTCACCGCGTGCGAGCAGATCGCCGACTTCAAGCCCGGCGAAGACGTCGAAGGTCGCGAGCGGCCACGCCATCGTTTCGTTGGCGGGGTGATTCCCGAGCACATGCGCGAGATGGGCATCGAGCTGAAGAAGGGCTACTCGCGGCTCAACGATCTGTTCACCCGTCTGACCGACCTGCTCAAGGAAGGCATGGACGGCGAGGTCAACATCGGCATCGCCAGCAATCAGGCCGAGGAGTGGTATCCACTGTTCGGCAGCCTGTTGTCCCGGGCTTCGGGCAACTGGGAATTGTGGACTGCATTTACCGCCGAAGACCCGGAAGACAGCCCGCCGATGGCGCGCTGGCTGACACTGGCCGAGAGCGGTTCGCTGTTCGACATCGAGGTCAACGCCAGCCCGATCCTCGCCGCAGAAACCTTGCGTCGCAGCCTGTGGAACGTGGCTTACGGCTGCCTGGTGACCTCGGCAACCTTGACGGCACTGGGCACCTTCGACCGTTTCCGCATGCGCGCCGGTCTGCCGAAAAAAGCGGTCACTGCCGTGGTGCCGAGCCCGTTCCATCATGCCGACGCCGGCGTGCTGCGGGTGCCGGATCTGAAGGCCGACCCACGCGACGCCGCGGCTCACACCGCCGCGATCATCCGCGAGTTGCCGGATCTGGTCGAAGGCTCGCGCGGCACGCTGGTGCTGTTCTCCTCGCGCAAACAGATGCAGGACGTGTTCGATGGCCTCGACCGCGACTGGCGCAAGCAAGTGTTCATTCAAGGCAACCTGTCGAAACAGGAAACCCTGAACAAGCACAAGGCGCGGGTCGATGGCGGTGATTCCAGCGTGCTGTTCGGCCTTGCCAGTTTCGCCGAAGGGGTGGACTTGCCGGGTGCGTACTGCGAGCACGTGGTGATCGCCAAGATCCCGTTCTCGGTGCCGGACGATCCGGTCGAGGCGGCGCTGTCGGAGTGGATCGAGGCCCGTGGCGGCAATCCGTTCATGGAAATCTCGGTGCCCGATGCGTCCTTGAAACTGGTCCAGGCCTGCGGGCGTCTGCTGCGTACCGAAGAAGACCGCGGCACCATCACTTTGCTCGATCGGCGACTGGTCACCCAGCGCTACGGCAAGGCGATTCTCAATGCGTTGCCGCCATTCCGTCGTGAAATATCCTGAGACAACGGTGGGCAGTTTTGCCCGCCGCGTTGTCTATCTCTCCGCCATCGCTTTTCCATTGGCCTTTTGGTCGTTAGGGAGAACTCCGTTCTTATGATTCGCCGCTCGTTGCCTGCCGTGTTTGCCTTGATCTTCGCCGCCCCGTTGTTGGCGGCGCCTGCCGGTCAGCAGACCCTGTTCAACTTCGTCCGTCCTGCCGACGTGGTGAAAGTCGTCACCGAAAACACTGACCTGCCACAAGCCAACGCCGAGCAAACCCCGGAAGGTGAAGTGCTGCGCCGGGTGACGTTCAACCCGGTAGCCCGTCCGACCCTGCGCCTGACTCCGCAGACCGGTGCCTGGGACTGGTCGCAGTCGGGCATGATGAGCCTGCGTCTGCAGAGTGCAATGAACTGGGCGGTGACGGTTTACGTGCAAATCCAGAGCAACAACGGCCAGACGCTGACCAGCCGCGTCGACTTGCCGGCCGGACCCGCGCAAACCCTGCTGGTGCCGTTGGTGGCGACTTCGCCGCTGAGCCAGGGCATGAAGGCCGGGCCGCCGATGCCGATGACCGTCGATGGCCAGCGGATTCTGCTGGCCAGCAGCAGCGGTGAACTGGACCGCAGTCAGGTGGTGTCGGTGAGCCTGTGGATGGATCAGCCGAAAGCCGCTCAGAGCCTGCTGCTTGAACGTTTCGGCGTGCAGGACGGCGATGCCGTCACCCAGGCAGTGTATGGCAATCTGGTGGACGCTTACGGGCAGTCGACCCGCAGCAAATGGCTGGAGAAAATCAACAATGACGAACAACTGAAATCCGCCGCCGCCAAGGAAGATCAACAGCTGAAAACCTGGCTGGCCGAGCGCGAAAAGTCCTCGCTGGACAAGTTCGGTGGCTGGAGCAAAGGCCCGGCGTTCAAGGCCAGCGGCTTTTTCCGCACCGAAAAGCGTGACGGTCGCTGGTATCTGGTGACCCCTGAAGGGCATCCGTTCTATTCGCTGGGGGTCAACACCGTCAGCCCGCAGGTCAACCAGACCTACGTCGCCGGGCGTGAGTGGATGTTCGAATCGCTGCCAAAACCAGACGAGCCACTTGCCAGCCATTTCGGCGAAGGCGACAACCGTGGCGGCAACGGCGCCGACCAGGGCCGTGGCTACAACGCCGGGCGCTGGTACGATTTCTACGGCGCCAACCTGCAACGCCTGTACGGCGAACCTTGCGCAGCGCAGGCACCCGCCGGACCGGCAGCCGAGCCGACCAGCGCCGCGCCATGCAAAGCCACGGTCGATGAGCAGAAGTGGGCCGCGCACACCCTTGATCGTCTGCAAGCCTGGGGGTTCAACACGGTTGGCAACTGGAGTGCCGATTCGCTGGGCGACGCAGAGCGGGTGCCGTACACCTTGCCGCTGTCGATCGTCGGCGACTACACCAGCATCAGCACCGGCACAGACTGGTGGGGCGGCATGCCTGACCCGTTCGACCCGCGTTTCGCCATGGCTACCGAGCGTGCCGTGGCCATCGCTGCCCGTGATCACCGCGATGATCCGTGGTTGATCGGTTACTACGCCGACAACGAACTGGCCTGGGCCGGTCCCGGCGACGATCCGCAGTCGCGCTACGCCCTGGCCTATGGCACGTTGAAAATGACCACCGACGTGCCAGCCAAACGCGCGTTCCTCAAGCAACTGCGCGACAAGTACCGCAACCAGGAAGGTCTGTCGAAAGCGTGGGGCATTGATTTGCCGGCGTGGGAGTTGATGGAAGACCCGGGTTTCGTGCCGCCGATGCCGAATCCGGAGCATCCGGAAATCGAAAACGACTTCAAATACTTCCAGAAGGTGTTCGCCGATACCTACTTCAAGACCATCTCTGACTCGTTGAAATGGCACGCGCCGAATCAGCTGCTGCTCGGCGGCCGTTTCGCCACCAGCACCCCGGAAGCGGTAGCGTCCTGCGCGCAGTATTGCGACGTGTTGAGCTTCAATATGTACACGCTGAAGCCGCAGGACGGGTATGACTTCGCCGCCTTGCGCGCCCTCGACAAACCGGTGCTGATCACCGAATTCAATTTCGGTTCGGCTGACCGTGGACCGTTCTGGGGCGGCGTAACGCAACTGGCACGGGAAGAAGATCGCGGCCCGGCCTATGCCAACTTCCTCAAACAGGCGTTGAACGAGCCGTCGATCGTCGGCGTGCACTGGTTCCAGTACCTGGATCAACCGGCGACCGGACGCCTGCTCGACGGCGAGAACGGGCACTTCGGTCTGGTGGGGGTTACCGATCTGCCGTATCAGGGCTTTGTCGAGGCGGTGCGCAAGAGCAACCTGCAGGCGCTTGATCAGTTGGGCAAAGAAGCCGAAAAAGCCGCTGCGCCGGCGCATGAAGCTGAAGGCGGCAGACAGGGCGAGGCCGGCAAAGGGCCTGGCGCCGGGCATGCGGGCGGGCATTCAGGGAATGGGCACTAAGCCTCGGAACGAGCTATCGTTCTTCGCGAGCGGGCTCGCTCCCACACTGGATTTGTGGTGTTCATGAATCTGCTGTGCGAGCGGGCCTTTTGGCGATGGCATCAGTCGTATGCCACAACATCAACCGTCTAGCCTGCGGCTGTTCCCAAATCCCTCAAGGACTGGAACAATGCCGACCAATTTGTAGCGTGTTTTTGCGGGGGAGTTGCGGGTGCAGATTCAGGGACATTACGAGCTTCAATTCGAAGCGGTGCGCGAGGCATTCGCGGCACTGTTCGACGATCCCCAGGAACGCGGCGCAACGTTGTGCATCAAGGTCGGCGGAGAAACTGTCCTCGACCTCTGGTCCGGTACCGCCGACAAGGACGGCACCGAGGCCTGGCACAGCGACACCATCGCCAACCTGTTCTCTTGCACCAAGACTTTCACCGCCGTTGCGGCGCTGCAACTTGTGGCCGAAGGCAAATTGCAGTTGGATGTTCCGGTGGCCCGCTACTGGCCGGAGTTCGCGGCGGCCGGCAAGGAATCGGTCACCCTGCGCCAGTTGCTCAGCCATCGGGCCGGTCTGCCGGCCCTGCGTGAACTGCTCGCCCCCGAAGCCCTTTATGACTGGCAAACCATGGTCGATGCCCTGGCGGCCGAAGCACCGTGGTGGGCGCCGGGTGAGGGGCACGGTTATGCCGCGATCACTTACGGCTGGCTGATCGGCGAGTTGTTGCGCCGCGCAGACGGTCGCGGGCCGGGGGAATCGATTGTGGCACGCGTGGCCAAGCCATTGGGGCTGGATTTTCATGTCGGTCTGGCTGACGAGGAGTTTTACCGCGTGGCGCACATCGCCCGGGGCAAGGGCAACGTCGGCGATGCCGCGGCCCAGCGCCTGTTGCAAGTGACCATGCGTGAACCCACGGCCATGACCACTCGTGCATTCACCAATCCGCCATCGGTGCTCACCAGTACCAACAAGCCGGAATGGCGACGCATGCAACAACCGGCGGCCAATGGCCACGGCAATGCGCGCAGCCTGGCGGGTTTTTACGCCGGATTGCTCGACGGTAGCCTGCTTGACGGCGAAATGCTCAACGAGCTGACCCGCGAGCATAGCCTCGGCGAAGACAAGACCCTGCTGACCCGAACCCGTTTCGGTCTGGGCTGCATGCTTGATCAACCCGACGTGGCGAACGCGACTTATGGTCTGGGCCCACGGGCGTTTGGCCATCCGGGCGCCGGGGGTTCCATCGGATTTGCAGACCCGGAGCACGATGTTGCTTTTGGTTTTGTGACAAATACCCTGGGGCCGTACGTCTTGATGGACCCTCGGGCGCAGAAACTGGCGCGGGTACTTGCCACTTGTCTGTAATGCTTTACTTCAGGCTCCAGGGATGGAGTCTGTTTTGGTTTTTCGATGCAAAACGTCTATTTATCCGGGCAAAAGAGCTCTGATTCAATTACTTCATCTTGGGGATTTTCAATGTCATATAAAAACACTCTTGCCCTGGCCGCCCTGTGTGTTGCGATTACCGGATGTGCGCAGACCCCTAAAAATGATGCGGACGGCGGCAGTTGGTGGTCGTTCGGCTCTTCCGATAAAGCAGCGGCCAAAGATCCAGTATCGGCGCCAGCTCCAGCGACAGCGTCTGCATCTGCATCTGCATCTGCATCTGCATCTGCATCTGCAAAGGCACCGGCTCCAGCGGCAGCCCCGGCCCCGGCCCCAGCCCCGTTGAAGCCTGCCGCCACCGCACCGGTGGCCAAGGCTGAAAGCAGCAGCCCTTGGTACTGGCCGTTCGGCGGTTCGGACAACTCGGCCGCTAAGTCTGATGTGAAACCCGACGTCAAAGCTGAAGTGAAACCTGAGGCGAAACCCGACGCCAAGCCGGCTGTAGTCGCCAACGCCAATGCCAACGCTGACACAGGCACCAAGTGGTGGTGGCCATTCGGCAAGCAGCAGAGCACTGCCAAAGATCAGGTTGCCGCTAAAGTCGTGCCGATGCCGGATCCGAAAGTCACCCAAGCCTGGCTTGACGATTATGAGCCGCGTCTGCGTGCCGCCATCAAAGGCAGCAACCTGCAGTTCGAACGTCGTGAGAACGTGCTGGTGCTGATCGCACCGGTTGAAGGCTCGTTCAACCCGAAACGTCCGGCCATGCTGCTCCCGGTTACCCTGAGCCCGTTCACCAACGTCGCCAAAATCCTCGAAGCCGATCCGAAAACGGCGATCCTGGTACTCGGTCACAGCGACAGCTCGGGCGTGGCGGCGGATAACACCAAGCTCAGCCTGGAACGCGCCCAATCGGTGGCCGCGATCTTCCGTCTCAGCGGCCTGCAACGTGACCGCCTGATGCTGCGTGGCATGGGGGCCGACGCTCCGCGCGCGGCTAACGACAGTGTTGAAGGCCGTGCCTTGAACCGTCGTATCGAGCTGCTGGTTACACCGCAGAACACCATGGTTGCGCTGTTGAGCAAGTACAACATGCCAGCTCCGGCACCGGTGACTCTGGTTGCCGCGCAGGACGTCAAGCCAGTCGACAAGCCGGTAACGCCAGCGCCTGCCGCGAAGAAAGCCGCGGCATCGGCGACTAAAAAGGCTCCAGCGAAAAAAGCTGCAGCCAAAGCACCTGCGAAGAGGGCTCCAGCCAAGACTCCGGTGAAGAAAACCGAGCCGGCCAAAGCCGCAGCGACCGACAAGAAGGTCGCTGCCACCGATGCTGCCAAGCAGTGATCCGCTAACGAAAAGGAATGCGCCATGACTCAGGCTCTGGCTGATATGCGTCGTGATTACACCCGGGATGGCCTGACCGAGGCGCAAGCCCCGGGCGAGCCGTTCGCGCTGTTTCACCAGTGGTTTGCCGACGCGGTGAAAACCGAACAGGCGCCGGTGGAGGCCAACGCGATGACCCTGGCCACGGTCGATGCGGACGGGCGTCCGCATTGTCGCATTCTGCTGCTCAAGGGCCTGGACGCGCAGGGCTTCACCTTTTTCACCAACTACGACAGTGCCAAGGGGCAGCATCTGGCGGCGAATCCTTTCGCGGCCATGACGTTTTTCTGGCCAACCCTGGAGCGCCAGGTGCGTATTGAAGGGCGGGTGGTGAAGGTCACGCCTGAAGAGTCCGACGCGTATTATCAGGTGCGCCCGCTGGGCAGCCGGCTCGGCGCCTGGGCCTCGCCGCAGAGCCGGGTGATCAACGGCCGTGGCGAGCTAGAGGATTTGCTCAAGGCCACCGAGCAACGCTTCAGCGATACTCAGCCTGACTGCCCGGAGCACTGGGGCGGCTATCGCCTGCTGCCTGAGCGCATCGAGTTCTGGCAGGGCCGTCCAAGTCGTCTGCATGATCGCCTGAACTATCGTCAGCAGGGTGCCGACTGGATTCTTGAACGTCTGGCGCCTTAAGCAGTCTACCGAGCGAGATAGCCTGCCGCAGCGGCCTCAAGCCACTGCGGCAGGTCCCGACGCTTGACCTTCTGCGCCCGGGCATCTGCCAGTTGTTCGAGCATGAAGGTGCGTTTGCCTTCGTCCTTGCCAGCCAGGGATAGCGCCAGATCACGGTCCATCCAGCGTCTGATCCGTACGTACAGCCACCCGTGGAAGTACAAACCGGCGACGGTGGTGACGAAAATGATCACGTAATCCATGAAAAATCCTTGGGTCGGCAGGGCGGGTTGGGCGATTTGGCGCTACTGTTGGGTGGGCGGCAGGTGCCTGTACCGGGCCTGAATAAAATCAAGTTTATCCCGGCCGCGTCGTGACAGGCGTCAAGCTGCGGGGTTTAATGAATACATGTTCTTTTGGAGTTGATGCTATGCGTAAGTCTGTTCTGCTGGTTGCTTCCTTTTCCACGATGGCGATGTTGCTGACCGGCTGCCAGTCGAGCCTGACCGGTGACTCCTACTCCCGTGACGAAGCGCGTCGTGTGCAGACGATTCGCATGGGCACCATCGAATCCCTGCGTCCGGTGAAAATCGAAGGCACCAAGACCCCGATCGGCGGCGCTGCAGGCGCAGTGGTCGGTGGTGTCGGCGGCAGCGCCATCGGTGGCGGCAAAGGCAGCATCGTCGCGGCGGTCATCGGCGCCGTGGCCGGCGGCCTGATCGGTTCGGCCACCGAAGAAGGCCTGACCCGCACCCAGGGCGTTGAAATCACCGTGCGCGAAGACGACGGCAGCATGCGTGCCTACGTGCAACAGGTTCAGGAAAACGAAGTGTTCCGTGTCGGTGAGCGCGTGCGCATCTCCACCGTCGGTGGCACCAGCCGCGTTTCGCACTAAGCGGAAACGAGCGGTAAAAGAAAACCCCAATCAGGTGACTGGTCGGGGTTTTTTGTTTGTTTCAATTCGCCTGATCAGTGCTGGGCACAGGTGCCCATGAAATACTCCAGACCCTTCGGGAAGCTGACGTTCAGAAGGACTTCCAATGCGCTTACTTGATCCCGGCTCAATAACAATTCTCCAGGCTCCAGCTCGTTAAGCGGCTTGGATTCAATGAGCTGTGCAACCTTTTGATTCATTTCGCTATCGTTGATATCCATTTCAAACTGTAGCGAGCTGTCTTGGATTTCGTCAGGGTAAAACCCGGTTATTGAAAGGTAACGCATGTTTTAGTCCCTTAATTTCTAGAGGTTCTTCTATCCGGCTCGGCGGGCCCGGTTTGTTCGCCAGTAATATGATTGAACTCACCCAAATGAGTGGTTCCCAGTTTGTCGTATTTTTCTACAGCATTGCTTTTGTAATCCCATTCATAGATCCGACCTTTGCGGTCTACCCAGCGTGCTCGCCGCTTTCCTCCACCCTGAACCGATGACTTGGACTTCACTCTGACCGCATCAGGAAACGCAGGTAGCGTCTTTGGGTGGTCGTAGTAGGCATGGTCGCGAGCTCGACTGAGCACAATGTAAACCGGCTTAACCCCCGAATCCGCCGGAAACACCAAAATGAAATCCCGATACTCCGGCGGATAAACCGGGTTCACCAGAATCCCGTCCGCCGCTTTCGTCGGTGGGTATACCCAGATATGCGGTGCCTGCGGAGCGGCCTCCAGCGCGGGGATGCCGAGGATGTCGGAGCCGTCCACGGCGGGCGTCCAGATCAGTTCGATGCCTTCGCCGAGGTCTGCGACAAAGCGGTTATCACGTGCGGTGAACTGCGCGACATCGACCATTTCCCAGTCGCGATTCTTGCCGGTGTAGAAACCATAACCCTTGAGGCTGCCGTCGGCCTGTTGTTCGACATGCAGGCGCACGCGGGTTCGAGCCTGTTTGAGGGCGAGCAACTGGTCTTCGGTGTAGAGGGCGCTGTCGCCCAGGTTCGATGGCATGAGCAACGCCACCAGCCCGACCAAAGGGGTCACAACGGCGGCGGAAGCGATGGCGGGCAATGCCTTGAACGCCTCACCCGCAAGGGCGAAGGTGCCCAGGCCTGCCGGGATGGCAGTGCCGCTGATTTTCTTGAGTGGAACGCCGCCGCTGTCATCGGCTTCACGGCCGCCGAGCAGGACCAGATCTCCGTAATCCTTCAGGCTGTCAGTCGGCACCATCCCCGAAGGATTCGAGTAATCGATGATCGCGTCCGGCAACTTGCAGGACTTGGCGAACACGCACCCGGCACGCACGGGATCAGGCTTTTTCGCCGCAACCTCGCGGCTGCGCTCGAAGGCCTCCTGCCGCGCCAGCATGGCGTCGTATGCGTTTTGTCGAGCGTCGCGCTCGGCCAGTTCAGTGGCCGTCATATAGCGGTAGGTGACGTGATGACCGTCGCCCGCCGGTGGGTTGGGAACCCGGGGAATGTCCTTGTTGCGAGCCACTGAGCGTCCTTTCGTTCATCCATCGTCAACCCTTCGAAAGGGCTGCGCGACGTTAACGAAAGCAGGCAGAGGGTGGCTGTAGGACGCATCTCTAATGGGCTGGGGATTGTTCGCTATTTGTCAGGCAAGCCAGGCCTGTGGTGAGGGGATTTATCTCCGGGATTGTTCGCTGGTTTTCAGACGAGCCTGGACTTGTGGCGAGGGAGCTTGCTCCCGCTGGGCTGCGCAGCAGACCCGGGATATTGGGATCGCTTCGCGCTCCAGCGGGAGCAAGCTCCCTCGCCACAACGAGCCCATTCACAGGTCCTATGCAGGTGAATGTGCGTTATGGCGACTCGCCGCCGCCGTCACCGCATACCCGATCAACGCCGCCAGAATCGAACCGGTCAGAATGCCCATCCGGTCCATGCCGGCGTAGTCGCTCACGCCCGGTTCAAAGGCCAGCGAGCCGACAAACAGGCTCATGGTGAAACCGATGCCGCAGAGGATCGCCACGCCCAGTACCTGACCCCAATTGGCACCTTGGGGCAGAGCGGCGATGCCGATTTTCACCGCCAGCCAGGTCAGGCCGAACACACCGACGGTTTTGCCCAGCAGCAAGCCGATGGCGATACCCATGGGGACGTGATGGGTGAAGCTTTCGACGGTCACCCCACTCAGCGACAGCCCGGCGTTGGCGAAGGCGAACAGCGGCAGAATGCCGTAGGCCACCCACGGATGAAGCGCGTGTTCGAGGGTCATCAATGGCGAGGGTTCGGCATTTTTCGTGCGTAGCGGGATGCAGAACGCCAGCGTGACCCCGGCCAGTGTCGCGTGAACCCCGCTCTTGAGCACGCACACCCACAGGATCAGACCGATGATCATGTACGGGCCGAGCTTGACCACGCCGAGCCGGTTCATCGCCACCAGCGCTGCGATGCATGCCGCCGCCAGACCCAGCGACAGGCTCGAGAGTTCGCCGGAATAGAAGACCGCGATGATCACGATGGCGCCGAGGTCGTCGATGATCGCCAGCGTCATCAGAAACAGTTTCAGCGACACCGGCACACGCTTGCCCAGCAGCGCCAGTACGCCGAGGGCGAAGGCGATGTCGGTGGCGGTGGGAATCGCCCAGCCGTTCAGGGCGGGCGGGTTGTCACGATTGAGCAGCCAGTAGATCAACGCAGGCACCAGCATGCCGCCGACCGCCGCTGCTCCCGGCAGGACGATCTGCGATGGTTTCGACAGCTGCCCGTCGAGCACTTCGCGCTTCACTTCCAGACCGATCAGCAGGAAGAACAGTGCCATCAGGCCGTCGTTGATCCACAGCAGCAGCGGCTTGGCGATTTTCAGCGCACCGATCTGCGTCACCACCGGGGTGTCGAGAAACCCGGTGTACAGCCATGACAGCGGTGAGTTGTTGATGATCAGGGCGAGGATGGCGGCGGCAATCAATAGCAAGCCGCTGGCCGCTTCCAACTGAAAGAAACGGGTAAAGGTTCTGCGCAGCGGCAAGGTCACTCTCCATCTACATGGCATAAGGTCAGACACGCACTTGCACAGAGCCTAGCAGTTGGCGGATATATTGAGGCTCAGCTGTATCTGTGAGGCCTGTAGGTTTTTTCCTATGCTTGGCGGCTGAGCCTGTGACGAGGCAATTTCTGCCCGAATCAACGAGAGCATGATCATGAGCGACAACCGCCAGTGGGCCCGCGAAGCCATCCGCATTATCGAAGCGGACTTCCAGCGCAGCGCCGACACCCATCTGATCCCCTTGCCGCTACCGGGTTTCCCGGGTATCGAGTTGTATTTCAAGGATGAGTCCAGTCATCCCACCGGCAGCCTCAAGCATCGCCTGGCGCGGTCGTTGTTCCTGTATGCGTTGTGTAACGGCTGGCTCAAGCCCGGCGCGCCGGTGATCGAGGCGTCCAGCGGTTCGACGGCGATTTCCGAGGCGTATTTCGCGCGCATGCTCGGTTTGCCGTTCATTGCGGTGATGCCGGCGACCACCTCGAAAGAGAAAATTGCGCAGATCGCTTTCTACGGTGGCCAGAGCCATCTGGTAAAGGATCCGACGCAGATTTACGCCGAATCCGAACGTCTGGCCCGCGAGCATGGCGGCCACTTCATCGACCAGTTCACCTATGCCGAGCGGGCCACCGACTGGCGGGCGAACAACAACATCGCCGAGTCGATCTTCCAGCAGATGCGTTTCGAGCAACATCCCGAACCGAGCTGGCTGATTTCCAGCCCCGGCACCGGCGGCACCACCGCGACCCTGGGTCGTTACGTGCGTTATCGCCAGCATTGCACCCGGGTGCTGTGCGCCGACGCCGAGCGTTCGGTGTTTTTCGATTACTACCAGACCGGCGACGCGAGTCTGCGCCTGGATTGCGGTTCGCGAATTGAAGGCATTGGCCGGCCACGGGTCGAGGCGTCGTTCCTGCCCAAGGTGATCGATGCGATGGTCAAGGTGCCGGACGCCTTGTCTCTGGCGGCCATGCATTATCTGGCGCAGCGTCTGGGACGGCATGTCGGCGGGTCGAGCGGCACCAACCTGATCGGCGCGCTGATGGCAGCGCAACAGATGAAAGCGACGGGGGAGTCGGGATCAATCGTGGCGATACTGTGCGATGGTGGCGAGCGGTATGCCGACACCTATTACGATCAGGCCTGGCTGAAGGCGCAGGGCTATGAGCTGGAGGGGTTGATGGCGGCAGTGGCGGCGAGTGCCGAGAAAGGTGAGGCGCTGCCGACCTCGGTGTTGCGCGCCAATATCTAAAGCCAAACGCGGAAACCAATGTGGGAGCGGGCTTGCTCGCGAATGCGTCGGGTCAGTCAACATCTTCGTCGACTGACACACTGCATTCGCGAGCAAGCCCGCTCCCACAGGAGGTTGGTGTTACTTCAAGACAGATGTATCAGGCTTCCAGACCGAGAATGTCCCGCGCCACGGCCTCGGCAATCCGAATCCCGTCGACACCCGCCGACAGAATCCCGCCCGCATAACCCGCGCCTTCACCCGCCGGGAACAGACCTTTGACGTTCATGCTCTGCAGCGACTCGTTACGCGTGATGCGCAGCGGCGACGAGGTGCGAGTCTCGATGCCGGTCAACACCGCATCGTGCAGCGAGTAACCGCGAATCTGCTTCTCGAACGCCGGCAACGCTTCACGAATCGCTTCGATGGCAAAGTCCGGCAGGGCCAGAGCCAGGTCGCCCAGGGCCACGCCCGGTTTGTACGACGGCTCGACTTCGCCCAGTTCGGTCGACGGGGTGCCATTGATGAAGTCGCCGACCAGTTGCGCCGGGGCCTTGTAGTCGCTGCCGCCGAGGATGAACGCGTGGGATTCCAGACGCTCCTGCAACTCGATACCGGCCAGCGGGCCGCCCGGGTAATCGACTTCCGGGGTGATGCCGACGACGATCCCGGAGTTGGCGTTGCGCTCGTTACGCGAGTACTGGCTCATGCCGTTGGTGACCACGCGATTCGGCTCGGACGTGGCCGCCACTACGGTGCCGCCCGGGCACATGCAGAAGCTGTAGACCGAACGACCGTTCTTGGCGTGGTGCACCAGTTTGTAGTCGGCAGCACCGAGTTTCGGGTGGCCGGCGTACTTGCCCAGCCGCGCACGGTCGATCAGTGACTGCGGGTGTTCGATGCGGAAACCCACCGAGAACGGCTTGGCTTCCATGAATACGCCACGGCTGTGGAGCATGCGGAAGGTGTCACGGGCACTGTGGCCGAGGGCCAGGACCACGTGTTTCGAATGCAGGGTTTCACCGCTCGCCAGTTCGACGCCGACCAGTTGGCCGTCTTCGATCAGCACGTCGGTGACGCGCTCCTGGAAACGCACTTCGCCGCCCAGGGCGCGGATCTCTTCACGCATGGTCTCGACCATGCCGGTCAGACGGAACGTACCGATGTGCGGTTTGCTGACGTAGAGGATTTCTTCCGGCGCGCCGGCCTTGACGAACTCGTGCAGGACTTTGCGGCCAAGGAACTTCGGATCCTTGATCTGGCTGTACAGCTTGCCGTCAGAGAACGTACCCGCGCCGCCTTCGCCGAACTGCACGTTGGACTCGGGGTTGAGCACGCTTTTACGCCACAGGCCCCAGGTGTCCTTGGTGCGCTGACGGACTTCGGTGCCACGTTCGAGGATGATCGGCTTGAAGCCCATCTGAGCCAGCAACAGGCCGGCGAAGATCCCGCACGGGCCGAAACCGACCACGATCGGGCGCTGGCTCAGGTCGCTCGGCGCCTGCCCGACGAATTTGTAGCTGACATCCGGCGCCACGTTGACGTTACGGTCGTCGGCGAACTTGCCCAGCACCTTGGCCTCGTCGCGCACGGTGAGGTCGATGGTGTAGATGAAGCACAGTTCGGAGGACTTTTTTCGCGCGTCGTAGCTGCGCTTGAACAAGGTGAAATCGAGCAAATCATCGCTGGCGATGCCCAGGCGCTGCACGATGGCGGCACGCAGGTCTTCTTCGGGATGGTCGATTGGCAGCTTGAGTTCGGTGATTCGTAACATGGCGAGGATCCGGATTCGCGGGGCGCACAACTGCGCCAGGGCGTTTGAAGGCCGCGATTATAAGCCGCAAAGGCCGGATCCGGTGAGGCTAAAACGCTCAGTCGTTACGCGATCCGCCGAAATACCCGCAACCACGCTCGACCTTGCCGTCGATGCGCAGTTCGGCGCTCATGTGCTGCACGCTGCCGGTGCTGCTGTCGACGCAGCGCTGCGGCGCGACCCACAACTCGATGCGTTGGTTGTTGGCTTCGCTGCTGAGGTTGAAGCGACCGTCGCCCAGTTGCTCTTCGACATAAGGCACGGCCAGTGCCGGCTGGCCTTCACGATCGATGACCATGCCCTTGCCGCTGACTTTGACGTTCCACTCGGGACCGTGGCCGGCGGCACGCAGGATCAACAGTTTGAAATTCGGGTCATCGCACGCGGTGCCGGAGCGCTCGACGCGATACAACTGGCCAAGGTCGAGCCGGTCGCCGGCGATCTTCCCGCGCACATCGGCAAACAGCTTGCCCTGCTGATCGGCGAGGGTCGCGGCCTCTTGCAGCACGCTGGTGCCGCCGATGTCGTTGACCACGTACTGACGCTGTTCGCCACAGGGCTGGAACACCAGTTTGCCGTCGGCCGCCGTCAACTGCCCCTGCATCCGGGTTTGCCCGACGTGGGAAGCACTTTCACGCGGGCCATCGAGCAATTGGCAGGCGGCGAACAACGGCAGCAGGGCAACAACGATCAACGAACGGGCAACACGCATCTTCGGCTCTCCAGACAAGTGCCGCCACGTTACGCAGGCTGACCGTTGATCACAAGGGTTTAGCCCACGTGAAAGGTCTGACCGGTTTGCAGGCCTTCGACACTTTTGGCGTAGGCCAATGCCACATCGGCTGCCGGAACCGGCTTGTAGCCACGGAAGTACGGGGCGTAGCTGCCCATGGCTTCCAGCAGCACGGTCGGGCTGATCGAGTTGACGCGCAAGCCACGCGGCAATTCGATGGCGGCGGCTTTGACGAAACTGTCCAGGGCGCCGTTGACCAGTGCTGCCGAGGCGCCGGAGCGGATCGGGTCGTGGCTGAGCACGCCGGTGGTGAAGGTGAACGAGGCGCCGTCGTTGGCATATTCGCGGCCGATCAGCAGCAGGTTGACCTGGCCCATCAGCTTGTCTTTCAGGCCCAGGGCGAAGCTGTCGGCGTTCATCTCGCCGAGTGGGGCGAAGGTCACGTTGCCGGCGGCGCAGACCAGCGCGTCGAACTTGCCGGTCTGCTCGAACAGCTTGCGAATCGACGCGCTGTCGCTGATGTCTACCTGGAAATCGCCGCTGTTGCGACCGATACGAATGACTTCGTGACGCTGGCTCAGCTCTTTATCCACGGCCGAACCGATGGTGCCGGCGGCACCGATCAACAGAATCTTCATGGGCTGTTCCTCAATGGGTTGAATGAGGTTTCAGTCTAGAGTGGTTTTTTCTGCGGATAAGCGCACTAATAGGCAACCTTTGGTTTTCAAATGGAAACAATCCATGAGCGAAATGGATGATCTGGCGGCGTTTGCGGTGTTGATCGAGGCCGGCAGTTTTACCCTGGCGGCGCAGCAACTGGGTTGCAGCAAGGGCCAGTTGTCCAAACGCATCAGTCAGCTGGAAGCACAGTTTTCCGTGGTGTTGCTGCAACGCACGACGCGCCGTCTGAACCTGACTGCCGCCGGCGCCGCTTTGCTGCCGCAGGCGCAAGCGCTGGTCGTTCAGGTGGAGCGCGCGCGTCAGGCATTGGCGCGCTTGAAGGACGACATGGCCGGGCCGGTGCGGATGACGGTACCGGTGTCGCTGGGGGAAACGTTTTTCGATGGCCTGCTGCTGGAGTTCTCGCAGAAATACCCCGAGGTGCAGATCGAGCTGGAGCTGAACAACAGCTATCGCGACCTGTCCCGGGATGGGTTTGATCTGGCTATCCGCAGCGAAGTGGCCAATGACGAACGGCTGGTGGCCAGGCCACTGCTGGCGTGGCAGGAAATGACCTGTGCCAGCCCGGCGTATCTTGAGCAGTTCGGCGAACCTCTGAGCCCGCAGGAGCTGGTCGAGCACCGTTGCCTGCTCAACAGTCACTACAGTGGTCGCGAGGAATGGCTGTATCACCAACAGCACGAATTGCTGCGGGTGCGGGTGTCGGGGCCGTTCGCCAGCAACCATTACAACCTGCTGAAGAAAGCCGCACTGGCCGGCGCTGGTATCGCCCGTTTGCCGTCGTATCTGCTGCAAACGGAATTGGCTGACGGTCGGTTGCGCTGGCTGCTGCGCGACTTTCAGACGCGCCGGATGCCGATGTATCTGGTGCATCCTTATCAGGGCGGTTTGCCCAAGCGCACGCAAGTGCTGGCGGATTATCTGATTGGCTGGTTCAAGCGCAGCGGCGAGGCGCTGGATCGCCTTCAGCGCTAACTCATTTCCTGTAGGAGTGAGCCTGCTCGCGATTGCGTAAGCAAATTCAACAGAAATGTTAGCTGGATTACCGCTATCGCGAGCAGGCTCACTCCTACAGTTGGTGGTCAACTGGCAAAACGTCGTGCGATCAGGTGATCGATCGACAATTTCCCCGGCCCGGTCGCCATCAGGTACAGCAACACCGCCGCCCAGGTGCCGTGGGTCGGGTAGGCATCGGGATAGACGAACACCTCGATCACCAGTGTCATGCCCAGCAGCGCCAGCGCTGAAAATCTCGTGGCGAAGCCGATCAATATCAGCACCGGAAAGAAGTGCTCGGCAAACGCCGACATGTGCGCGGCGATTTCCGGTGACAGCAGCGGCACGTGGTATTCGCTCTGAAACAACGGAATCGTCGAGTCCGCCAAATGTGGCCAGCCGAGTTGCAAGGTGCCGTCGATCAAATCGATGGCCAGCCCCTCGACCTTGGTCTGCCCGGACTTCCAGAACACCGCGGCTATCGAGAACCGCGCGATGAAGGCGATCAGGCTGTGGGGGATTTTTTCCATGAGCCCGATGGCGCGAGTGATGAGGTTGTTCATGGCGATACCTTGTTGTTCAGGTCGGTGATGGCGTTGTGGCCGATCAGCAGGGCGAGCGTCTGCGGCAGATCGAAGGGCGGGCTGTTTTGCGCAGCTTGCAGCAGCGGTTGGTGGTTGAGCAGGTGGCGGATAAACACGCTGGCGCCGTGATCGAGGGTAAAGACCTCGACTTCGAGTGCGTTGCGCAGCACCAGTGCGTGTTGGCCTTGATGGACGTCGATGCCCGCCAGCGTCGCGTCTCCTTGATGCGCCGCCCAGATCGAAACCACCGCGTAGGCCGAATCGAGCAGGTGCAGCGAGGGATGCAGGGCGATGGTCAGTTTGGCCAGTGTGTGCGGATCGGCCAGTGCAGCGCTGATCTGTTGCGCATTGACCGCCAGCGCATCGGCGGCGTGATAGGCGCGGGTGCGCTGGCGTTCGAGCCGTGCGACGTCGGCCAGATAAGGGACGCCGGCCGCCGGTTCGAAGGCGCCAATGAAGTCCGCCAGACCGTCGCCGTAACGGCTCATCAACGGACTGCGCGGCGGCTGCTGCTGGATGAAAATGCTGGCCATGCCACGGAAAAACTCCTCGCCGACCAACTGCTGCACCACCGGGTAACTGTCGGCCAGCGCGTTGATCAACGAACCTTGCACGTTATTGCGATACACCGAGAATCGGCTGGCGGGATCAGCACCGTTAACGCTGCACAGGCCAGCGGGGCAGGGCCGGCGAGTGTCGAGCAGGGCGGCGCTGAAGTCGGCTTGAGTGCTCATGGCTGATTCCCGGCGTGCAGCAATAACGCTTCGGCCTGCTGCGCCTCGGCCAGCAGCACATTGAACGCCGGAACCTGATTGTCCCGTTCGATCAAGGTTGCCATCGGGCCGATTCGTTCGAGCGCCAGCCGGTACAACGCCCAGACCGCGTCATCAATCGGCGCGCCGTGATCGTCGATCAGCAAACGGTCGCCGAGGCTGTCGGCATCTTCGGCGAACCCGGCCAGATGAATCTCGCCGACCGCGTGCAAAGGCAGCGCGTCGAGGTAGGTCAGTGGATCGCGTTGATGATTGACGCACGAGACGTAGACGTTGTTGACGTCGAGCAGCAGACCACAGCCGCTGCGGCGGATCACCTCGGTAATGAACTCCGGCTCATCGATGGTCGAGCGTTCGAACCCGAGATAGGTCGCTGGATTTTCCAGGAGCATCGGGCGCTTGAGGCTGTTCTGCACCTGGTCGATATGCGCGCAGACGCGGTTCAGGGTCGGAGTGTCATACGCCAGTGGCAGCAGGTCATTGAGGAACACCGGGCCGTGGCTCGACCAGGCCAGGTGTTCGGAAAAGGATTGCGGTTGATAGCGCTCGATCAGCGTTTTCAGGCGTTGCAGGTGTTGAGCATCCAGCGACCCTTCGGCCCCGATGGACAGCCCGACACCGTGCAGCGACAGCGGATACTGCTCGCGGATCAACCCGAGAAAATGATGAAACGGACCGCCGTCGACCATATAGTTTTCGGCGTGGACTTCAAAGAAACCGATGTCCGGTCGGGTGCCGAGCACTTCAACAAAGTGCCCGGTCTTGAGCCCCAGCCCCGCGCGGGGCGGGAGCCCGCAGAGGGCTGCCCGAGTGCGCGGTGGGACAGTTTCGCGGGTGGTCAACATGAGCGTCACTCGGGCAGGCAATGGTTCAGGACTTGGCTTTGAAGGCTTCCATCTGACCGAAACCGGTCGGCGAGGTCTTGCTCTCGGTGGTGGTGCAGGTGCCTTTTGGCACGAACTTCCACGAGTTGGCCTGGTAGTCCATCTTCGCTGTGCCGGCACAGGTGGTGCCTGCGCCCGCGGCGCAATCGTTGTGACCCTTCATGGCCACGCCGAAGCATTTTTCCATGTTGCTGTTATCGGCGGCATTGGCGCTGGAAACGGCAGTCATGCTCAGGGCAGAACCAAGAGCCAGAACCAGGGCAGCGGCGGACAGGGTGCGAGTGGTAGTCATGATGTTTCTCCAGATTTGAGCTTGGGTTTTACAAGCGAAGTGCGCTTGCTTACCCCACTAGAGAACGCTCATGGCGATGCGTTACAGCGCAGTGCAAATTTTTCAGAAAATTCTTCGAACACGGCAATCCACTGTGGGAGCGGGCTTGCTCGCGAAGGCGTAGTGTCAGACGCCATTGATGTTTGATGACACACCGCCTTCGCGAGCAAGCCCGCTCCCACACTGGATTGTGTTCACTCTCGCCTGTTCTATAGTCATTTCAACGGCCAACTCTGACAGGCCGATTTACCAGGACGGTATCTTATGACGAAGGATCGCTCAGACTCTGCTGCGCTATCGCGCAAAGCTTCATCGTTTGCTCTGGCCTGCACGCTGCCCCTGTTGGTTTCCACGGTTAACGCTCAGCCACAAACCGACCCGCTGGACACGCTCAAGCGCATCAACAGCAACTACAACACCCTCAAGGACGCTTGCCAGGAACCCGATACCGGTGCTGCGCGCGGGCTGTATTACTGCAGCGGCGTGACCTTGCGCATGGTCAATGACGGGCCGTTCAACCCGTGGGATTACAGCCCCTATGCGATCAAGATCGGCGCGACGTCCTACTCGTGGATCCGCAAGGATCTGAGCACACGCATTCTGATTCACCCTGCCGGTTTCATCCTGCGCACGCCCACCGATGCCGCGGCATTGAAGCTGCCGGTCAAAGAGCAGGGCTTTACCTGCATCTATGCGTTCGATGGCGGCACCGGGCCGGAGCGCAAGTGGTATGGCTGCGGTTTCTTCGACAGCCGCGAACCGCCGCGCGCGGCGCAAGGCACGATGAACAATCGCAATGCCGCACTGGCTTATGGCACTTGCGCGGAGGCCGGTGTAACCACCGCCGAGCAGTGGACGCAGAAATACACCGGGCTGATGAAGGGGCCGATCCAGTACGGCCAATGTTCGTGGAACGCGGAAAAACCCAGCGACTGGCACGCGATGATCCGCGTGCACGAGTCGCGGCCGAACACCACCAACAAGGATCCTTTTGCCTTCAGTGCCCAGGTCAACGAGTTCATGTTGAAGAACGCTACCGCGACCAACGATGGCAGCGAAAACATGAAGTACATCGATGCTTTCATCTACAACGTCAACAGCACGCAGAACTTCGCCACCCGCGGTGATCAGGCGCCGCCGAAGCCGGAGAACGGCCTGAACAGCGCGCGCAATTTCCAGAAAAAACTTCAGGCTCAGGGCTACAGCGTGCCGATCCTGCGCCTGGATTTCACCAAGCCTGCAGAGCAGCGCTTCAGCTACGTCGCCGCCGATCAGGCGATCGACGAAATGGTGATGGGTGGCGCCCCGGCGGCCAGGTACATTGCCGATGCCGTGTGGGTCGAGCGTTACGACCCGGGCAGCAAGAAAAACGAATGGTCGCTCAAGGTCACACCGACCGCCGAGGGCAAGGCGATTCAGGCCAGCAACCAGGACGCCGTTTATCAGGAGCTGTTCACGCTGCGTGGCGCCGACAGCCAGTGGCGCGACAACGAGAAAGCCGCAGGCAGCATGCGTCAGCAATTGAGCTGTCTGGTGCAGAACTATCCGGCCAAGACCGAGTGGAACCTGGAACCTTTCCGCCCCGTGGTCAGCCCGCAGGAAGCGGCAAAGGCCGGATGCAATCCAGTGGCAGCCCCGACGCCGCAGTACATCGCTTCGGCTGACTGGATCAAGCGTTACGACCCCGGCACCCGCAAGGATGAATGGAGCCTGAGCATCGTGCCCACGGCAGCGGGGCGCGCCTTGCCCAACGAACAGCTCGGCGCCTTGTACGAGCAGTTGTTCGCCCTCAAGGGCGCGGACAGCAACTGGCGCGACAACGAAACCTCAGCCGGCAGCATGCGCCAGCAATTGGGGTGCGTCCTGGCCAACTATCGCAACAAGACGCCGTGGAATCTCGAGCCGTTCAGGCCGGCGTTATCGGAGGCCGAGACCCGGGCCGCCGGTTGCAACCCCGTTCCCCGTTGAGTGTGTGTTGGCTAATCAAGGAGATGCAAGCCATGAAAAGATGTCTGGTCAGGACTGTTCCACTGCTGATCTTGCCGCTGCTGTTGCACGCGACTGCGGCCACTGCCGAATCCTGTGCGGAGACGCTGAAAAAAGTCGAAACGCTGTACAACAACACCGTCGACAGTTGCGGGCAGGATCCCGCGTCGGACTGTTCGGGGCTGCTGGTTCGCGGCACGCACCGCGCCGATCCGGCCAAAGGGCAAAAGTGGGACGTGTGGAATCCCAGCCCGAAAGCCGTGGAGCTGGGTACGTTTGCTGCCTCGTTCATGCGGGCCGACGGCATCAGTTATGAAGACCCGGGCATGAGCACGCAGAACGGCTACCTGATTACGCCCCGGGATCTAGTGAAAGACCCCGAGACGCCAGTGCACGTCTACTGCGCGTTTCCCAACGATGCCTGGACCGACTTTCGCAACGACCGTGGCTGTGGCGACAACAAGAACACCGCCCCGACCGAGGCAGTCTGCCAGGCCATGAAGCCACCTATCACGAGTCCGAGTGCCTGGGTGGCGCACTTCACCCAATTCAACAACAACCGCCAGCAAGACCAGTTGCAGTGCGGCTTCAACATGCGCAATCCGATGAGCAGCAAGGAGCGGGTCGACGCCTTTCGCAATTTCATGGGCGCGCGCAAGGTCATCAACAGCCGCGAATTTCAGACCCAGACCGAGCTGCGCCTGGGCAACCCGAAAACCGATGAACTGCCGATTCTGGCGTTTTTCTACAGCGATCAGCGCGGCTTGAATGATGCCTTGGCCAATCAAAAGGATTACAAGGCCAAGACCGGCAAGGATCGCAACATCATCAAGATCGACTTCCCGAAAACCCCGGTCGCCAAGGCCACATTCTCGTGCATCCAGACCTCGACGCCGAGCGCGCCAAAATTCTGCGACAAGTACATCGAGTCCAGCACCTGGGTACAACGTCCCGACCCGAAACTGGGGCCGAAGACCTGGTCGCTCTCGGTAGTACCGACCGCGTGTGGTCGGGCGATCAAGGACGACCAGACCGACCGGATGTTTGCCGAGCTGTACAACAAGCACAAGGACGATCCGCAGTGGCGCGAATACAGCGTCAATGGCGGGTCATTGCGGCGGCAGATGGTTTGCCATCTGGCAGCTACCTACGAGGGCAAGCCTGTGAGGAACAAGCCTGAGTGGAACCTTGAGCCGGCACGGCCTTATGTCGATCAGGCCACCGCTGTAGCCCAACACTGCAATCCGTACTGACGGCTTTTGATTGTGTGGGAGCGGGCTTGCTCGCGAATGCGATGGATCAGTCAGCACATAGGCTGAATGTAAAATCGCTTTCGCGAGCAAGCCCGCTCCCACAGGGGATCTGTGTTGGATTCAAACTATCTGCCAGGCACAAAAAACGGCCCGAAGGCCGTTTTTCTGTTCAGTGAAAAGCCTCAACCGCCGAGGTACGCCTCGCGCACTTTCGGGTCGGTCAACAGGGCTTCACCGGTGCCTTGCATCACCACGCGGCCGTTCTCCAGAACGTACGCACGGTCGGCGATTTTCAGCGCCTGGTTGGCGTTCTGTTCGACCAGGAACACCGTTACACCGTCCTTGCGCAGCTGTTCGATGATGTCGAAGATCTGCTGGATGATGATCGGTGCCAGGCCCAGCGACGGCTCGTCGAGCAGCAGCAGTTTCGGCTTGCTCATCAGCGCGCGGCCGATGGCAAGCATCTGCTGTTCGCCACCGGACATGGTGCCGCCGCGCTGGTTGAAGCGTTCTTTCAGGCGCGGGAACAGGCCGAGGACCTTGTCCATCTGCTCCTGATAGTCGCCCTTGTCGGTGAAGAAACCGCCCATCGACAGGTTTTCTTCGACGGTCAGACGGGCGAACACCCGACGACCTTCCGGCACTACGGCGATGCTCTTGCGCATGATCTGCGACGAGTCCTGGCCAACCAGTTCCTCACCCATGTAGCGGATGCTGCCGCTGTGCGCCTGCGGCGAACCGCAAAGCGTCATCAGCAGCGTGGACTTGCCGGCACCGTTGGCGCCGATCAGGGTCACGATCTCGCCCTGACGGACTTCGACGTTGACGCTGTGCAGGGCCTGGATCTTGCCGTAGAAGGTGGAAACGTTTTCGAACTGCAGCATTTACGCTTCCCCCAGGTAGGCTTTGATCACTTCAGGATTGTCGCGGATCTGATCCGGCGTGCCGTCGGCCAGAGGCGTGCCCTGGTTGATCACGACGATGTGGTCGGAAATGCTCATGACCAGTTTCATGTCGTGTTCGATCAACAGCACGGTCACGTTGTGCTCTTCACGCAGCACGCTGATCAGCGCCTTGAGGTCTTCGGTTTCCTTCGGGTTCAGGCCGGCGGCCGGTTCGTCGAGCATGAGGATCCGTGGGCGGGTCATCATGCAGCGGGCGATTTCCAGACGCCGTTGCTGACCGTAGGCCAGGGTGCCGGCGGTACGGTTGGCGAACTCTTTCAGGTTGACCTTTTCCAGCCAGTACTCGGCATATTCCATGGCCTCGCGCTCGCTCTTGCGGAACGCCGGGGTCTTGAACAGGCCGGCCAGGAAGTTGGTGTTCAGGTGACGGTGCTGGGCGATCAACAGGTTCTCGACCGCCGTCATGTCCTTGAACAAACGCACGTTCTGGAAGGTGCGAACCACGCCCTTGAGGGCGATCTTGTGCCCCGGCAGGCCCTGGATCGGCTCGCCGTCCAGCAGGATGCTGCCACCCGATGGCTGGTAGAAACCGGTCAGGCAGTTGAACACGGTAGTCTTGCCCGCGCCGTTCGGCCCGATCAGCGCCACCACTTGTTTTTCCTTGACGGTCAGGGCCACGCCATTGACCGCCAGCAAGCCGCCGAAGCGCATGCTCAGGTTTTCGACTTTAAGGATCTCGCGGCTCATTTTCGCAACTCCATGTGTGGGCGTTGCATCGGCAGCAGACCTTGTGGACGCCAGATCATCATCAACACCATCAGCGCACCGAACATCAACATCCGGTATTCGCTGAACTCACGCATCATTTCCGGCAACAGGATCATCACCACGGCCGCGAGAATCACGCCCAGTTGCGAGCCCATGCCACCCAGCACGACGATGGCGAGGATGATCGCCGACTCGATGAAGGTGAACGACTCCGGTGTGACCAGACCCTGACGGGCAGCGAAGAAGCTCCCGGCGAAACCGGCGAAGCTTGCCCCCAGGGTGAACGCCGACAGCTTGATGATCGTCGGGTTGAGACCTAGCGCACGGCAGGCGATTTCGTCTTCACGCAGCGCTTCCCACGCGCGGCCGATCGGCATGCGCAGCAAACGGTTGATGATGAACAGCGCCGCCAGTGCCAGCACCAGGGCCACCAGGTAGAGGAAGATCACCTTGTTGATCGAGTTGTATTCGAGGCCGAAATATTCGTGGAAGGTTTGCATGCCTTCCGCCGCTTTACGTTCGAAGGTCAGACCGAAGAACGTCGGTTTCTCGATGTTGCTGATGCCGTTCGGACCGCCAGTGATATCGGTCAGGTTACGCAGGAACAGGCGGATGATTTCGCCGAAACCCAGGGTCACGATCGCCAGATAGTCACCGCGCAGACGCAGCACCGGGAAGCCCAGAAGGAAGCCGAACGTCGCCGCCATCAGACCGGCAATCGGCAGACAGATCCAGAAGCTCAGGCCGTAGTAGTGCGACAGCAGCGCGTAGCTGTAGGCGCCGACGGCGTAGAAACCGACGTAACCGAGGTCGAGCAGACCGGCCAGACCGACGACGATGTTCAGACCGAGGCCGAGCATCACGTAGATCAGGATCAGCGTCGCAATGTCCACCGCGCCACGGGAGCCGAAGAACGGCCACACCAGTGCACCGAGGATCAGCGCAATGATGATGTAGCGTTGGGTGGTCGGCAGGGTCAGGAAGTTGCTGGCCTTGGCCGGGATCAACGGCAGGCCCGGCGAGGATTTCCACGCCTTGCTGATCTGTTGGTTGAACAGCACGCGCAGGAACATCAGCACCGAGCACACGGCGATGGTCGCCAGAATGGCCGGGCTGGTGCCGTGCACTTCGAGGTTGATGCCGACGATGGTCAGTTTCAGACCGAGTACCGGATACGCAACCGCCCAAACCAAGAGCGCACTGAAGAGTGCTTGCTTAAGATTTTTAGTCATACCTTCTCAACCTCCGGACGGCCCAGAATGCCGGTCGGACGGAACAACAGCACCAGAACCAACAAGCCGAAAGCCACGACGTCCTTGTACTGGTCGCCGAAGATATCGGCGCCAAAGGCTTCCGCCACCCCGAGCACCAGCCCGCCGAGCATCGCGCCGGGGATGCTGCCGATGCCGCCGAGTACCGCAGCGGTGAAGGCTTTGAGACCGACGAGGAAACCAGCGTTCGGGTTGATCACGCCGTACTGCATGCTCAGCAGCACAGCAGCGACGGCTGCCAGCGCAGCACCGATGACGAAGGTCAGGGCGATGATGTTGTTGGTGTTGATGCCCAGCAGGTTGGCCATCTTGATGTCTTCGGCGCAGGCACGGCAGGCGCGACCCAGGCGAGAGCGGGAGATGAACAGCGTGAGGCCGAGCATGGCGACCAGGGTCACCACGAACACCACGATTTGCATGTAGGAAATCAGCACTTCATGTGCGCCACCTGGCCCGATGGAGATGTTGCCGGGGATCAGGTTGGGGATGGATTTGTCCTTGGAGTCTTGCGCGAGCAGAACCGTGTTCTGCAGGAAGATCGACATACCAATCGCGGAAATCAGCGGGATCAGACGGTTGCTGCCGCGCAGGGGGCGGTAGGCGATCCGTTCGATGCTGTAACCGTAGGAACTGGTGACGACGATGCTCGCGATGAACGCGGCGGTCATCAACAGCGGGACGTTGTCGATTCCCATCATGGCCAGCCCGGCGATGGCGATGAACGCCACGTAGGAACCGATCATGTACACCTCGCCGTGGGCGAAGTTGATCATTCCAATGATGCCGTAGACCATCGTATAGCCGATGGCGATCAGGGCATACGTGCTGCCAATGGTCAGGCCATTAACCAGCTGTTGGAAGAAGTGATAGATGTCAGGCATTACAACGCTCCTAAAAACCTGATACGCATTTCACTGGTGGAGTCATTTTCCCGCCCGGCCCCGTGGATCTTTATCCACTTCGAATCCGGGTTTTGCCAGCGAACCGCTGATGACGGTTTTGAGATTTTCAGGTGGGGAGACTGGCGGATCACGCCAGCGCGGCCCATACATTCGTAAAACAAAGCCCACGGCACGCCGTGGGCTTTATTGGCAGTCAGTCAGGGCGCGCCTTACTGAGGCGAAACTTCAGTTTTCGGTTTGCCGAAGTGCCACTCGTAAACCACAAATTTGAAGTCCTTCAGGTCGCCCTTGGCGTCGAAGCTCAGGTCGCCGGTAGGGGTCTTGAAGGAGCCTGCGTGAATGGCTGCGGCCACTTTGGCCGGGTCTTCGGATTTGGCTGCGGTGATACCGCCGGCAATCACTTCAACCGCCGAGTAGGAAGGGAACACGAACGGGCCGCTCGGATCTTCTTTCTTCGCCTTGAAGGCATCAGCCAGGGCAACGTTGGCCGGATCCTGGTCGAAGGATTTCGGCAGGGTCACCAGCAGGCCTTCGGAGGACTCTTTGGCGATCTGCGAAATGGAGTCATTACCCACGCCTTCCGGACCCATGAACTTGGCTTTCAGGCCTTTTTCCTCGGACTGACGCAGGATCAGACCCAGTTCCGGGTGGTAGCCGCCGTAGTAGACGAAGTCGACGTTGGCTTGCTTGAGTTTGGCGATGATCGAGGAAAAGTCCTTGTCGCCGGCGTTGATGCCTTCGAATACCGCGACTTTCACGCCGTCTTTTTCCAGCGTCTGTTTAACCGCGGTGGCGATGCCTTCACCGTATTGCTGCTTGTCGTGCAGCACAGCGACGACTTTCGGTTTGACGTACTTGGCAATGTAGTTACCGGCGGCAGGGCCCTGGGCGCTGTCCAGACCGATGGTGCGGAAGATCATTTTGTAACCACGGGCAGTGATGTCCGGGCTGGTGGCAGCCGGGGTGATCATCACGATGCCTTCGTCTTCGTAGATGTCCGAAGCAGGCTGAGTGGAGCTGGAGCACAGGTGACCGACCACGAACTTGACGCCGTCGTTGACGACCTTGTTCGCGACCGCTACGGCTTGTTTCGGATCGCAGGCATCGTCGTATTCAACGGCTTCGAGTTTCTTGCCGTCGACGCCGCCCTTGGCGTTGATCTGCTCGATGGCCATGCGGGCGCCACTGAACTGCATGTCGCCGTATTGGGCTACAGGACCGGTCTTAGGGCCGGCGATACCGATCTTGATGGTGTCAGCGGCGAACGAATGGCTGGCAACCCCGGCCAGAACCATAGCGGCAAACAGTTTGGAAATCTGCTTAGTAGCCTTAGTCATAGTGCTCCACTCTTACTGTTGTAATTTTTTTGAGTTCTGGCGCCGTAGCAGCAGAACCGGGTCAGATACCTTTGCGATACCCTCCGGAAATGCCCCCGGCAACTGTACCGGTACAGTGTAGAGCGCCGGTTGTTGGCCTGGGAAGCTGGCGCCAGGGGGCAAAACTTGTGGGTGTCGCATTTTTGAATGAAAAAGACAGAATTGCGGCGGGGCTTTCCTGGGGCTTATGCCCCAAACAGCAGCATTCCTTGGCGTTCCTGCTCTTTTCGTTCGGTGAAGCCATTTGCAACCGGGTTTTTCTGCCGGACCACCGACGTTATCATTCGCGTCGATTTCTTTTCCGGACAGTCCCATGAATCAAGAACCTAGCACCCTCTATGCCAAGCTGCTTGGTGAAACCGCATCTATTACCTGGAAAGAGCTGGAGCCGTTCTTCGCCAAGGGTGCCCTATTGTGGGTCGACCCGGCCCTGGATTTGATTGCTGCCGCCGAGGCCGTGGCATCGGACGATGGCGAGAAAGTCGCCGCCTGGCTGGCTGAAGACAAACTCGCCAAGCTGTCTGAAACGCGGGCGCTGGATATTTTCGAGCGCGACCCTCAGTTGTGGGCGGTGGTGGTGAGTCCGTGGATTCTGATCCAGGAAAGGGCGCAGGTCTGAAGGGGTGCACCTTTGTAGTGCGTGCCGTCATCCGCGAAAAGTGTGTAGCCGAGTAGCGTGATGGCACGTTGCCGTAGAGAAAGGCCACAAGCGTGGGTGGCCTCACGGTGACGTAAACGTAACGGGAACAGTTTATTGAGCAGCCTGAGGGCTGCTTAATTGTTTCTGGATATTGGAACGACTGAGATTTTCAGGGAATTTGAGGGCCTCTTCGCGAGCAAGCTCGCTCCCACATGAGAATGCATTTCCCTGTAGGAGCGAGCTTGCTCGCGAATGGGGGCGACTCGGTCTGACTTTAGACCGAGTAAGTCTTCCCGGTATGGTTATTCAGGGAAATAACCTTGGTCTTGCCGATCCGGTGACGGTAGATCTCGCGCAGGTACTTGATCGCTTTCTTCACGCAATCACGCGACAGGCGAATGTCGTTGATCGAGACGAACTTGTCCTTGTCGTTGATCAGCTCGCGGTACTTCTTCTCGTACATCGGTTTGATCGCGTACCAGTTGGTGTCGAGGATCTTCGCCGGGTTTTCGAACTCGTTGAGCAGATCGTCGATGCGGTCTTCGTCGAAGTCTTCATTGATGATGAAGTCGAGGATCGAGTTGTCCAGGGTCTCGTCGAAACGGTACGGGGTCTTGGCAAAGCAGCGCTTGATGAACGCCACGATCAACGTCAGGAAATCATCCGACAGGCACGGGCTCTTGGCGATCAAAGTGGTCAGCGACAGGTTGGCCGAGGCGCCGATCACCAGTGCATAGCGCTTGAGCGTGGTGTTGGGGAACAGGCTGTTGAGGTGGGTCTTCAACCGGTTCAAGTCCATGTACGACAGTTTGTAGTCCTTCGGCAGCGAGACGATCGAGACCACCGACGAGCAGTTCTTGAAGAAGTGCAGGTCGTGCAGCGCGGCGGCGTCGTAGCCGGAATTCTTGTACTGCTCCAGCGAGGCGCGATAGCGCTTGGATTCGATCGGCAGCAGGCTGATGCCTTCGATGGCCTGGGTGACTTTGTTGAAGTGCGGCAGGTCGATCGAACGGAAGAACAGATCATCGATGTTCAGACGCTGCGGCTCTTTGTCGAACACCTTGAACTTGTCGCTGCTCGGCGGCGGGGTTTCCGGCACCACCGATTCGGCGTAGGCAATCGCCACCGGGCCGGCCAGACTCATGAACAGGTCGTTGGCGTCCAGTCGAATGGTTTCGCCGATGTCGATGCCGGCGCGACGGAAGTAGTTCTGGTCGTAGTCGGTGGTCACCGCCTGCGCCGTCAGAATGTTGAAGATCTGTTGCGAGATGTACTGGTTGGCGTGCTTCTCCATCGCATTGACATCAATGTTCTGGATGTTGCCGTCATCGCTCTCTTCGGCGTAACGCATGATGTCGTTGGAGATCAGCATCATCGCGTTCCATGGGCGGATACGGCCCATGACACTGGCTTCGCTGCTGTCTTCATTGGCGAAGTTGTAGGAGAAATCCCATTCTTCCGAGAGGTATTTGCACAGCAGGCGGCCGGCGTTGATGTGCAGCGCCTCGGACATTTCACTGCGGTGGTCGGAAATGTTCGGCAGCACGCAGATGCCGCTGGTGAAGATCGGCTCGAACACGAACGAATGCCCGCTCTTGCCGTCGTGCTCGTCCATCGGCTTGGTGTCGAACGTCTTGTTCATGTACGAGTGCTGCTGGGCCAGACCGAACTCCGAGGCCATGCCCGAACCGGTACCGCCGCCGGCACTGAAGATCGAGAAGTACAGGCGCGACTGGTTGGCCTTGATACCGCAGCTGTCGATCAGGTACGAGTGGATCATTTTCCAGTCAGGGCTGGAGAAACGCTGGGTATCCTTGTTGAGGATGATCTTCGCCAGATACTGGCCGAGGATCGGCGCGTTACCGGCGCCACCGGCGTGGACTTCGGACAAGTCCATGATCTTCATTTTGCTGTAGTCGCGCAGGAAGCCGCTTTTCTCGCCCTTGCGCGAGAAACGGATGCGCCCGGCGATATCCTTGTCGAGGTCACCGAGCATCACCAGCGGTTCGACGAGGAACACCGGTTTGCTCGACTTGTTCGGGCCGATCCGCAGGTTGTGCTTGATCCACTGGGCCGGGCTGTAGCCCTTGTCGGCCAGACGCCGATCCGCCGCACGGTCTTCGTTGTTGAATTCGTTGAGGTAGAACTTGCGCGCGTTGTACACCAGCTCCGCGACGTCGAGGGCGATGTTCGAGCCGCAGCGACCGAGGCCGATCAGGCACACCGAGGGAAATTCCTGGTCGTTGTGCTGTTCGTTGTCGCCTTCCAGGTGCGGCGGGCGCGGGAACACCAGGTCACGCAGACCGTCGAGGTTGTCGAGGATGCGGTCGGTGTTGGTTTCGGTGTAGTACAGGTATTGGTGAGTGCCCAGCGGGCGCGAAGGAGGCAATGGCTTCATCGGAGCCGGGCTGTTTGCCGCAGGGCTCAGGGTCAGATCGGATACCGCGGTGGCCGGATTGTTTTTAGAAGTCATTGTGCGCCATATACCTGGACTGGTTGGTCCGCTGACCAGTGTCAGCGAGCCTCACGGAATAAGATCTCGCGTCTTTTATTGCGCGAATTTGGCCCGGGCGTCAGGGGCTTGGCCTGATCGTCGCACGGGGGAATCCTTTCCTAATCGCTCATGAATCGGCCATTATTCAGTGATCTTTAATCAAAAAGAGGCGAAATGATGTCAACGCTCCCTTCGTTGGGTTTTGCCGGAATCGGCCTGATGGGCCTGCCGATGTGCCGCCGTTTGCTGGCTGCCGGCTACCCGTTGACCGTGTGGAATCGCAACCCGGCCAAGTGCGCGCCACTGGTCGAAGCAGGCGCCCGGCAGGTGGCAAGCCCCGCTGAACTGTGCGAACACGCGGACGTGGTGATGCTCTGTCTGGCCGACACGGCGGTGGTGCGCGAGGTGGTGTTTGGCGCCGGGGGTGTCGCTGAAGGTGCGAAAAGCGGCCAGTTGCTCGTGGACTTTTCCAGCCTCGAACCGACCGCTACCCGCGAAATGGCCACCGAGTTGGCCGACAAGACCGGGATGAGCTGGCTCGACTCACCGGTGTCCGGCGGCGTGGTCGGCGCCGAGGCCGGCAGTCTGGCGATCATGGTCGGCGGTGCGGCGGCGGATCTGGATCGGGTGCGCCCGGTACTGCTCAGCCTCGGTCAGCGCGTCACGCACATGGGCGGCATCGGCGCCGGGCAAGTGACCAAGGCTTGCAATCAGATGATCGTTGCCTGCAATGCGCTGGTGATTGCTGAAGTGGTGGCGCTGGCCGAGCAGGCCGGGGTCGATGCGCGCCTGATCGCCGAAGCGCTGGCCGGTGGTTTTGCCGATTCCAAACCATTGCAGATCCTCGCCCCGCAAATGGCCGAGAGCCGTTTCGAACCGGTGAAATGGCACGTGCGCACGCTGCTCAAGGATCTCGACACCGCGGTGAAATTCTCTCGCGAACAAGGCTCGGCCACGCCGATCAGCGGATTGGCCGCACAACTGATGCGCCTGCATGGGGCGCAGGGCTTTTTGCAGAAGGATCCAGCGACACTGGTACAAATGTACCGCGCGCCAGACTCAGCGGATTGACCGCGTGCGAGTGTTTGCGCTGATTGATTTCCTCAAGTACCGGGCGTAATTCGTTCAGCGGCACCGGGCGGCTCAGCAGGTAGCCCTGAATGAAATCGCAGCCTGAGCGCTCAAGAAACTCGTACTGCTCCAGGCTTTCCACGCCTTCGGTCACCACCTGCAAATGCAGGGTGTGAGCCATGACGATGATCGCCTGGACGATCTCCATGTCGGCGGTTGCCTTGGGGATGTCGAGGATAAAGGAACGGTCGATCTTCAGCGTGTTCAGCGGCAGGCGCTTGAGGTAGGCCAGCGATGAATAACCGGTGCCGAAGTCGTCGATCGACAGCGACACCCCGAGGGCGCGGATCTGCCGCAACAGCACCAGGGTGTTGGCGATGTTGCCCATCAGCGCGTTTTCGGTGACTTCCAGTTCCAGTCGTTCCGGCGCGACGCCTGCGGTGCGCAGCGCACTTTCGATTTCATCGGCGAGTTCTTCCCGGGCAAGATTGAGTGGCGAGCAGTTCCAGGCGATTTTCAGTTCGTCGCAGCCGTGGCGCGTCAGTTCGCCAAGGTCGGTGCAGGCCCGGCGCAGCACCCAGTTATCCAGCTCGGCGATCAGGCCGTTGGTTTCGGCAATTGCGATGAAACGATCCGGGGCCAGCAGGCCATGCACCGGGTGCTGCCAGCGAATCAGCGCTTCGAGCTTGGTCACCCGCCCGGTTTTCAGTTCGAAGATGGGCTGGTAGTAGAGCATCAGCCCGTTTTCTTCGCGCAGGGCGTGGCGCAGCTCTTCTTCCAGTTGCAGTTCAAGGCTGGCGCGGGTCTTCATGTTGGAACTGAAAAAATGCAGGCCGTTTCGCCCGGCACCCTTGGATTGATACAGCGCCAGATCCGCATGCTTGAGCAGTTCTTCGCAGGTGGTGCCGTCGTCGGGGAACAGGCTGATACCGATGCTGGTGGTCATCACCATGCGCCGTCCCGCCAGTTCGATCGGCTCCTTCATTTTCTGCATGATCCGCTGCGCCATGCCGCGCGCTTCTTCGCGGTCGTGCAGGCCGATCAGGATGCAGAACTCGTCGCCGCCGAAGCGTGCGACCACATCCTCATGACTGCGCACCGAACCTTTGATGTGATTGGCGATGACTTTGAGCAGGGCGTCACCGGCGTCATGGCCGAGGCTGTCGTTGATCCGCTTGAAGTGGTCGATGTCGAGAAACATCACCGCGAGCATGCCGCCTTCGCTGGTTTTCTGGCTGAGTTTCTCGGCGAAGATCTGGTTGAATCCACGGCGATTGATCAGGTTGGTCAGGGCGTCGTAGTTGGCCACTTGCTGCAGTGACATCCGCGCCTGATCGAGCTGCCCGAGCAGGGCGTTGACCCGGCGCAGGTCGTGCTCCTTGTTCTGCAGTTTCTTGTCGGCCAGGGCCGCACTGATCGCGCTGCCGAGAATCAGTAGGATGATCAGCGCGACCGTCAGGCCCAGTTGCAGATGGCTGGGGTCGGCGGCCATCGTCGGTGCTGTACCTTCGGGCAACACCAGGTGCAGCGCGGCCATGCCAGTGAAGTGCATGCTGATGATGCCGGCGCCGAGAATCACCGCAGCGGTGTATTTGAGTAATTGATGAAAACGCCCAGTGCCTTCACGCAGATAACCGGCGACCCACAACGCGGCGAAGCTGGCGCCGATGGCAATCACGATCGACAGGCAGAACAACAGGGGCTGGTAGTAGACGGTGGCCACCGAATGCATCGCCGCCATGCCGACGTAATGCATGCCGGCGATGCCCAGACCGATGACGATGGCGGTTTTCAGGTAGTGCACCAGGCTCGGCTGTGGATCACTCAAGGTGTGCATCGCCAGCCACGAGGCGAGCAGGGCTATCAGCAGGGAAAACAGAGTGATCGCCAGATCGTAGTGGACTTCGATCGGCGCCTGGAACGCCAGCATGGCGATGAAGTGCATGGCCCAGATGCCGCCGGCCAGGCACGAAGCGCCGATCCAGCGCCACACCCGTTGCGAGCCCGGGTCTTCGGCGTGACCGACCCGCTCGGCCATGTCGAGGGTGGCAAAACTCGCGGCGCAGGCGACCAGATAGGCCACCAGCACCAGCAAGGGGTTGTGTGTGCAATCGAGAATGACCTGCCCGCTCTCCGGCAGCTCGGTAACAAACTGCAAACCAAGCCACTCCATAGCATGCCCCGTCTCTGAAGTCGTCCCTACTGCGTCTTCAACGCAGGCGAATGACTGGAGTATAGAGGCGGTTTTTGCCATGCAAGCGGTAGTGGCACATTGGTGCCAACGATTTCGGCATGAGCTTTATAGCGATTGGCGCTAACTCTCAGGCGCTTTGCTCGTAAGGGATCTGATTCCAGTCAGGTTCAAGCGGCGGCAAGCCGAAGCGGGCGCGCGCCTTGTCGCAATCGACATTCTGTTCGCCGTTTTCCCAGGAAGCATCGAATTCGCGGCAAGGACTGGAGCGTTGCTCATAAATCGAGCACTGCACGTTACTGCCCACCTCACCGACCAGCGCCGTACAGCGCGGCGATTTGCAGTCGGTGCCGTTCATCGCCACCCGACTGGGGCTGATCTGCGTGACCAGTTCATCGGGCACTGTGCCGCCGGAGGAGGCGCATTCACCCCAGAAAAAAGACACGCGAAAATGGGAACAGCAGGCACCGCAATTCAGACACGGACTGACTTCGGACATGGGGAGGGCATCAAAGGGGTTGATCGGCGAATCCGGACGGATCCGGCGGCTATTCTAGGCTTCGCCATGGACTTGGGAAGGGGGGCGCGAAAGTATTTTTTTGTAGCCGGATTTTGCCGCAAAACCCCCGGTTTATGGGGGATTGCTGACTTATCAAGGGCTTACGTTTCTTTACAGTGCCATGCCTCGTTATCAGCTTGACGAATGATCACAGACAGCCCCGGCCCGCCTGTCTAGATTGCAGGTTCCGGGCTCGGATGCGTCGGCAGTGAAGCCCTATAACAATAAAGAGACGGACCCATGCAGAACTCGACCCAAGCGGCGAATGCCTGGCGCATTCTGTTCCTGTTGTTCCTTGCCAACCTGTTCAATTTCTTCGACCGCACCATTCCGGCGATCATCATCGAGCCGATCCGCATGGAATGGCACCTCAGCGACTTTCAACTGGGGATCGTCGGCACCGCGTTCACCTTGGTTTATGCCATTGCCGGCCTGCCGTTGGGGCGCATGGCCGATACCGGTTCGCGCAGCAAACTGATGGGCTGGGGCCTGGCGACCTGGAGCGCGCTGACCGCAGTCAACGGTCTGGTCGGCAGTTTCTGGAGTTTTCTGCTGGTGCGCATGGGCATCGGTATCGGCGAGGCCAGTTATGCGCCAGCCGCCAATTCGTTGATCGGCGACCTGTTCCCGGCGCACCGTCGGGCGCGGGCCATGGGCATTTTCATGCTGGGCCTGCCGCTGGGCCTGCTGCTGGCGTTCTTCACCATCGGCGCGATGGTCAAGGCGTTCGACAGCTGGCGCGCGCCGTTCTTTATCGCGGCGGTGCCGGGGCTGATCCTTGCGGTGTTCATGTTTTTCATCAAGGAACCCAAACGCGGTGCGGCAGAAACCGTGCAGGTGTCTCAGGAGAGAGTCGACAAACCGATTCGCCGGGTGCTCGCGGTGCCGACGTTCCTCTGGCTGGTGCTGGCCGGGTTGTGTTTCAACTTCGCCACCTATGCCTGCAACTCGTTCATGGTGCCGATGCTGCAGCGCTATTTCCTGATGCCTCTGCACGATGCGGCGGTGGCGACCGGGGTGATTGTCGGTATCACCGGGTTGATCGGCCTGACCCTGGGTGGCTGGATCGCTGACAAGATTCATCAGCGTGTTGCCAACGGACGCCTACTGTTTGTCGGGTTCAGCCTGATCGTCTCAACGGTGTGCACGGTGTGGGCACTGTATGTCGGGCGTGTCGAGATCGGAGTGTTCGTCGCGCTGTTCAGCGTCGGCTGGCTGTTTGCCTACAACTTCTATACCTGCGTGTACACGGCGATTCAGGACGTGGTCGAGCCGCGCCTGCGGGCCACGGCCATGGCGTTGTTCTTCGCCGGGTTGTATTTGCTGGGCGGTGGCCTGGGGCCGGTGGTGGTCGGTGGTTTGTCGGATCACTTCGCCCAGTCGGCGATGATTTCGGCGGGGGCTGAGCAGATGACCGAGGCATTCAAGGCTGTCGGGTTGCATGACGCGATGTATCTGATTCCGGTGGCGCTGTTTTTCACCATGGTGTTTCTGTTTCTGGCGGCGCGGTGTTTTGTGCGGGATGCGCAGCGGATGAAGGAGGGGTTGGTGGCGGTGAGTGAACCTGATGGTGCGGTGGCGACTGCATGATCGCCTTCGCGAGCAAGCCCGCTCCCACAGGAATCGAGTTCACACCGCAGATCTAATGTGGGAGCGGGCTTGCTCGCGAAGAGGCAATCAACAGCGCAGCATGAATATCAGACAAACAAAAAGGCCCGCATCACTGCGGGCCTTCTTGTTTTCAGCACTGAAGCAGGGCGGTTTAACCCGCCACCAACACCCGGATCGCTTCCAGACGCAGCGCCGCTTTATCCAGCATCGCCAGACCCAGTTCACGTTGCTTGCGCAACGCATCCAGTTCGCTGTCGCGCACGGTCGGGTTGACCGCTTGCAACGCGGTCAGGCGCGCCAGTTCTTCTTCGGTATCGGCCGCCAGACGACGACGGGCCTCGGCCACGCGCTCGGCGTGACGCGGGGCAATCTTGTCTTCACCGGCGTTGATCCGTGGCGTCAGCTGATCGCGCTGGGCCTGGATGAACTTGTTGGCGCTGGCACGTGGAACGCTTTCCAGTTGATCGTTGAGGGTTTCGAACGAGACCCGCGGCGACAGATCGTTGCCGTTGGCGTCGAGCAGGCAGCGCAGGGCAGCCGGTGGCAGGTAGCGGCCCAGTTGCAGCGAGCGCGGTGCAACCACTTCGCTGACGTAGAGCAGTTCCAGCAGAACGGTGCCCGGTTTCAGCGCCTTGTTCTTGATCAGCGCGACGGCGGTGTTGCCCATCGAACCGGACAGCACCAGATCCATGCCGCCCTGCACCATCGGGTGTTCCCAGGTGATGAACTGCATGTCTTCGCGCGACAGCGCCTGGTTGCGGTCGTAGGTGATGGTCACGCCTTCGTCGTCGCCCAGCGGGAAGCTGGCGTCGAGCATCTTCTCGCTCGGCTTGAGGATCAGGGCGTTTTCCGAGTGGTCTTCGCTGTCGATACCGAACGCGTCGAACAGGGTTTCCATGTAGATCGGCAGGGCGAACTGGTCGTCCTGCTCAAGGATCGCCTCGACCAGCGCGTCACCTTCGCCAGCGCCGCCGGAGTTGAGCTCCAGCAGACGGTCGCGACCGGTGTGCAGCTCTTGTTCCAGACGCTCGCGCTCGGCGCGGGCTTCGTCGATCAGGGCTTGCCACTCGCCGTCATCGGCTTCTTCAAGCAGCGGCAGCAGGCGCGGGCCGAACTGATGCTGCAAGGCGTTGCCGGTCGGGCAGGTGTTGAGGAATGCGTTCAGTGCTTCGTGGTACCACTGGAACAGGCGCTCTTGCGGGCTGGTTTCCAGGTACGGCACGTGCAGTTCGATGATGTGCTTCTGACCGATCCGGTCGAGACGCCCGATACGCTGCTCGAGCAGGTCCGGGTGCGACGGCAGATCGAACAGCACCAGGTGGTGCGCGAACTGGAAGTTGCGACCTTCACTGCCGATTTCCGAGCAGATCAGCACCTGTGCGCCAAATTCTTCGTCGGCGAAGTAGGCGGCGGCGCGGTCACGCTCGAGGATGTTCATGCCTTCATGGAACACCGTGGCCGGGATGCCGGAACGCACGCGCAGCGCGTCTTCCAGATCCATCGCGGTTTCGGCGTGGGCGCAGATCACCAGCACTTTGGTGCGCTTGAGCATTTTCAGCTGATCGATCAGCCACTCGACGCGCGGGTCGAATTTCCACCAGCGTTCTTCTTCGCTGGCGTCAGGCTGGGCCTGGAAGCTGACTTCCGGGTACAGCTCGGCGTGATCGCCCAGCGGCAGTTCGAGGTATTCGTCCGGGCATGGCAGCGGGTACGGGTGCAGTTTGCGCTCCGGGAAACCCTGCACGGCGGCGCGGGTGTTCCGGAACAGCACGCGGCCAGTGCCGTGGCGGTCGAGCAGTTCACGCACCAGACGCGCGCTGGCTTCGCTGTCGCCATCGTTGACCGCAGTCAGCAGGGCTTCGCCTTCGTTGCCGAGGAAACCGTGGATGGTCTTGTGTGCTGCAGGCGACAGGCGCCCTTTGTCGAGCAATTCCTGAACGGCTTCGGCCACCGGGCGATAGTTCTCGCTCTCGGCGCGGAACGCGGCCAGGTCATGGAAACGGTTCGGGTCGAGCAGGCGCAGACGGGCGAAGTGGCTGTCCTGACCCAGTTGTTCCGGGGTCGCGGTGAGCAGCAGCACGCCGGGAATCACTTCAGCCAGTTGTTCGACCAGCGAATACTCGGGGCTGGCCTTGTCTTCGTGCCACACCAAGTGGTGGGCTTCGTCGACCACCATCAGGTCCCAGCCGGCGGCGAACAAGGCGTCCTGCGCCTTCTCGTCTTCGACCAGCCACTCCAGGGCAACCAATGCCAGCTGGGTGTCTTCGAACGGGTTGGTGGCATCGCTTTCGATGAAGCGTTCTTCGTCGAACAGCGCGACCTGCAAGTTGAAGCGGCGGCGCATTTCCACCAGCCACTGGTGCTGGAGGTTTTCCGGAACCAGGATCAGCACGCGGTTGGCGCGGCCCGAGAGCAACTGGCGATGGATCACCAGACCGGCTTCGATGGTTTTCCCCAGACCCACTTCGTCCGCCAGCAGAACCCGTGGCGCGATGCGGTCGGCGACTTCACGGGCGATGTGCAACTGGTGCGCGATCGGTTGCGCACGCACGCCGCCCAGGCCCCAGAGCGAGGACTGCAACTGGCGGCTGGTGTGTTCCAGGGTGTTGTAGCGCAGGGAGAACCACGACAGCGGGTCGATCTGCCCGGCGAACAGACGGTCGCTGGCCAGACGGAACTGAATGAAGTTCGACAGCTGGGTTTCCGGCAGGGTAACGGCTTCGTTCTGCCCGTTGAGACCGTGATAGACCATCAGCCCGTCGACGTCGTCGACTTCGCGCACGGTCATCTTCCAGCCTTCGAAGTGAGTAATGGTGTCACCCGGCGAGAATCGCACGCGGGTGAGGGGCGCATTCCGTAGCGCGTACTGGCGGGTTTCGCCAGTGGCCGGGTAAAGCACGGTCAACAAGCGGCCGTCCTGTGCCAGAACGGTGCCTAAACCAAGCTCTGCTTCGCTGTCACTGATCCAGCGTTGCCCCGGTTGATACTGCTGCGCCATGCTGCCTGACTCCCACCTTGAAAAAGCGGGCTATCTTAACGGAATGCAGGCTTCAGGGCCAAAGATTACTGGGTAGGAGCTGCCGCAGGCTGCGATCTTTTGATCTACGGAAACACCTGAGTTCTACATTGTCCCATTAAAAGATCGCAGCCTTCGGCAGCTCCTACAGTGCCAACCCGGTCACAAGTTTGCGACCAGTGGCTCAAGGCGCCTTTGCCGCAGCCGATAGCCTGCTGACAGGAGACCCTTTATATGCTGCCACCGATGCTCCCCCTGAGCGCTGTGCCGATCACTTCCCAGCAGGATCCGATTCGCCAGCGGCCGGACATTCCTCCGGTGGTGCCGGTGCAGGAAAGCTCCAACGAAAGCACGATCGACCTGCAAAAACGTGACCCGGAAGAGGATCGACTGCTGGCGCGCGAAGAACAGCGTCGCCAGCAGGAACGTGATCGTCGCCGTCGCGAAGCCGACGAAGACCCGGAAGAGCATCTGGCCGTGCCGGGCACCGAGCTGAATGCTGACAACACCGTGCCGGTGGTGCCGCTGATGGAAGATCAGCCGCGTCAGGGCTTGTGGGTCGATATCGAGATCTGAGGCGCCGCCGCCAGCTCGCCCAGACTGGCCAGCAACACATCGATTTCCTCCTCAGTATTCAGATAGCTCACCGCCACCCGCGCCAGGCTTTCGAGCCCGCGGGCCTGCATGTCGAGGGGCGTGTAGGCCACGCCGTTGGCGCCGATGTTGATTCGCCGTGCAGCCAGCGCCTGCTTCAGTTCGATACAATCCCAGCCCTCAAGGGTGAAGGCGATCAGCCCGGACTGTTGATCCGCCGCGCCGAGGTTGTGCAGGGTCAGGCCGGGAATGCTCCGCAGGCGCTGACGCAGGTAATCGCTTAATTGCTCGATACGCTGACGAATCGATAGTGCGCCGATCCGATTGTGTTCCTCCAGCGCATTGGCCAGCCCGGCCAGCAGGGCCAGCGACACTTCACTGGTTTCAAAACGGCGCGCATCATCGCGCAGGGGGAAGCGCCGGCCATCCCAAGGCGCCGACAACACATCGCGTTGCTGTGGCAACAGCCGTTGCAGAAACGCCCCCCGGATGTACATCAACGCCGTACCGCGCGGGCCGCGCAAAAACTTGCGCCCGGCGCCCTTGAGCACATCGCACTGCAAGGCCTGGACGTCGCAGGGCAACTGCCCCAGCGCCTGACCGGCGTCGATGAAGTATGGGACTCCATGTTGTCGAGCGACCTGACCGATTCGCGCGGCCGGGTTGATGAGGCCGCCATTGGCCGGCAGCCAGGTCAGGGCGATCAGGCGCACGTGACGATCGATCATCTGCGCGAGCGCTTGCGGATCGACAGCGCCATCGGCATCGCAGGGGATCACCTGCAGTCGCGCACCGGCCTTTACCGCTTCAGCCATGCAGGCCAGATTACCGGCCCATTCGTGACGTCCGACGAGGATCCGCTCGCCGGGTTGCCATGGCCCCAGCGCATTGAACGCCTGACTCCATGCCGCCGAGCCGCTGCTGGCGAAGGCGATGTCTTCCGGGGCAGCATTGAGCAGTGTCGCGGCGGCGGTGCGTGCCCTGTGCTGCAGTTGAGTGTCAGCGGCCTCCATCGGGCCGCCGAGCGCTTCGCGTTGCAGCTGCTCGATGATTGCATCGAGGGTTGCCTGGCTCGGCAGAGAGGCACCCGCATGGTTGAAGTGAATGATCCGGGCGCAGCCGGGCGTGGCCGCTCGCAGATATTCGACTGCTTGGGCATTCACGGGAGCAGCTCGAAAATCGCATCGACTTCAACGGCCACACCACTTGGCAGGCTGCACACCCCCACGGCGGTACGGACATGCCTGCCCTTTTCACCGAGTGCGTTGACCAGCAAATTGGAAGCACCGTTGGCCACGGCGCCCTGGCGTTGAAAGTCGGGAGTGGTGGCGATAAAAACGCCGAGTCGCAGGATACGCCCCAGTTTTGACAGGTCATCGCCCAAGGCATCGCTCAATTGCGCGAGCAGGCCCAATGCAGCCAGCTCGGCGGCCTTGACCCCCTCTTCTTCGCTGATGGCTTCGCCCAAACGTCCGATGAACGCCGGTTTGCCGTCAACCAACGGAATTTGTCCGGAGATGTACAGGCGGTTTTGAGTGCCGACCTGATTGACGTAATTGGCGATGGGCTGGCTTGGAGGCGGAAGTTGCAGGCCGAGTAGTTCAATGCGCGCGCTGAGTGAATCGGTCATGTTGAGTGCTCCTGAATGAGGTCATCAGCATGTTGAAGCGACGGATTGACGACAAACGGATAGATCTAATCCGACGTATCGAAATCGCTCATGCATGGACCTGTTCATCCAGCCATTGGATGAAACTCTGCACGGCTGCTCCAGACGGGCGATCGGGAGTGACCAGCCAATAACCGATGTCGCCATGCATCGGCGGCGTGTCAAACGCCGGTACCAGAGAGCCCTCCTTGAGCCGGCGTTCGATCAGGCATTGACGGCCCATGGCGATGCCCTGACCGGCGACCGCCGCCTCGACGACGATGTTGTAGTCATGGAGCATGACACTGGGGACGTGGCTCAGGTCGATGCCGCTGTGCTGATACCAGTCTGTCCATTCGAAAGGCTGGTGCGATTTGGCCATCAGCAGCGGGCCGTTTTTCACGCCTTTGGCCTTGAAATCCGGGCTGCATACCGGGGTCAGGGTTTCGCTCATGAAGCGTCGGGCCAGGACTTTCGGCCAGCCACCCTTGCCATAACGGATCGCCATGTCCACCTCGCCACCATCGACATCGGCCAATTGCACGGAGGGCAGCAGTTCGACGTGGATGTGTGGGTTTTTCGTGTTGAAATCCGCCAGTCGCGGCGCCAGCCATAAAGTGGCGAAGGAGGCGAGCAGGCCGATGCGCAAGGTGGTCGGCTGCTCGCCGCGCAGTTGCCGGGTGGCGGCCGCAATGACAGCGAGGGCGGGTTCGATTTGTCGGTAGTACGCTTCCCCGGCGGGCGTCAGATCGATGGCCCGGGTGCGTCGGACAAACAGGCGCAGGTGGAGAAACTCTTCGAGTTTTTGCACCTGATGGCTGATCGCACTCTGGGTCACTGACAACTCGTCGGCAGCCTTGATGAAACTCAAATGGCGGGCCACGGCTTCAAAGGCGCGCAGGGCCATCAGCGGCGGCAGGTCCTGATGCAGGGGCACGGCAAACATCCTTGGGGTTCGCGGCAAAGCGCAGATTGTGCGGTGAAAACCGCCGCGTGGTACATCAATTGTTCCAGGTTGCCCGCGTCGACGGCTGGTCAGGCTCGGCGCCAGGCGGCATTATTGGCGCAGTCCTGCCTTTGATGCGGCAGTTGTGATTCTTTCAAGTGATGCACCCGCCATGAGCCAAGACGACAAACTGATCGACCTCAGCACCGAGCGCGCCAAGCGTGTGCATGATCTCAACGAGAAACGCCTGAACGAAGTGCGCAAGGCCTTCGAGCAAGCGATGCCGCTGGGAAAAGCCAAGAAAAAGTCGAAAAACAAGCCGAAAAAGCGTTGATCTCCCCCTGCGTCCTTTGATGCAGGTCAGTTATTTTCCCGCCTTTGCCTTCTGTGTTGTCCGGACTTGATCCTGGTCAATTTCTGCGTCTGCGTGATTGGTTAACTTAGTTCCATCGCAGCAAAGCAGGGGCCAGGAGGCCACAGTCATGTTTTTCGATAACGTGGTGTTTGCCGGGGTTCTGACCGTAGGTCTCATGGTTCTGTTTTTTGCAGGGTTTGGATTTTTTATCTGGAAGGATGCGAATAAGCGCAAGAAGTAGTCTTTCTGGGTTTGATGAGCACGCAAGGCATTTTGGGCGACTTCGGTTGCCCTTTTTTTTTGTTCTTGGCGGCCTTTGGGCCGACCATGTTCTTGGGGTTTTGGGTGTATATCCGTTTCTGCGGGGGTTGCTGATTAGGGTTCCGCCCTTACGGCGGGTCACTTTTTCCAGACGCCGAAAAAGTAACCAAAAAGGCTTTACCCTGACGTTCGGCCCTCGCCTGGGCTCGGGTTCCTTCGCTCCGGGATTCATCCGGGGGGCAGCGCCTACGGTTTGCTTCGCTGCACCTCCTCTCGCTGTGTTTGGCTGCGCCAAACGGTCGCTGCGCTCCCACCCCCGGATAAATCCCTCCACTCAGCCTGCCGACGGGCCCTCAGATCAAAATCAAAAGCGGTACTCGAGCTAACGCTCATTGTGTTGAGTGGGGCGGCTTCGCCGCATGGGGTGCACGTTCTCTAAATTGTAGGAGCCAGCCTGCTGGCGATGGCGGCCTGACAGCCGACCAATCTCTTACTGATATACCCGGCCCTACTGTGGGAGCGGGCTTGCTCGCGAAGGCGGCCTGATAGCCGAACAATCTCTTACTGAATACACCCCATCCCATGTAGGAGCTGCCGAAGGCTGCGATCTTTTGATCTGGCTCTGGCTCTGGCTCTGGCTCTTGATGTGGCTTTTGATCTTCAAGCCCCTTCGGCAGGCCGAGCGAAGGTGTCCATCAGGGGGTAGGCGCGCAGCGCCATGCGGCGAAGCCGCATACATCGAGAGGAGGTGCAGCGAAGCAAACCGTAGGCGATGCCCCCTGATGGACACCGTAGCGAGGGAACACTGAGCCTCAGCGAAGTGCCGTACGCCGGGGCAAAGCCTTTTGGGTTACCTTTTCGGCGTTTGGAAAAGGTGACTCGCTGTAAGAGCGAAACCGCCAGCGGCAACACCCGCAGCAACGGATATGCCCCCAATCCAACCAAAGCAAAAAAGGCGCGATCCTTTCGAATCACGCCTTTTCATCAAAGCTTGAAGCAGTCTATCAGCTACCCAACGCTTTGGACGCCAACCAGAACAACCCAGCCGACAACGCCACAGTCGCCGGCAAGGTCAGCACCCACGCCAGCAGGATAGTGCGAACAGTCCCACCCTGCAGGCCGCTCTTGTTGGCGACCATGGTGCCGGCCACGCCCGAGGACAGGACGTGGGTGGTGGACACCGGCAGGCTGAAAATGTTGGCCATGCCGATCAGACTGGCAGTAGTGATCTGCGCCGACATGCCCTGAGAGTAGGTCATGCCTTGCTTGCCGATCTTCTCGCCGATGGTCAGTACCACGCGTTTCCAGCCGACCATGGTGCCCAGGCCGAGGGCCAGGGCGACCGCCAGAATCACCCAGAACGGCGCGTATTCAGTGGTGGTGGTCAGGTCTTTGCGCAGTTTGTCCAGGTCAGCCTTTTCACGCGCTTCGAGGCCTGGCAGCTTGCCGACTTTCTTCGCGGTATCGTCCAGGCACAGCAGGTAGCGACGGACTTCGATGCGGCTTTCCGAGGACAGCGAATGGTAGTCCGCTACACCTTTAAGGGTGCCAAGCAGGGCGTTGATGGTCGGTTCGGTCTGCTGCGGGTTGCAGCGGAATTTTTCCGGCAGATCGCCTTCAACACTTTTGCCCAGGGCCAGGAATTCGCCCAGGGAATCGGCGTTGCGCTTGTAGAACTGGCTCAGGTGCAAGGTCGCGTCGCGGGTGCGCTCGATCTGGTAGGTGGTGCTGCTCAGGTCAAGCACGAACTGTGCAGGCACGATACCGATCAGTACCAGCATGATCAGGCCGATGCCTTTCTGGCCATCGTTGGAACCGTGCACGAAGCTCACGGCCATGGCCGAGATCACCAGGACCAGGCGGTTCCAGAACGGCGGGTGCTTCTTGTCGTCGATCTTGCGGCGCTGTTCCGGGGTCTTGTGCATCTTCGACAGCGGGCGCCACCACTTCAGGCCGATCAGGATCAGCGCGGCGATCAGGAAGCCAGCCATTGGCGAGAACACCAGCGAGGCGCCAATGTCGATCGCTTTCTGCCAGTTCACGCCGTCGGCCAACGGGATGTTGTTGATCAGGGCGTTGGCCAGGCCGACGCCGAGGATCGAGCCGATCAGGGTGTGGGAGCTGGAGGCCGGGATACCGAAGTACCAGGTGCCCAGGTTCCAGGTGATCGCCGCGGCGAGCAACGAGAACACCATCGCCAGGCCATGGCCGGTGTTCACATTGATCAGCAGTTCTACCGGCAGCAGGTGAACAATGGCATACGCCACGCCAACGCCGCCCAGCAACACGCCGAGGAAGTTGAACACACCGGAGAAGAACACCGCCAGGTGAGGCGGCATGGCTTTGGTGTAGATAACAGTGGCTACCGCGTTAGCGGTGTCATGAAATCCATTGATGAACTCGAAGGCGAGGACAAACGTCAGGGCGAGCAAGAGGCTCACAAGCACCCAAGCATCCAGTCCGCTGAATAAATCGATCATGAAGGTTTTCTGACCCGGTCATAAGGGGGCGCGATTATGCCAGAAAAGACTGGAAATCGATCCCCTACCTGCTCATCGGTAGCAATCAATGTCGAATTAAATTGTTGCAAGGTGCAAAGCCCGAGCGTGTTGCAGGGTTTTTCAAGTGCTTGATTGGCTTGGAAAAACTTTCAGGCAGCAGGCGTTTTGTCGAGCGCGCAGGGGCCTCAAACGTTTGTGTGAAATATCTCTGAAACGAGTCAGACACGCTCCTTTCCCGTGCAGGACGGGGGAGGTGGCCGCTGCCCGCGGGTAGCGGGCGCGCAAGGCATCATCGGGTCACCGTGCTTGTAGCCGGTGGCGACGCAGGCCCTCGAAAAACTCAGGATCGCCCGTTCATGGCTCTTCGGTTTTGAGTTCTTCTTCCATCTTTTTCAGTTCTTGCTGGAAAACCTGATCCTGAACTGTGGGGCGTTTACGCCATGCCTTGCGTTCCGGTTCGGGTTGGGCGGCGTAGGTGGTGACTTCCCCGCCGTAAACTTCCTTGTAACGTTGTTCCTGGCGCTCAAGTTCCGCGCGCAGTTCGTCTTTCGTCACAGTGCTACCTGTTTGAGTTGAGATAAATGTCTGGTGAAACGCACGGCAACGAGTCGATTGAACACGTCCACCGAGGGGCAATGCCAGTTCAGGCATTGGAGTTGTCGGCAGGGCGATCAAGACTTCCATGTTGCAGGCGGCTACGGCACCAGATTAAAACTGACGCAGCATCAGTTTCCTGTTTCAGCAAGCGCGCTGGCGGTGCATGAATAATGAGCGTCAGGCGCTGGCCGGGGCTGACGGCAATAGGCAGCGCATCAGCGGGCGGCACCCTCGGCCAGTGAAAACGCGGCGCCACTGAGGTGCATTATAGCGGTCGAATCGGGATTGACTATCTTTGCCAAGTTAAAAACGGTTCGGGATGTGTGATCGTTTTGTTGCTGACAAGTTTTATCGCTAGTTGAAATTTGTCGAAACCTTTAAGGACGCGCGTTCAGTTTCTGGCGCCATTAAGTCGAGCAACTAATGGGTCATGCAAAGTTGGCTGAACAGGTTGGCCCAACGATTGAAGAAGCCGCGAAGGACGGCGGCTGATGGATTGCGATAATCGGTCGGCGGTTCGATAATCGCCCAATCTTGGCGTCTCGGCCCTTGTGCATCTGTCGGCGAGCCGCTTGTATAGCCATTGATCCGTGATGCAAAAGGACAAGAAATGAACGATCAAATGCGCAACTCCTTCACCTCCGTGGCGCCGCCGATCGTCGCTTCGCCGGCCAAGCGCATCCAGGCGCTGACCGGCGATCCGGATTTCATGACCTCGCTGGCCCGTGGCCTGGCGGTGGTGCAGGCGTTTCAGGAGCGTAAGCGACACCTGACCATCGCCCAGATCAGCCACCGCACGGAAATTCCCCGCGCCGCCGTGCGTCGTTGCCTGCACACCTTGATCAAACTGGGTTACGCCACCACCGATGGCCGCACATATTCGTTGCTGCCCAAAGTCCTGACCCTTGGCCACGCCTATCTGTCATCGACGCCGCTGGCGGTGTCGGCCCAGCCGTACCTCGACCGCATGAGCGAGCAACTGCACGAAGCCTGCAACATGGCCACACTTGAAGGCGACGACATTCTGTACATCGCCCGTTCGGCGACCACGCAGCGGCTGATTTCGGTGGACCTGTCGGTGGGTGGGCGGCTACCGGCGTATTGCACGTCGATGGGCCGCATCCTGCTGGCGGCGCTGGACGACACCTCGCTGGGCGAATACCTCGACCATGCCGAACTGGTGGCCAAAACCAGTCGCACCCTGCATACCCCGGAAAGTCTGCTCGAATGCCTGCAGGAAGTTCGGCAGCAGGGCTGGTGCATCGTCGATCAGGAACTCGAGCAAGGCCTGCGTTCGATTGCCGTGCCGGTGTACGACGCGTCGGGCCAGGTGGTCGCGGCGCTCAACGTCAGTACCCACGCGGGGCGCGTTAGCCGTACCGAGCTGGAGCAACGCTTTCTGCCGGGCCTGCTCAGTGCCAGCCGCGACCTCAGCGCCCAGTTGTTCGCCTGATGAAGCTGTTCGATAAACGCACAGTGTTGCGTTTATCGAATTGACGCTAAAAGCCTCGGATCATTAATGTCGCGGCAGCGTCATCCGGCGCAGATGTGAATGAGCCTGCCGGATTGTCGACTCCCATAATAATGACAAGAGGCAACTCACCATGCGCATGCTCCCCGACTGTCTCAGCCCCATTCCCTGTTGCCGGATTCACCGCAACGCCTGATTCCAGCCTTCTATTCTTGTGACCGTGCCGCTTTTTGGCCGGCCGCCGTTCGACTGCGTTTTTTGCGTGGAATAAAAATAATGAACCAGCCTCAGTCCGCTGTAGGTAACTGCCTCGACGTGCAGACCTTCATCAATGCCCAACCGATCTCGCGCTATCAGTGGCGCGTGGTGATCCTGTGTTTCCTGATTGTGTTTCTCGATGGCCTCGACACCGCGGCGATGGGCTTTATCGCCCCGGCCTTGTCCCAGGACTGGGGCATCGACCGCGCCAGCCTCGGCCCGGTGATGAGTGCCGCGCTGATCGGCATGGTGTTCGGCGCACTGGGTTCCGGCCCACTGGCTGACCGCTTCGGGCGCAAAGTGGTACTGGTCGGCGCGGTGCTGCTGTTTGGCGCTTTCAGTCTGGCTTCGGCCTACAGCACCAACGTCGAACAATTGCTGGTGCTGCGTTTCCTCACCGGCCTCGGTCTGGGCGCCGGCATGCCCAACGCCACCACACTGCTCTCGGAATACACCCCGGAGCGCAAGAAATCCTTGCTGGTGACCAGCATGTTCTGCGGTTTCAACCTCGGCATGGCTGGCGGCGGTTTCATTTCGGCGAAGCTGATCCCGGCGTTCGGCTGGCACAGCCTGCTGCTGATCGGCGGGATCCTGCCGCTGATCCTCGCGGTGGTGCTGCTGTTCTGGCTGCCGGAGTCGGCGCGTTTTCTGGTGGTGCGCAATCGCGGCACCGACAAAGTACGCAAGACCTTGTCGCCGATCGATCCGGTCACCGTCGCGCAGGCCTCGAGTTTCAGCGTGCCGGAACAGAAAACCGTCAAGGCGCGCAACGTGTTCGCGGTGATTTTCTCCGGCACCTACAGCGTCGGTACCTTGCTGCTGTGGCTGACCTACTTCATGGGCCTGGTCATCGTCTACCTCCTGACCAGTTGGCTGCCGACCCTGATGCGTGACAGCGGGGCGAGCATGGAGCAGGCGGCGTTCATTGGCGCGTTGTTCCAGTTCGGCGGGGTGTTGAGTGCGGTCGCTGTGGGTTGGGCGATGGACCGCTTCAATCCGCACAAGGTCATCGGCACGTTCTACCTGCTGGCCGGGGTGTTTGCCTACGCGGTAGGGCAGAGCCTGGGCAACATCACGTTGCTCGCAACCTTGGTGCTGGTGGCGGGGATGTGCGTCAACGGTGCGCAATCGGCGATGCCTTCGCTGGCGGCGCGGTTTTATCCGACCCAGGGCCGCGCAACCGGGGTGTCGTGGATGCTCGGGATTGGCCGCTTTGGTGCGATTCTCGGGGCGTGGATGGGCGCGACGTTGCTGGGATTGGGCTGGAACTTTGAGCAGGTGTTGACGGCGTTGGTGATTCCGGCGGCGTTGGCAACGACTGCGGTGGTGATTAAAGGCGTGGTGAGTCATGCGGATGCGACTTGAGTCGAGTCATTTTGATCCGCGCTGCATGTTCCGGCGCCTTCGCGAGCAAGCCCGCTCCCACAGGGATAACACATTTCAAATGTGGGAGCGGGCTTGCTCGCGATGCCTTTGGCTTTGATTGATAGGGTGGTAACAATCTGTTCGATAAACGAACACTCAGTCGATTATCGGATTGTTTGGCGATTTTCAGCGGCTTAATCTGCAGTGACTCCGGCGCTGAACCTCGCGCCTTTTTCTCACTGGCGATTCACTACAAAAACGGGAGCCTGCTCCATGGCTGAGATCCTTTCGCTGCACGACGCGGTGAAGCAATTCGTCAACGACGGCGACACCGTCGCGCTCGAAGGCTTCACTCACCTGATTCCGACAGCCGCAGGTCATGAAATCATTCGTCAGGGCAAGAAAAATCTGACCCTGGTGCGGATGACGCCTGACCTGATCTACGACCAACTGATCGGTGCCGGTTGTGCACGCAAGCTGATCTTTTCCTGGGGCGGCAACCCGGGTGTGGGTTCGCTGCACCGCCTGCGCGACGCGGTCGAGAAGCAGTGGCCGCATGCGCTGGAAATCGAAGAGCACAGCCACGCTGACTTGGCCAACGCCTACGTCGCCGGCGCTTCCGGCCTACCGTTCGCCGTGCTGCGGGCCTACGCCGGTTCCGACCTGCCGAAGGTCAATCCGCTGATCAAATCCGTGACCTGCCCGTTCACCGGTGAAGTGCTGGCGGCGGTGCCGTCGGTACGTCCGGACGTGACCGTGATCCACGCGCAGAAGGCCGACCGCCAAGGCAACGTGTTGCTGTGGGGCATTCTTGGTGTGCAGAAAGAAGCCGCGCTGGCGGCCAAGCGTTGCATCGTCACCGTCGAGGAGATCGTCGATAACCTCAACGCCCCGATGAATGCCTGCGTGCTGCCGACCTGGGCCTTGAGCGCGGTTTGCCATGTACCCGGCGGCGCGCATCCGTCCTACGCCCACGGTTACACCGAGCGTGACAATCGTTTCTATCAGGCGTGGGATCCGATCGCCCGTGACCGTGAGACGTTTACCGCGTGGATCAACGAATACATCCATGGCTGCGCTGATTTCAGCGAGTTCCAGGCCAAGTTGGCCGCTGCTTCGGAGGCCAAGTAATGACTTACACCACCAATGAAATGATGACCGTCGCTGCGGCCCGTCGCCTGAAAAACGGCTCGGTGTGCTTCGTCGGCATCGGTCTGCCGTCGAAAGCCGCCAACCTCGCGCGCCTGACTTCGTCGCCGGACGTGGTGCTGATCTACGAATCCGGCCCGATTGGCGCCAAACCAAGCGTGCTGCCGCTGTCGATCGGTGACGGCGAATTGGCGGAAACTGCCGACACCGTCGTGCCGACCGGTGAGATTTTTCGCTACTGGCTGCAGGGCGGGCGCATCGACGTCGGTTTTCTCGGCGCGGCGCAGGTCGACCGTTTCGGCAACATCAACACCACCGTGGTCGGCGACTATCACGCGCCGAAAGTGCGCCTGCCGGGTGCCGGTGGCGCGCCGGAAATCGCCGGCTCGGCGAAAAGCGTGTTGATCATCCTCAAACAGTCGGCGCGCTCGTTCGTCGACAAACTCGACTTCATTACCTCGGTCGGTCACGGCGAGGGCGGCGATTCACGCAAGCGTCTGGGCCTGCCGGGCGCCGGTCCGGTCGGGATCATCACCGACCTGTGCATCATGGAGCCGGAAGCGGACACCCACGAATTCGTGGTCACCGCACTGCATCCGGGCGTGACCCGCGAGCAAGTGGTCGCCGCCACCGGTTGGGCGATCCGCTTTGCCGACAACGTTGAAACCACGGCTGCGCCGACCGAGGTCGAACTGACCGCGCTGCGCGATCTCGAAGCGCGCACCGCCGCCGCCCACGGCCAGGCACCGGGAGAAGCATGATGCGTGACGTGTATATCTGCGACGCGATTCGCACCCCCATCGGCCGGTTCGGCGGTGGTCTGGCCGCCGTGCGCGCCGACGATCTGGCCGCCGTGCCGATCAAGGCGCTGATGGAGCGCAATCCCTCGGTGGACTGGAACGCGATCGACGAAGTGTTCCTCGGCTGCGCCAACCAGGCCGGCGAAGACAACCGCAACGTGGCACGCATGGCGCTGCTGCTGGCCGGCCTGCCGGAGAGCGTGCCGGGCGTGACCCTCAACCGTCTCTGTGCTTCGGGCATGGACGCGATCGGCACCGCGTTCCGCGCCATTGCCAGTGGCGAGATGGAGCTGGCGATTGCCGGTGGCGTCGAGTCGATGTCCCGCGCGCCGTTCGTGATGGGCAAGGCTGACGCGGCGTTCTCGCGCAACATGAAACTGGAAGACACCACCATCGGCTGGCGTTTCATCAACCCGTTGATGAAAGCCCAGTACGGCGTCGATGCGATGCCGCAGACCGCCGACAACGTCGCCGACGACTATAAAGTATCGCGCGCCGACCAGGACGCGTTCGCCCTGCGCAGCCAGCAACGCACCGCCGCTGCGCAGGCTGCGGGCTACTTCGCCGAGGAAATCGTCGAAGTGCGGATCGCCCACAAGAAGGGCGAAACCGTGGTCAGCCAGGACGAACATCCTCGCGCCGACACGACAATTGAAGCCCTGAGCAAACTCAAACCGGTCAACGGCCCGGACAAGACTGTCACCGCTGGCAACGCGTCCGGGGTCAACGACGGCGCGGCCGCGCTGATTCTCGCTTCGGCTGAAGCGGTGAAGAAACACGGCCTGACCGCCCGCGCCAAAGTGCTGGGCATGGCCAGTGCCGGCGTCGCGCCACGGGTGATGGGCATCGGCCCGGTGCCAGCGGTGCGCAAACTGATCGAGCGTCTCGGGGTGGCGGTCAGCGATTTCGACGTGATCGAACTCAACGAAGCCTTCGCCAGCCAGGGCCTGGCGGTGCTGCGGGAACTGGGTCTGGCCGACGATGCGTCGCAGGTCAACCCGAACGGTGGCGCGATTGCCTTGGGTCACCCGTTGGGCATGAGCGGCGCGCGACTGGTGCTGACCGCGTTGCATCAGTTGGAAAAGACCGGCGGCAAGAAAGGTCTGGCGACCATGTGCGTTGGCGTCGGGCAGGGTCTGGCCCTGGCCATCGAACGCGTCTGACGCAGCGCGTCGACTGATAAGAACTGAGGAAAGCGAAATGACTGACAAGCCTGGCTACCGTCGTCCGCAGGAAGGCACCCAGCCTGAGTACCTGCACCCGACGTATCAATCCACCAACCTGCGCTCGCCGTCCAAGCCATTGGTGTTTCTGCCGCATTCGTTGTCGGAGATCACCGGCCCGACCATCGGTGCCGAACGCGTCGCCGACAAGGACAACGACCTGACCGCCCAGCACGACGGCGAGCCGTTGGGCGAGCGCATCATCATTCACGGCCGTGTGCTCGACGAAAACGGTTTGCCGGTGCCGGGGATTCTGGTGGAGATCTGGCAGGCCAACGCCGCCGGTCGCTACAACCACAAGCGTGACCTGCACGACGCGCCGCTGGACCCGAACTTCACCGGCACCGGCCGCACTGTGACCGACGCCGACGGCTGGTATCAGTTCCAGACCATCAAGCCAGGCGCCTATCCGTGGGGCAACCACCATAATGCGTGGCGCCCGGCGCACATCCATTTCTCGCTGTTCGGGCCGAGCATCCTCACCCGTCTGGTGACGCAGATGTATTTCCCCGGCGACCCGCTGCTGGCCTACGACCCGATCTACAACTGCGTGCCGGACACCTCCGCGAAGGAACGTCTGATCGCCGCTTTCGATCTGGAAAAAACCATTCCGTCCTACGCCCTCGGCTATCGCTGGGACATCGTCTTGCGCGGCCGCGACGCCACGCCGATGGAGAAATAAGATGACGCTGACTGCCACCACGTCCCACACCGTCGGGCCATACTACCACATCGGCCTGACCTGGCTGAACCGCGAAAACCTCGCGGTCGAACAAACCCTCGGCGAGCGCGTGGCGATCACTGGACAAGTCGTTGACGGCAACGGCGATGTGGTCAACGACGCGATGCTCGAAGTCTGGCAGGCCAACGCCGCCGGCAAATACGCGCACCCGGAAGACGAGCAGGACAAACCGCTGGACCCGCACTTCGAAGGTTTCGGCCGGGTGCCGGTGGACGCCGAAGGGCGCTTCCGTTTCACCACGATCAAACCGGGCACGGTCGAAGGCCTGAAGGGCTCGACCCAGGCCCCGCACCTGGTGGTGCTGGTGTTTGCCCGCGGCCTGGTCAAACACTTGCTGACACGCATTTACTTCGAAGGCGATCCGGCGAACGTCAATGATCCGCTGCTGGAATGTGTGCCGGCTGAGCGCCGCGGGACGTTGCTGGCGAAGCCGGATGCGGCGGGTGTTTATCAGTGGAATGTGATTTTGCAGGGCACTGAGGCGGAGACGGTGTTTTTCGATTATTGAAGGGGCAACACACATCACATGTGGGAGCGGGCTTGCTCGCGAAGGCGGTGGGTCAGTCAACATTAATATTGCCTGACACGCCCTCTTCGCGAACAAGCCCGCTCCCACAGGGAAACTGTATGGCTGATTCGATGTGGAACGGGACTGTTGCGAAGTGTGTCTAGACTCTCACCTGTCCCCTCAGAGTAAAAACAATGACAACTACCACCGCTCATTACACCGGCGAAGAGCGCAGCAAGCGCATCTTCGCTATTGTCGGTGCCTCGTCCGGCAATCTGGTCGAATGGTTCGACTTCTATGTCTATGCCTTCTGCGCGATCTATTTCGCCCCGGCGTTTTTCCCCTCCGACAACCCCACGGTGCAACTGGTCAACACCGCCGGCGTATTCGCCGCCGGTTTCCTGATGCGCCCGATTGGCGGCTGGATTTTCGGGCGGCTGGCGGACAAGAAGGGCCGCAAGACTTCGATGATGATTTCGGTGCTGATGATGTGCTTCGGCTCGCTGCTCATCGCCTGTCTGCCGACCTATGCCAGCATCGGCGTGTGGGCACCGCTGCTGTTGCTGTTCGCGCGTCTGCTGCAAGGTTTGTCGGTGGGTGGCGAATACGGCACCACCGCGACCTACATGAGTGAAGTCGCGCTCAAGGGCCAGCGCGGCTTTTTCGCTTCGTTCCAGTACGTGACGCTGATCGGCGGACAACTGCTGGCGGTGTTGCTGGTGGTGATCCTGCAGCAGTTCCTCAGCGAAGACGAACTGCGTGCCTACGGCTGGCGGATTCCGTTTGTGGTCGGTGCGGTGGCGGCGGTGATCTCGCTGTTCCTGCGGCGTTCGCTGAAAGAAACCGCCAGCAAGGAAATGCGCGAGAACAAGGACGCCGGCAGCATCCGCGCACTGTTCCGTGATCACAAAGCCGCGTTCATCACCGTGCTCGGTTACACCGCCGGTGGCTCGCTGATTTTCTACACCTTCACCACCTATATGCAGAAATACCTGGTGAACACCGCCGGCATGCACGCGAAGACCGCCAGCTACATCATGACCGGCGCGCTGTTCCTGTATATGTGCATGCAGCCGCTGTTCGGCATGCTCGCCGACAAGATCGGCCGACGTAATTCGATGCTCTGGTTCGGCGCGCTCGGCACGCTGTTTACCGTACCGATTCTGTTGAGCCTGAAAAGCATCAGCAGCCCGGTGCTGGCCTTTGTGCTGATTACCGTGGCGCTGGCGATTGTCAGTTTCTACACCTCGATCAGCGGCCTGGTGAAAGCCGAAATGTTCCCGCCGGAAGTCCGCGCCCTCGGCGTCGGTCTGGCCTACGCGGTGGCCAACGCGATCTTCGGCGGCTCGGCTGAATACGTGGCCCTGAGCCTGAAGGCCGGGGGCATGGAAAACGCCTTCTACTGGTACGTCACGGTGATGATGGCGGTGGCGTTCCTGTTCAGCCTGCGCCTGCCGAAACAGGCGGCGTACTTGCATCACGATCTGTAAACCGATGAGCGCGGGCCGCGATGGCCCGCGCCGAAGGACTGTTTATGACTCAGCGACCGGGCAATCAATTGTTCGATGCCTACTTCACTGCCCGCGATATGCGCGACGTGTTCTGCGATCAGGGCCGAGTGCAGGCGATGCTCGATTTCGAAGCGGCGCTGGCCCGGGCCGAAGCGCGGGTCGGGGTGATTCCGGCGTCCGCTGTCGAGCCGATTGCCGCCGCCTGCAACGCCGGTCTGTATGACTTCGCGGCGCTGGGCGAGGCGATTGCCACGGCCGGTAACTCGGCGATTCCACTGGTCAAGGCGTTGGGCAAGCAGATCGCCGCGAGCAGTGCCGAGGCCGAGCGTTATGTGCATCTGGGGGCGACCAGTCAGGATGTGATGGATTCCGGGCTGGTGCTGCAACTGCGTCAGGCGCTGGAGCTGATTGAAAGCGATCTGGCAGCGCTCGCCGATTCGCTCGCCGCCCAAGCCCAACGTCATGCGGCGACGCCACTGGCCGGGCGCACCTGGCTGCAGCACGCCACGCCCGTCACGCTCGGGATGAAGATTGCCGGTTGGCTCGGCGCGGTGACCCGCAGTCGCCAGCGTCTGCGTGAACTCAAGCCACGGCTGCTGGTGCTGCAATTCGGCGGAGCCTCCGGCACCCTCGCGGCGCTCGGCGGGCAAGCATTACCGATCGCTCAGGCCTTGGCGGAAGAACTGCGACTGACACTGCCCGAGCAACCGTGGCACACCCAGCGTGATCGCATCGTCGAGTTCGGCGCGGTACTCGGTTTGATCGCCGGCAGCCTCGGCAAACTCGGGCGCGATGTGAGTCTGTTGATGCAGACCGAAGCGGCGGAAGTGTTCGAGCCGTCGGCGCCGGGCAAGGGCGGTTCGTCGACCATGCCGCACAAGCGCAATCCGGTCGGCGCGGCAGTGTTGATCGGTGCCGCGACGCGGGTGCCGGGGCTGGTCTCGACGCTGTTCAGCGCCATGCCGCAGGAACACGAGCGCAGCCTCGGTCTGTGGCATGCCGAATGGGAAACCCTGCCGGACATCTGCTGCCTGGTGTCCGGTGCGTTGCAACAGGCGCGCCTGCTGGCCGATGGTCTGGAAGTCGACGCCGAACGCATGGCGCGCAATCTCCAATTGACCCAAGGCCTGGTGCTGGCCGAAGCGGTGAGCATCGTCCTCGCGCAGCGGGTCGGACGCGACACCGCGCACCATTTGCTCGAACAATGCTGCAAACGCGCGGTGGCCGAACAGCGCCACCTGCGTGCGGTACTCGGCGACGAGCCGCAAGTGACTGCCGAACTGAGCAGCACCGAACTCGATCATCTGCTCGACCCTGCGCATTACCTCGGCCAGGCGCAAGCCTGGGTCGAGCGCGCGGTGGCCGAACACAACGCATTGTCTGTCTGAAAGGAGAGGGCTGTGGCTTTCGTTCAACTCGCCGATGGCGAACTGCACTATCAATTGGATGGGCCGGTCGATGCGCCGGTGCTGGTGCTGTCCAACTCGCTGGGCACCGACCTGCACATGTGGGACGCGCAGATACCGGCGTTCACCGAGCACTTCCGGGTGCTGCGTTTCGACACGCGCGGACACGGCCAGTCGCTGGTGACGCCGGGGCCGTACAGCATCGAGCAACTGGGTCGCGACGTGCTGGGTCTGCTGGATGCGCTGCACATCGAGCGTGCGCATTTCTGCGGATTGTCGATGGGCGGGTTGATCGGCCAGTGGCTGGGGATCAATGCCGGTCATCGTCTGCACAAACTGATTGTGTGCAACACCGCCGCGAAGATCGGCGACCCGTCGGTGTGGAATCCGCGCATCGAAACCGTGTTGCGTGATGGCCCGGCAGCGATGGTCGCACTGCGTGATGCGTCGATTGCCCGTTGGTTTACCCCGGAGTTTTCCACGGCCAATCCGGCCGCGGCGAAGAAGATCACCGACATGCTCGCGGCGACGTCACCTGAAGGTTATGCGGCCAATTGCGCGGCGGTACGCGATGCCGATTTCCGTGAGCAACTGGCGTCGATCAACCTGCCGCTGCTGGTGATCGCGGGTACCGAAGATGCGGTGACGCCACCGTCCGGCGGGCATTTCATTCAGGAGCATGTGCGCGGCGCCGAGTACGCCGAGTTCTATGCCGCGCACCTGTCCAACGTGCAGGCCGGTGCCGCTTTCAGTGATCGGGTGTTGGCGTTTCTGAACGCTCAGTGAGGGAAGATTTGTGGACGAGAAACAACGTTACGACGAAGGCTTGCAAGTACGCCGCGCGGTATTGGGCGATGCCCATGTCGATCGCAGCCTGAATGCGCTGACCGAGTTCAACTCGGAATTCCAGGAGATGATCACCCGTCACGCCTGGGGCGACATCTGGACCCGCCCGGGCCTGCCACGGCACACGCGCAGCCTGATCACCATCGCCATGCTGATCGGGATGAACCGCGAGGCCGAGCTGAAACTGCATTTGCGTGCGGCGGCGAACAACGGCGTGAGCCGGGGTGAGATCAAGGAAGTGATCATGCAGAGTGCGATCTATTGCGGGATCCCGGCGGCGAATGCCACGTTCCATCTGGCGGAGTCGGTGTGGGATGAGCTGGGGGTTGAATCCCGGGAGTGAGGGGCCTGAACTGACGCCTTCGCGAGCAAGCCCGCTCCCACATTTGGAATGCATTTCCCCTGTGGGAGCGGGCTTGCTCGCGAAAGCGACAGAAGCCGTGATGCATTAATCAGCACAGGCACTCAGACCCTGGCGACAATGAAAATCCGCTTGAACGGAAACAGCGTCTGCCCGTTTTTCTCCGGCGGATAATGCTTATGCACCCGCATCAGATAGTGGTAGATAAACCGCGCCTGTTCCTGTGGCGTCAGCGCCTGCATCACCGGCCGTAGCGCCGAGACCTTCACCCAGTCGTAGATCGGCGACTTGCCGCCGACCACCTGCAATTGCTCGGTTTCCCAGATGTCCAGTGACGTGGTCAGCGGCGCCAGCAAGCGGTAGTAATCTTCCAGCGACAATAGCGGTCGCGCCGCCATGTGCTGGCGCAGTTGCGGTGTGCCGATAGGGGTATGGCCCGGGCCGGCGTCTTCCAGGGTGTCGAGCATCAGTCGATACCACAAGGCATCGCGCCAGTCCGGCATGTGCGCCGCCAGACAGCCGCCGGGGTTCAGATGCCCGAGCAGGCGCGGCAGCAGTTGTTGATGATCGCCAATGAAATGCAGCACCGCTGCGGCGAGCAGCAGGTCGGCGGGTTGTCTGGGTTGCCATTCGAGCAGGTCGCACTCTTGCCAGCGGGCGTTGATCGACAGACATCGGGCCTGATCCAGCATCTGCCGCGAACTGTCGACACCCAGCAACTGCGCACGCGGCCAGCGCTCGGCCAGCAGCTGCGTGGCAATGCCGGTGCCGCAGCCCAGGTCGTAAATGTGTTTGGGGTTATCCAGTTCGACGCGATCGAGCAATTCGTTGACCGGGCGCTGGCGTTGACGGGAAAACTGCTGGTACGCCTTGGCGTCCCAGTCGGGGGCTGCGTTGAGTGGGTTGATCATGAGGTGGTCCTCCGATGATCAGCAGTGTCTTCCGATGACAACCTGGCCAAATCTTGAGGACCAACAACTTTGGAGAGCGGAAGCGGGGAGGGTGTGGCGCCTGAGTCCTTCAGGTGTTTCCTACTCTACCCGAGGCTTTGCGAAGCGCTACAGATCCTGACGGATGGCACAACACCCCTGTGGGCGCGGGCTTGCTCGCGAAGGCGGAGGGTCAGGCAGCATTGAAGTGATTGATAAACCGCTTTCGCGAGCAAGCCCGCTCCCACAGGGACTTGGTGTTTACAGCAAGCTGATCGGATAGCTGATGATCAGGCGGTTTTCGTCGAACTCGTTGTTGCTGAAGTCGCGGCGCATGGTCGAGTTGCGCCAGCGCACGTTCAGGTCGCGCAAGGCGCCGCTCTGCACGGTGTAGCCCAGCTCCGATTCCCGGCCCCATTCCTTGCCATCGGTGATGGTTCCGGTGTGCACGTTGTCGCCGCTGATGTAGCGGTTCATCAAGGTCAGGCCGGGGATGCCCAGGGCGGCAAAATTGTAGTCGTGGCGCACCTGCCAGGATCGCTCCTGAGCGTTGTCGTAGCTGGAGTTGTAGCTGTCGTTGGCCAGGGTGCCGCCGCTGGTGCCGTTGACGCGCATCCAGGCGCTGTCGCCGGTGAGTTTCTGCAGGCCGACGTAGAAGGTGTTGCCGCCGTAGCGGGCCGAGAACATCCCAGACCAGGTTTTGTTGTCGAGTTCGCCGGCGCGGGCGCTGCCGTCATCCTTGCCATAGAAGAAGCCGAGGTTGGCGCCCAGGGTCCAGTCGCCCAGTGGCTGGCTGTGAGTCAGGTTGACGTATTGCTGGCTGTAGATGTCCTTGAGTTCGGCGTTCCACAGGCCGATCTGCGTGCGCTTTTCGTTGAAAACGTATTCACCACCCTGAAAGTTGAAGCGGTCCGAGGTGAACGCCGGCTTACCGAACATCGACATGTCGCTCATGCTGCTGTCGTCGCGCGGACTGTTGGCGCGGAACTGGCCGCCGTACAGGGTCAGACCGTTGATCTCCTTCGAGGTGATCTGCCCGCCACGGAAGGTTTGCGGCAGCGAACGGCCGTCGTCCGAACGCAGGATCGGCAGCACCGGCATCCATTCGCCGACCTTGATTTCGGTCTGCGACAGCTTGGCCTTGAACGCGACGTTGGTACGGCCGAAATTGTCCGCCGGGCGCCCGTCGTGATCCAGTGGCAGCAATTGCGTGCCGCCGGTGCCCTTGCCGCCGTCGAGCTTCACCGAATACAGGCCCAGCACGTCCATGCCGAAGCCGACGGTGCCTTGGGTGAAGCCGGATTTGGCGTCGAGGATGAAGCTCTGCGTCCACTCTTCAGCCTTGCCCTGAGCCTTGGTCGGGTTGGTGAAGTTGCGGTTGATGTAGAAGTTGCGCAGGTTCAGGTTGGCGCTGGCGCCTTCGACAAATCCGGCTTCTTCGGCTGCGACAGGCAGGGCGGCGCCGGTCAGTGCCAGGGCGATCAGGCCGGGGAGGGCGTACGGCGCAGTTGGATGAGTCATCGCAGGGTCTCTTGTTATTTTTTTTGGGTCGAACGGGTCTGTTGCCGCCACTTTCGGGGCAGGCAAGAGCTTGCAGAATCTGGGATGCAGCGGCGGTGATCAGCCGGGCGGGGCAGGGCGCGGGAGCATGGTGTCGAACCTGTTGTTATTGGTTTTGTGGGACGAATGGTGCGGGGCGCGATGGGCGGGATTCAATCGGGGAAAGCGGGTTTTGGGCGATTATCGAACGCAAGATTGAGTCGGGTTTTTTTGGCGTCTATCAGGGCCTCTTCGCGAGCAAGCCCGCTCCCACAGGGGAATGCATTCCAAAAGTGGGAGCGGGCTTGCTCGCGAAGAGGCCGGTTCAGACGCCACAATCTTTCTGGCAGGCAACAAAAAGCCCGCCAAGTGGCGGGCTCCCTGTGTTCACCGGATGATCAGAACAGCTTCATCTTCGGTGCTTCTTCTTTCAGCGGTTCGTTCTGCGCGGTCTGCGCATTCCAGCCACCACCCAGCGCCTTGTACAGGTTGACCGCACTGGTCAGCTGCGCGAGGCGGTCGGTGATCAGTGCCTGTTGCGCGCTGAACAACTGACGCTGGGCGTCGAGGAAGGTCAGGTTGCTGTCGACACCGATGCGGTAACGACGCTCGGCCAGGCGATAGTAATCCTGGTTGGCCGCGACGAAGTCACGTTGCGCTTGCAACTGCTCGGTGTAGGTCTGGCGGGCGGCCAGGCCGTCGGCGACTTCCTGGAAGGCGGTCTGAATCGACTTCTCGTAGTTCGCCACGTCGATGTCTTTCTGGATCTTCGCCGCGTCGAGGCTGGCGCGCAGGCTGCCGGCGTTGAAGATCGGCAGATTGATCTGCGGCGAGAACAGCCAGGTACCCGAACCACCCTTGAACAGGCCGGACAGGTCCGGGCTCAGCGTACCGGCGTTGGCCGTCAGGCTGATGCTCGGGAAGAACGCCGCACGGGCCGCGCCGATGTTGGCGTTGGCCGCTTTCAGGTTGTACTCGGCTTGCAGGATGTCCGGACGACGTTGCAGCAGGTCCGAAGGCAGGCCGGCCGGTACGTCGCTGAGCAGGTCATCCGACAGCGGTTTGGCCGCTTGCAGGTTGGCCGGGATACCGGTGCCGAGCAGCAGGGTCAGGCTGTTTTCGTCCTGAGCCACTTGACGGGTGTACTTGGCCAGTTGCGCCCGGGCGTTTTCCACCGAGGTACGCGACTGCGCCAGGTCCAGCGCCGAGGCGACACCGACTTCGTTGCTGCGGCTGGTCAGCTTGTAGCTTTCTTCGAAGGCACCGAGGGTGTCCTGCGTCAGCTTGAGCAGTTCCTTGTCGGCCTGCCAGGTCAGGTAGGCGTTGGCCACACTGGCCACCAGGCTGATCTGGGTGCTGCGACGCGCTTCTTCAGTGGCGAAGTATTGTTGCAGCGCTTGTTCGCTCAGGCTGCGCACCCGACCGAACAGGTCGAGTTCGTAGGCGCTGATGCCGACGGTGGCGGAGTAGGAGCTGGTGATGCCCGCTTCACCGGTCTGCGAAGCCCGTGCCGGAACGCGCTGGCGGCTGCCGGTGGCGTTCGCCGAAACCGCCGGGAACAGATCGGCCCGCTGGATGCGGTACTGAGCGGCGTAGGCGTCGATGTTCAGCGCCGCGACGCGCAGGTCGCGGTTGTTTTCCAGCGAGACCTGGATCAGCTGTTGCAGGGCAGGATCATGGAAAAACTGCTTCCAGCCTTGCTCGGCAGCGGCTTGCGCCGGTGCCTGGGCCGGCGAGTACGCCGGGCCCTGCGGGAACTGGTTCGCAACCGGTGCTTCTGGTCGCTGATAATCAGGAATCAGCGAGCAACCGCTCAGCACGAAGGCTGCGACCGCGATGGAGAGTAGCGACTTGCTCATTGGCCAGCCTCTTTAGGAGTTTCTGTGGTGTCATCCTGGTCCGCATTTTTGCGCTGGCCCATGGACGACACGGTGACGAAGAACAGGGGGACCCAGAAAATTGCCAGGATCGTGGCCGTGAGCATACCGCCAATCACACCTGTACCGATTGCGTGTTGACTGCCCGAGCCGGCGCCGGTGGAGATCGCCAACGGTACTACACCGAGGACGAATGCCAGCGAGGTCATGATGATCGGTCGCAGACGCATGCGGCAGGCTTCGATCGCCGCATCGCGCAGACTGCGCCCTTGTTCATGCAGCTCCTTGGCGAATTCGACGATCAGAATGGCGTTTTTAGCTGCCAGACCGATGGTCGTCAACAGGCCCACCTGGAAGTACACGTCGTTGGACAGACCGCGCAGGCTGGTGGCCATCAGCGCACCGATGATCCCCAGCGGTACCACGAGCATGACCGCGATCGGAATCGACCAGCTTTCATACAGTGCCGCCAGACACAGGAACACCATCAGCAGCGACAGGGCGTACAGCGCTGGCGCCTGCGAACCGGACAGACGTTCCTCGTAGGACAGACCCGTCCAGGAGATACCGACACCGGCCGGCAGCTTCTTGGCAATCGCTTCGACTTCGGCCATCGCTTCACCGGTGGAGTAACCCGGCGCCGGAGAACCGAGGATCTCCATCGCTTCCACACCGTTGTAACGCGCCAGTTTCGGCGAACCGTAGATCCACTCGCCCTTGGCGAACGCGGAGAACGGCACCATGGTCCCGGCGCTGTTGCGCACGTACCACTTCTTCAGGTCTTCAGGGCTCATGCGCGAACCGGCCTGGCCTTGCACGTACACCTTCTTCACACGACCGCGGTCGATGAAGTCGTTGACGTAGCTACTACCGAAGGAAATCGACAGGGTGCTGTTGATGTCGGTAATGCTCACGCCCAGGGCGCGAGCCTTCGCATCGTCGATTTCCAGGTGGTATTGCGGCTCGTCGTTCAGACCGTTCGGACGGACCTGGTAAAGCACCTTGCTCTGCGCGGCCATGCCGAGGAACTGGTTACGCGCTTCCATCAGTTTTTCGTGACCGATACCGGCGCGATCCTGCAGGAACACGTCGAAACCGGTGGCGTTACCCAGCTCCAGTACTGCCGGCGGAGCGAAGGCAAACACCATCGCGTCACGGAAGCTGAAGAAGTGCTGCTGGGCGCGCTGGGCCAGGGCGAACACGCTGTTGCTCGCATCACGCTCGTGCCACGGCTTGAGCATGATGAACGCCAGCCCCGAGCTCTGACCACGACCGGCGAAGTTGAAGCCGTTCACGGTGAACACCGAGGACACCGCACCGGACTCTTTTTCCAGCAGGTAGGAGCGCATTTCGTCGATCACGACTTGCGTACGTTCGGCACTGGAACCGGCCGGGGTCTGCACCTGGGCGAACAGTACGCCCTGGTCTTCTTCCGGGAGGAACGCGGTCGGAATGCGGGTGAACAGCCAGATCATGCCGACCACGATCAGGACGTAGGCCAGCAGGTACGGCGCTTTGCGCGACAGCATGTTGCCGACACCGCGCTCGTAGCTTTTCACGCCACGGTCGAAGCTGCGGTTGAACCAGCCGAAGAAGCCTTTTTTCGGTGTGCCGTGCTCGCCTTTCGGAATCGCCTTGAGCATGGTGGCGCACAGCGCCGGGGTGAAGATCAGCGCCACCATCACCGACAGGGCCATGGCCGAAACGATGGTGATCGAGAACTGCTTGTAGATCACACCGGTGGAGCCGCTGAAGAACGCCATCGGCAACAGTACCGCCGACAGAACCAGGGCAATACCGACCAGAGCGCCCTGGATCTGGCCCATGGACTTCTTGGTCGCTTCCTTCGGTGACAAGCCTTCTTCGCTCATCACCCGCTCGACGTTTTCCACCACGACGATGGCGTCGTCCACCAGCAAGCCGATGGCCAGCACCATACCGAACATGGTCAGGGTGTTGATGCTGAAACCGAACGCCGCGAGGATGCCGAACGTACCGAGCAATACCACCGGCACGGTCATCGTGGTGATGACGGTGGCGCGGAAGTTCTGCAGGAACAGGAACATCACCAGGAACACCAGCACGATCGCTTCGACCAGAGTTTCAACCACACCCTTGATCGACTCGGTCACCACCGGAGTGGTGTCGTACGGGAACACCACTTCCATGCCTTGCGGGAAGAACGGGCTGAGCTCGTCGATCGTTTTACGCAGGGCTTTGGCGGTGTCGAGGGCGTTGGCGCCGTTGGCCAGTTTTACCGCCAGACCGGAAGAAGGCTTGCCGTTGAACTGGGCCGAGATGGTCGAGTTTTCACCGCCCAGGCCGACGTCGGCAACATCACCGATGTGTACTTGCGAGCCGTCCTGGTTGACCTTCAGCAGAATCGCCTTGAACTGCTCGGCAGTCTGCAGACGCGTTTTGCCGATGATCGTGGCGTTCAGTTGCTGGCCAGGCAGCGCCGGCAAACCACCGAGCTGACCGGACGACACCTGGACGTTCTGCGCCGAAATCGCGGTGCTGACATCGGCCGGGGTCAGGTTGTACTTGTTCAGCTTGGCCGGGTCGAGCCAGATGCGCATCGCGTACTGGGCACCGAAGACCTGGAAGTCACCGACACCGGCAGTCCGCGAGATCGGGTCCTGCATGTTCGACACGATGTAGTTGGACAGGTCGTCCTTGGACATGCTGCCGTCACGCGACACCACGCCGATCACCAGCAGGAAGTTCTTCACTGCCTTGGTCACGCGGATACCCTGTTGCTGCACTTCCTGCGGCAGCAGCAGGGTGGCCAGGTTCAGCTTGTTCTGAACCTGAACCTGCGCGGTGTCGGAGTTGGTGCCTTGCTCGAAGGTCGCGGTGATGGTCATGCTGCCGTCGGAGTTACTTTCCGAGGACACATAACGCAGGTTGTCGATACCGTTGAGCTGCTGCTCGATCACCTGGACCACGGTGTCCTGCACGGTTTGTGCCGAAGCACCCGGGTAGGTCACGGAGATCGCGATGGCCGGAGGCGCAATGCTCGGGTACTGGTTGATCGGCAATTTCAGGATCGATAGTGCCCCGACCAACATGATCACCAGGGCAATTACCCAGGCGAAAATCGGACGGTCGATAAAAAATTTCGACATGAGTTACTCCCCTTTGCCGCCAGCGGCTTTGTCAGCTGCCTGAGCGGGGGCCGGGTTCTTGGCTACGTTGGTCGCTTCAGTCGGGTTGACCTGAACACCTGGTCGAACATATTGCAGGCCTTCGGTGATCAGGCGATCGCCGGCTTTCAGGCCATCCTCGATCAGCCACTGGCTGCCGACGGTGCGACTGGCCTTGAGCTGACGCAGTTCAACCTTGTTGTCCGGGCCGACAACCAGTGCGGTCGGGGTGCCTTTAAGATCGCGGGTCACGCCTTGCTGCGGCGCCAGAATGGCGGCAGCGTTGACCCCGGCCTGCAACTGAGCGCGTACGAACATGCCAGGCAGCAGGGTGTGATCCGGGTTCGGGAACACGGCGCGCAAGGTCACGGAGCCGGTAGTCGGATCAACCGACACTTCGGAGAATTCCAGCTTACCGTCGAGCTTGTACTGGCTGCCGTCTTCGAGGGTCAGTTTGACCGCTGCCGAGTTGTCGCCGACCTTCTGCAGGCGACCGCTTTCCAACTCGCGGCGCAGTTCCAGCAGTTCAACCGAGGACTGGGTGACATCGACGTAGATCGGGTCCAGTTGCTGGATCGTCGCCATCGCGTCAGCCTGACCGTTGTTGACCAGTGCACCTTCAGTCACCGAAGAACGGCCGATACGCCCGGAGAGCGGTGCGTAGACCTTGGTGTAACGCAGGTTGATCTGCGCGCTCTGCAGCGAGGCTTCCGACTCCATGCGGTTGGACACGGCAGTGTCGTATTCCTGGCGGCTTACGGCCTGCTCGTCAACCAGTTGCTTGTAGCGGTCGGAGATCGACTTGGTCGATCGCAGGTTGGCTTCGGCGCTTTTCAGGGTGGCTTCATAGACGGCCGGGTCGATCTGATACAGCTGCTGACCGGCCTTGACGTCGCTGCCTTCCTTGAACAAACGCTTGAGAATGATGCCGTTGACCTGTGGTCGAACTTCAGCGATGCGGTACGCACTGGTGCGGCCCGGCAGTTCGGACGTGAGTGTAAAGGCTTGTGGTTGCAGGGTGACGACGCCGACCTGAGGAGGCGGAGCGGCTGGGGCCGCTTCTTCCTTTTTACATCCGCTGAGCAGCGATGCCAGGGCGACGGCAGTGACCAGAGCGGTAACAGCTGGCTTGAATTGCATGAAGATCCTCGGGTCAGGCGCGCACAGTGCGCACAAGAAGTGTGGAAGGGTAAAAAAATCGGGTCGAGTGGATAAGTAGCTTGCTAAGGAATATACTTACGTTCATGGTTGTTTGTAAACACCTTGGCGTCGTACCCACCCTGTTACAAAAGTCGTCGCAAGGTTTGAAATTGTAGGCTGGGGAGCTGATTCGTGAGAGATCGGCCCCCTCTTTATTCAGCGGATATTCAGCCATCCCTGAAACATCCTGTTTGAGGTTTTACTGCCATGGTCCGTCGTACCAAAGAGGAAGCTCAGGAAACGCGCAGCCAGATTCTCGAAGCGGCCGAGAAAGCGTTTTATGAAAGAGGCGTGGCCCGCACGACCCTGGCGGATATCGCAACGCTGGCTGGCGTCACGCGCGGTGCCATCTACTGGCATTTCAGCAACAAGGCGGATCTGGTGCAGGCGATGCTCGACAGCCTGCATGAACCGCTGGATGAATTGGCGAAGGCCAGCGAGAGCGAGGACGAACTCGACCCGCTGGGGTGCATGCGCAAGCTGTTGATCCATCTGTTCCATCAGGTAGCCCTGGATCCGAAGACCCGTCGCATCAACGAGATTCTTTTTCATAAGTGCGAATTCACCGATGAAATGTGCGATCTGCGCCAGCAGCGCCGCACGGCCAGTCTCGATTGCAACCTGCGCATCGGCCTGACCTTGCGTAATGCGGTAAATCGCGGCCAGTTGCCGGAAGATCTCGACACTGCCCGGGCGGCCATCAGCATTCATGCGTATATCGATGGCCTCCTGTATGGATGGCTATTGGCGCCGGACAGCTTTCAATTGCATGCCGAAGCCGAGCGCTGGGTCGATACAGGGCTGGACATGCTGCGCCTGAGCCCCAGCCTGCGCAAATGAAACAAAATGCGTAATTGGCACAGGTTATGTCAATCGGCCTGCTTTTATATAGACCCGAACCGCGAGTTTAAACGTAGCGAGCTACGGATTTTGTAGGGATTTTGTGTCTTCGCTGTGAACGAATGTTAGCTGTCGCCAATAATGACAGCATCACCTTGTGGGAGCGGGCTTGCTCGCGAAGGCGTCTGAACATTCAATACATCTGCCGACGGTTATACCGCTTTCGCGAGCAAGCCCGCTCCCACAATGGAGCTTCAGCGATTGCGGGGCAAAACCCAAGAAAAAGCCCCCGACTTTCACAAGTCGGGGGCTTTTGTATTTCTGTCGCGTCCTGAATAAGGTTTACAGCGTCGGGTAGTCGATGTAACCGACCGGGCCCTTGCCGTAGAACAGCTCTGGACGCGGATCGTTCAGCGGTGCATCGGCCTTCAGACGTGCCGGCAGGTCCGGGTTGGCAATGAACGGTACGCCGAACGCCACCGCGTCAGCCTTGCCTTCTGCCAGCCAGGCATTGGCGCTGTCCTTGGTGAAGCGTTCGTTGGCGATGTACGCGCCGCCGAAGGCTTCTTTCAGCTGTGGGCCGAGGCTGTCAGCGCCTTCTTTTTCGCGGGAGCAGATGAAGGCGATGCCACGCTTGCCCAGCTCGCGAGCGACGTAAGTGAAGGTCTCGGCCAGATTGTCGTCGCCCATGTCATGGGAGTCGGCGCGTGGCGCCAGGTGCACGCCGACGCGGCCGGCGCCCCAGACGTCGATCGCCGCGTCAGTCACTTCCAGCAGCAGACGTGCACGATTTTCCAGGGAGCCGCCGTAGTTGTCGGTGCGCTGGTTGGTGCTGCTTTGCAGGAACTGGTCGAGCAGGTAGCCGTTGGCGCCGTGGATTTCCACGCCGTCGAAGCCGGCGGCTTTGGCGTTCTCGGCACCGGTGCGGTAGGCGTCGACGATCTCGGCGATTTCAGCGGTTTCCAGGGCACGTGGAGTCGGGTAGTCGGCCAATGGGCGCACCAGGCTGACGTGACCTTTAGGCTGGATGGCGCTCGGCGCGACCGGAGTTTCACCGTTGAGGTACGACGGGTGCGAGATGCGGCCGACGTGCCACAGTTGCAGAACGATCTTGCCGCCGGCAGCGTGCACGGCTTTGGTCACGTTGGTCCAGCCGCGCACCTGATCGTTGGACCAGATGCCCGGGGTGTCCGGGTAGCCAACGCCCATCGGCGTCACCGAAGTGGCTTCGGACAGGATCAGGCCGGCAGAGGCGCGTTGCACGTAGTACTCGGCCATCAGTGCGTTCGGCACGCGGCCTTCATCGGCGCGGCAGCGGGTCAGCGGGGCCATGATGATGCGGTTGGACAGCTCGAGGTCGCCCAGTTTGATCGGATCGAAAATAGTTGCCATGTGTACAACCCTCGTCAGTTAAGTGGTTAATCAGTGGGTAGCAGGGGCCAGGCCGGCATCGCCGTTCTGACGGAAAGTGATCAGGGTCACCAGCAGCGCGAGCACGGCCAGCGCGGCGGCGGCCAGGGGCACGCTGGTCAGGCCGAAACCGTGGGCGATGACGCTGCCGCCGACCCAGGCGCCCAGGGCGTTGCCGATGTTGAAAGCGCCGATGTTCAGGGTCGACACCAGGTTCGGTGCGGCCTTGCCGAAGGTCACCACGTTGACTTGCAGCGCCGGGACGGCGGCAAAGGAGGCGGTGGCCCAGAGGAACAGAGTGATTTCCGTCGGGATCAGCGCCACGCTGGTCCAGCTCAACACGGTGGAGACCACCGCCATCGCCACGAACACGCCGATCAGGGTCGCGCCGAGACGCTTGTCCGCCAGTTTGCCGCCGATGATGTTGCCCACCGTCAGACCGAGGCCGATCAGCAGCAGGGTCCAGGTCACGCCTTTGGGCGAGACGCCGGTGACATCGCCGAGCAGCGGCGCGACGTAGGTGAAGAGGGTGAACATCGACGCGGCGAACAGCGCGGTCATGCTCAACGACAGCCAGATGCCGGCGCCTTTCAGGGCGGCGAGTTCGGCGCGCATGTCGAGTTTTTCTTCGTCACGCTTGGCCGGCAGGAAGCGGATCAGACCGATCAGTGCCACAACACCAATCACGGTCACCGCCCAGAACGTCGAACGCCAGCCGGCTTCCTGACCCAGTGCCGTGCCCAGCGGTACACCGAGGACGTTGGCCAGGGTCAGGCCGGTGAACATCAGCGCCACGGCGGATGCGCGTTTGTTCGGCGCTACAAGTCCGGCAGCTACCACAGAACCGATACCGAAGAACGCACCGTGGCACAGCGCGGTGACGACACGGGCGAACATCAGCACGTTGTAGTCACTGGCGATGGCGCACAGCAGGTTACCGACGATGAAAATGCCCATCAGCGCTACCAGTGCGGCCTTGCGCGGCAGTCTGGCGGTGGCCAGTGCCATGAACGGCGCGCCGATGGCCACGCCCAGGGCGTAACCGGTCACCAGCCAGCCGGCGCCCGGGATCGACACACCGAGGTCAGCCGCCACATCGGGCAGCAGGCCCATGATGACGAACTCGGTGGTACCGATGGCGAAGGCGCTCAAGGCCAGGATGAGTAGCGAGAGGGGCATTTGAATCAATTCCTTGTGGGAGCGCTGAGCTCTTTGACGATGGCGTCGAGGAACGCCTGGATCACGTCCTCGTTGCGTTTGAAGAAGTGCCACTGGCCGGCTTTCTGGCTGCTGATCAGACCTGCGCGTTGCAGGGTCGCCAGATGGGCAGAGACGGTCGACTGCGACAGGCCGCAGCGTTGATCGATCTGCCCGGCGCAGATGCCGTACTCGTGGTTGTGAATCTGCTCAGGAAACTGGGCTTTGGGGTCTTTCAGCCAGATGAGAATGTCTCGCCGTACTGGGTGTGCCAGGGCTTTTATTATTTCGTCGAGGTCGAGGTTCATGGCTTTATGCTCGTGATGTGTAGCGCTATATCGCGATGAGGCGAACTTTAAATCGGTATTTCGCGATATACCAATATGAATTTGGTCTGACGACCGCATAAATCGGTATATCGGGTTATAACGATATGTGTGCTGTAACGATGAAAGCGTGCAGTGCTAAGCTGCGCCCATGAACTATCTCGCACATTTACACCTCGGGGGCCAGCGCCCCGAGCAATTACTTGGCAGCCTGTATGGCGATTTCGTCAAAGGACGGCTGCAGGGGCAGTTTGCTCCGCAGATCGAAGCGGCGATTCAGCTGCACCGGCGAATCGATGTGTTCACCGATCGCCACCCTTTGGTGGACATCGCCCTCGGACGTTTCTCCGAGACCCGGCGGCGTTATGCCGGGATTGTCCTCGATGTGTTTTTCGACCATTGCCTGGCGCGCGATTGGACGCTGTACGCCGATCAGCCGCTGGAACATTTCACCCGCGATGTTTACCGGGTGTTGTCGAATGAACGGCAATTGCCAGAACGCCTGGCGAAAATCGCCCCGCACATGGTTGCCAATGATTGGCTGGGTTCGTATCAAGAGTTTGAAGTGTTGGAGCAGGTGCTGCGTGGCATCTCGCGGCGTCTGACCCGGCCTGAGGAGCTGGCGGGGGCGATGCAGGAGTTGCGGCGGTTGTATGAGCCGCTGAGTGAGGATTTCCGCTTGTTCTATCCGCAGCTTCAGGATTTTGCACAACACTCGGCAACACCGTAGACCCCTGTGGGAGCGGGCTTGCTCGCGAATGCGGTGGATCATCCTTCAAAAATGGTGAATGACACACCGCCTTCGCGAGCAAGCCCGCTCCCACAGGGGGGATCTGTGTTTCAGGCGGCGATCAATTCGCCGGCGCGACGCGGTTCGGCAGGTTTGGCCACCTCACCAAACAACGCCTTCTGCACCGCCTGCTGTGCTTCGAACGCCAGTGCTGCACGCTCGCGACCCACGCAGGCAATCGGCTTGAGCACATGAATCTCGACATCGCCGCAGTCGTTGCTGAACAGACGCATCAGGTGCGACAGCAAATCATCGTCGCCAATGAACGGTGCCAGCGTGTCGATTTCGCCATCGCGCAGATAACGGATCGCCACCGGCTGCAGCATCACCTCCGAATCAATCGCCGCTGACAGCAGGCGACCATGAAAGGTGCGCAGCGAACGGCCATCGGTGGTGGTGCCTTCCGGGAACATCAGCAGCGGATGTTGCGTTTGCAGGTGACGGGTCATCTGTTTGCGGATCAACTGGCTGTCGCCCGAGCCGCGACGGATGAACAGACTACCGGCCTTCGCCGCCAGCCAACCGGCCACCGGCCAGGTGCGCACCTCGGCCTTGGACAGAAACGACAGCGGCGTGAGCATGCCCAGCAGCGGAATGTCAGTCCATGACACATGATTGCTGACCCACAGCATCGGCTGCTTCGGCAACTCGCCGTGCACGGTTACGCGAAAGGGCAGGGCATGGCTCAGACGCGCCATGAAAAACCGCGACCAGCGCTGCCGACGTTGCATCGAGTGCGCCAGGCCCAGACGTTCGAACATCCCGAAGACGCTGGCCATGGTCAAGCCCAGCGCCACCACCAGCAGCACCCGCGCGATTCGCGCGTACACGCGCAACCGGCTCATCACACGGCCGCCTTGAAGTGCTTGGCGTAGCGCGGGCAGAGTTCGTCGCGCTTGAGCAGGATGAACACGTCGGCGACCTGGAAATCTTCGTCCCAGCACGGCTCGCCGCAGATCTTCGCACCCAGGCGCATGTAGGCCTTGAGCAGCGGCGGCATCTCGGCGATCACGTTCGACGGGATATCCAGCGACGGCAGCGGATTCTTCGGTTCGGCGCGCAAGTGTTCGGTGCACAGATAACGTTCGCGCAGACGCTGCATGATCGCGTGGGCCTGCACGCCGCCGTCCTGCATCGGAATGCTCGCGCAACCCATCAGGTAGCTGTAGCCGCCCTGATTCAACACTTCGGCCAGTTCACCCCAGAGCACGGCGATGGTGCCGCCGTTGCGGTAGGCCGGGTCGACGCAGGTGCGGCCGATTTCGAGGATCGGCCCTTGCAGATGGGCGAGGCCATGCAGGCTGAATTCTTCTTCGCTGTAAAAACGGCCCAGACTGCTGGCAGCGGTGTGATCGAGCAGACGGGTAGTCGCCACCAGACGCCCGGTGTTCAGGTCACGCACGCCGATGTGGCTGCAGTGAACATCATAGTCATCCATGTCCAGACCCAGCTCCGCGCCTTTCAGCTTGGCGTTGAACTCGCCGCTGAACACGTTGAAGCGCAGGGCCTGGGCTTGCTGCAAGGCCTCGGCGCCGATCAGGCGTTCGGCTTGCAGGCGGCGTTCATTGCCGGTGTCGCTGATGCGGGCGATCTGAGTCATTGGAATCTCCGTACGGGCCTTGAACCCGTCGTGGGTTGCAGCCGATCGACTTTCTTTATGCAGCCATGTTGTGCAAAGTCAGGCTATGTAGCCCCGGTGTCATCGCCATGAACGTTTGGTGATGCTTGTATGACAGCCCACAAGGAGCCTCTTATGCCCTGGCCAACCCTGCTCGAAAGTCGTGAACGCCTGCCCGCCGTCGCAGATCTGGCGGAAGGTTTCGCCACGTTGTTGCATCAACTGGGCAGCGTCACGCCGTTTGAACTGGCGGTGGCCGGAGGGCGGCGGATGGCGACGCCGGGGTTGGCGTTTCTGGTGGGGTATCAGGCGGCATTGCGCATGCTCTGGCCGAGCGCACCGCCGAGTCTTGGCGCGTTGTGTGCGACCGAACAGCGCAGCTTGCGCCCGGCGGACATGCAAACGCGCCTGACGGATTTGCGCCTCAACGGACAAAAGGATTTCGTCACCGCAGGGGATGCGGCGGATTGGCTATTGATCGCCGCGCGCAGTGAAGAGCCCGGTGAAAAACCGCGCCTGAGTCTGGCGGTGGTCTATCCCGGCGAACCCGGCGTGCGCGTGGAAAAACTCCCGGCGCTGCCGCTGATGCCGGACATCAGTCACGGTCGTCTGCATCTGGACGGCGCCTTGTGCGAGTTGCTCGCGGGGGACGGCTGGGATGCTTATGTGAAGCCGTTCCGCACTCTGGAGGATGTTTACGTGCTGAGCGCGATGACCGCGTGGCTGTATGGCGTCGGTCAGGACAGCGGCTGGTCGCAGCCGCTGCTGTTGCGCTTGCTGGCGTTGCTGGGCGGGTGTGCGGAAGCGAGTCGCCAGCCGCCGAACAACCCGGCCGGGCACGTGCTGTTGGGTGGGTTGTTTGCGCAGTTCGATGCGTTCAAACCCGAGATCGACCGGGCGTTGGCCGAGGGTAATCCGGAGTGGGCGTTGATGTGGCAGCGTGATCAGTCGGTGATGCAGTTGGCGGCGGGCGCGCGGGCCAAGCGCTTGGCCAAGGCTTTGGCGGTGGGCTGACGGGCCCCTTCGCGAGCAAGCCCGCTCCCACAGGTTGACCGAGTTCCTTCAGCAGGAATGCGATCAAATTGTGGGAGCGGGCTTGCTCGCGAAAGCGGCCGCAAAATCACCACACCCCTGTCATAAACCCCGACTACCCTCAGCAGGTTCTCCCCCAGAGCCCTCACCATGTACAAAGGTCTGTCCCTGTTTCTGCTGCTGATCAGCTTCACGGTTCAGGCCGGGCAATGGCCCGATGAACAATGGCCGACTGGCGCAAAAATCAGCGGCGCAGCGGTCGAGGCATTGGAAACTTACGCCTTCCCGCCTCGCGACGACACCACCCGCCAAGGCATCCGCACCGACGCCTTGCTGATCATCCGCGACGGTCAGTTGATCTACGAACGCTACGCCGGCCCGACCCGTGCCGAGACCCCGCACCTGACCTGGTCGATCAGCAAAAGCCTGATGGCCACGGTGCTTGGCGTGGCGTATGGCGAAGGGCTGTTCAAACTGGATGATCCGGTCTCGACGTTTTATCCGGCGCTGGAAAAACACCCGGCGATCAGCGTGGCGGATCTGCTGCATTGGGCTTCCGGGCTGGACTGGCAGGAAGACTACGAGTACGCGCCGCTGAAATCCTCGGTGGTAGCGATGCTCTACACCCGTGGGCACCGCGACATGCCAGGGTTCACCGCCGATCACGACGCCTACGCGCCGCCGGGGCAGGCGTTCCGTTACTCCAGTGGCGACAGCAATCTGTTGGCCGCTGCGTTGAAAGCCATGGTTGGCCCCCAGCGTTATCCCGACTATCCGTGGTCGGCGCTGTTCGAGCCGCTGGGCATCCGCCATGCCGTGTGGGAAACCGATGCCGGCGGCACGTTTGTCGCCTCTTCTTACGCGTATCTCACGGCGCGGGATCTGGCGCGGGTTGGCCTGTTGATGCAGCGCGATGGACGTTGGGGTGACCGGCAATTGCTGCCCCAGGATTGGGTCGCCTTCAACCGCACTCCCTTCGCCGGCTACAAGGCGCATCAGGACGAAGCGGTGCCCGGCGGCCAATGGTGGCTCAATCGCCCGGTGGATGCTGCCGCCGCGCCGTGGCCCGACGCGCCGCCCGACACCTTCGCCGCCCTTGGGCATTGGGGGCAGGCACTGTATGTGATCCCCAGCGAGAAACTGGTGATCGTGCGTTACGCCGATGATCGCGACGGCAGCTATCGCCACAACGAACTGCTCAGGCGCGTGCTCAAGTCGGTGCAGCCATGAAGCTGTTGAAACGGGCGCTGCTGCTGGTGCTGATCGTGCTCCTCTGCTGGATCTGGCTCGAGCGGGACAACCTGTGGGCCTTCCCCGATATCATCAGCGCGTACACCGCCAAGGAATATTGTTCGTGTCGTTATGTGATGAACAACGACGCCGAATATTGCCGCGGCTATGTGAAACAGTGGCTGCCGACCAGCCGCTTTACCGATGACAGCGCGAGCAAAACCATCACCGTCAGCGGCATGGGCCGCAGCAACCGTGCGCAGTGGTTGAGCGAACGGCAGGGCTGCCGCCTCAATCCCTGAAATCCTCGATCCTTCAGTCAATGAACAACCCTGTGGGAGCGGGCTTGCTCGCGAATACGGTGTGCCATTCAGCATTTGTGTTGACTGATTCACCGCCTTCGCGAGCAAGCCCGCTCCCACAGGGATTTTCACCAATCGATGGATTTGCGGTGATCAGTTTGCAATAACGGCGTGGGCGGTTAAGGTTCGTGCAGGTTTATCGCCCCCACGAGTATTCAATGTTCAACCGCTCCCTCTATAAAGCCTTCGCCAGTCTGCTGCTGGCCGCCGCCGCGCTGCCGGCGCAGGCCAACTGGTATCTGGATGGCGAGTCGTCGCGGCTATCGTTTGTCAGCACGAAAAACGCCCACATTTCCGAAGTGCAGCGCTTTCTGGTGTTGCACGGCAAGGTCGACCCCAGCGGTCGGGCCGAGGTTGAAGTCGAACTGGAGTCGATCAACAGTGGCATCCCGCTGCGCGACGAGCGCATGCGCAAGGAGCTGTTCCAGATCGAGCAATTTCCCGAAGCGACCATCAGCACCCGGATCGACCTGCGCCCGATCAACGATCTGGCCCCCGGTGCGCAGCTGGAATTACGCTTGCCGCTGACCGTCAACCTGCACGGCAAGCAACATGAATACCCGGCGGAGTTGCTGGCCACCCGTCTCGATGACCGACGTTTTCAAGTGGTGACGCTGGAGCCGCTGGTGATCAACGCCGAGGATTTCGACCTGGTGCCGGGTTTGGAAACTCTGCGCAACCTGGCCGGTCTTTCGGCCATCAGTCTGTCGGTGCCGGTGGGTGCGGTGCTGATTTTCACGGCGCGCTGACATGCGCGGCGCGGTGTTCCCGTGGCGTGACGGCAACCGCTTCGAGCTGTTGATCGACGGCCCGCAATTCTTCCCGCGCATGCTGGTGGAGATTGCCCGCGCCGAGGAACAGGTCGAGCTGGAGTTGTATCTGGTCGAGGCGGGCGCCTGTGCCGAAGCCGTGGTGCAGGCGCTGGTGCAGGCCGCCGAGCGCGGTGTGCGGGTGCGCTGCCTGTTCGATGACTACGGCAGCCTCGCGTTTACCCTGCACCTGCGTCAGCGCCTGATTCAGGCCGGGGTCGAGTTGCGGTTCTACAATCGCCTGAGCTGGCGGCGCTGGGTCGGCAACTTCTATCGCGATCACCGCAAACTGCTGCTGGTCGACCAGCGTCTGGCGTTCGTCGGCGGCACCGGTGCGACCGATGAATTCTGGACGCCGGAGCAGGACAGCAGCGAATGGCACGAAGTGATGGTGGAAATCAGCGGCCCGCTGGTGCTCGACTGGCAGATATTGTTCGACCGCCAATGGATCGCCAACCGCCATCGCCGGGCCTGGAAACCGTCGGCCCATGTCGGCCTGCCACGCTTGCCCAAGGTGCCGGACATGGGCGAGGGCATGGGCCGTGTGGCCTACGCCGACGCGCGCCAGCATCGCGACATTCTGCAGTCGCTGTTTCGTGCTCTGAACAGTGGGCAAAAACGCATCTGGATGGCCACCCCGTATTTCCTGCCGACCTGGAACATTCGCCGTTCGCTGCGCAAGGCTGCTGCTCGCGGTGTCGACGTCCGGTTACTGCTGACCGGGCCGCGCACCGATCACCCGTCGGTGCGTTACGCCGGCCATCGCTACTACCCGCGCCTGCTCAAGGCCGGGGTGCAGATCTTCGAATACCAGCCGTGCTTCCTGCATCTGAAAATGGTGTTGGTGGACGAGTGGGTGAGTATCGGATCGTGCAACTTCGATCACTGGAACCTGCGCTTCAATCTGGAGGCGAATCTGGAGGCGCTGGACCCGTCGTTGACGGCAGCGGTGGTGCAGAGTTTCGAGAAGGATTTCGGTCTGAGCCAGCAGGTCAGTCTGGAGGAGTGGCAGCGCCGGCCGTTGTGGCGGCGGGTTAAGCAGAGGATCTGGGGCTGGGTGGATCGGGTGGTGGTCAACATTCTCGATCGGCGTGGATAACGCCAATTTCGAAAATTACGGAAATCTAATGTGGGAGGGGGCTTGCTCCCGAAGGCGGAGCGTCATTCAGCATATAGGTAGCTGATACACCGCCTTCGGGAGCAAGCCCCCTCCCACAGGGTTTATGTGTTGCCTGAAAAATTACAGCAACTCAAAGCTCTGCTGCGTCACATCCTGCGAATCCAGGCCGATCTGCACGTTGAACTTGCCTGGCTCGGCCGCGTACTTGAGCTGGGCGTTGTAGAACTTCAGGTCATCCTCGGTGATGGTGAAGTGCACGACTTTCTGTTCGCCGGCCTTGAGCATGATTTTCTGGAAGTTCTTCAGTTCTTTCACCGGGCGGATGATCGAGCCGGTGACGTCCTGAATGTACAGCTGCACCACGGTTTCGCCGTCGCGCTGACCGGTGTTTTTCAAGGTGACACTGGCGTCGAGCTTGCCGGTCTTGTTCAGGGTGGTCGAGGACAGCGCCATGTCGCTCAGGGCGAATTGGGTGTAGCTCAAGCCGTAACCGAACGGGAACAGCGGCCCGGTGATGTCATCGAAATACTGCGAGGTGTAGTTGCCCGGTTTGCCCGGTGTGAACGGCCGGCCAATGCTCAGGTGGTTGTAGTAGGTCGGGATCTGGCCCACCGAACGCGGGAAGGTCACCGGCAGTTTGCCCGACGGGTTGTAGTCGCCGAACAGCACATCAGCGATGGCGTTGCCGCCCTCGGTGCCGCTGAACCAGGTTTCCAGAATCGCATCGGCCGACTGGTTCTCTTCGAGAATGGTCAGCGGACGGCCGTTCATCAGCACCAGTACCAGCGGCTTGCCGGTGGCCTTGAGGGCGCGGATCAGCTCGCGCTGATTTTCCGGGATGTTCAGGTCGGTGCGGCTCGAGGATTCGTGGGACATGCCACGGGACTCACCAACGGCGGCGACGATCACGTCAGCGTCCTTGGCCGCTTTCACCGCCTCGTCGATCAACACGTTGGCCGGGCGCGGGTCATCGACCACTTCCGGGGCGTCGAAGTTGAGGAAGTTCAGGTAATCCAGCACTTTCTTGTCGCTGGTGATGTTCGCGCCACGGGCGTAGATCAGGTTGGCCTTGTCGCCAATCACCGAGCTCATGCCGTCGAACAGCGTGACCGATTGCGCCGGCTTACCCGCAGCGGCCCAGCTGCCCATCATGTCGATCGGCGCCTTGGCCAGCGGGCCGACCAGTGCGACTTTCGCGGTTTTCTTCAGCGGCAGGGTGTCGTTCTGGTTCTTCAGCAGCACCAGGCTGCGACGCGCGATGTCACGCGCGTCGGCGCGGTGCAGACGACTGTCGGCGTAGGTGTCCGCCGGATCATCCTCGGCCTTGCCGATACGCAGGTACGGGTCCTTGAACAGGCCCATGTCGTACTTGGCGGCGAGCACTTCGCGCACCGCGTTATCGATGTCCTTCTGTTCGATCTCGCCGGACTTGAGCAGCCCCGGCAGTTCTTTGCCGTACAGGGTGTCGTTCATGCTCATGTCGATGCCGGCCTTGATCGCCAGCTTCGCCGCTTCGCGACCATCGGCGGCCACGCCGTGCTTGATCAGCTCGAAGATCGCCCCGTGGTCGCTGACGGCCAGGCCCTTGAAGCCCCAGTCCTTGCGCAGCAGATCGTTCATCAGCCAGGTATTGGCGGTGGCCGGGATGCCGTTGATCGAGTTCAACGCCACCATCACCCCGCCGGCACCGGCGTCGATCGCCGCGCGGTACGGTGGCAGATAGTCCTGGTACATCTTCACCGGGCTCATGTCGACGACGTTGTAGTCGCGACCGCCCTCGACCGCGCCATACAGGGCGAAGTGCTTGACGCTGGCCATGATGCTGTCGGCCGCGCTCGGCGTGTCGCCCTGGTAGGCCTTGACCATCACTTTGGCGATGCGCGAGGTCAGGTAGGTGTCTTCACCGAAGCCTTCGGAGCTGCGGCCCCAGCGCGGATCGCGGGAGATGTCGACCATCGGCGCGAAGGTGATGTCGAGGCTGTCAGATGCAGCCTCTTTGGCGGCAACGCGCCCGGACCGACCGATGGCGTCCATGTCCCAGCTCGATGCCAGGGCCAGCGGAATCGGGAAAATCGTACGGTGACCGTGGATCACGTCGTACGCAAAAAACATCGGAATCTTCAGGCGACTGCGCATCGCCGCGTCCTGCATCGGACGGTTTTCCGGGCGGGTGATCGAGTTGAACGTACCGCCGATATTGCCGGCGGCGATCTCTTTGCGGATCAGTTCGCGGGGCATTTCCGGGCCGATGCTGATCAGGCGCAACTGGCCGATCTTTTCATCGAGGGTCATTTGTTTCATCAGATTGCTGATGAACGCGTCCTTGTTTTCCAGGGGTACCGGGGTCGTGGCGGCCAATACTTGATGACTGGCCAGGCTGACGAACAGGCCCAGCAAACACAGCTTCTTCATGAATATTTTTCTCAAGGGCCCAAGCGGCAATGCAATGCCGGCCAGCCAAAAGTTAGGGAGCGACTATTGTTGTTCGGGTGCAGGCTCAAAATGACCGAGCCAAAAACGCCCACCGACCTTCGGCAGCGTTTGCGCAGGGCCTCTTTTTAGCCCATCGGCCCGTTGCAATCCAGTGGCGCCGCCGATTATGCCCCAACCGCCGATGCAGAAGGTTTCACAGTCGGTCTTTTCACGAATACGCCAGGGAGCATCAGTCTGATGAATGTAAGTCCAACCTACCGTTCGCGTTTGCAAGTGGCCACGTTGTTAGTGATGGCTACGCTGCTGACCGCGTGCGGCATCAACAATATTCCGACGCTGGACGAACAGGCCAAGGCAGCCTGGGGCCAGGTACAGAACCAGTACCAGCGCCGTGCCGACCTGATTCCCAATCTGGTGGAAACCGTCAGAGGCTATGCCAAGCATGAAGAAGCAACCCTGACTGCAGTGGTCGAGGCGCGGGCCAAGGCAACTTCGATCCAGGTCGATGCCAGCACCCTCGACAACCCGGAAAAGCTCAAGCAGTTCCAGCAGGCCCAGGATCAGTTGAGCGGTGCGCTCAGCCGATTGATGGTGGTCTCCGAGCGCTACCCGGACCTCAAGGCCAACCAGAACTTCCTCGCCCTGCAATCGCAGCTCGAAGGCACGGAAAACCGGATCGCCGTGGCGCGGCGCGATTTCATTCTGGCGGTGCAGAAGTACAACACCGAGATCCGCACATTTCCCGGACGCCTCTGGCACAGCGTGATGTACAGCGATCTGCCGATTCGCGAAACCTTCGAAGCCACCACCCCCGGTGCGGAAAAGGCCCCGGAAGTGAAGTTCTGATTCGAGGTTGCCCATGCGTGTGTTGAAGATAGGCCTGGTGCTGATGCTCTGGCTGTTCGCCGTCAGCGCCCGGGCCGAGTTGACGTTCCCGGCGCTGAGCGGGCGGGTGGTGGACGAGGCGCAGATGATCGAGCCCTCGGTGCGCGCCCAGTTGAGTCAGCAATTGCAGGCTCACGAGCAAGCTACCGGCGAGCAACTGGTGGTGGTCACGGTGCCTGATCTGCAGGGCACCACCATCGAGGATTACGGCGTGCAACTGGGCCGGCACTGGGGCATCGGCCAGAAAGACAAGAACAACGGCGCGCTGCTGATCGTCGCCCGTGATGAGCGCAAGCTGCGCATCGAAGTCGGTTACGGGTTGGAAGATCGGCTGACCGATGCGCAGACCTCGGTGATCATTCATCAAGTGATCACCCCGGCGTTCAAGTCCGGCAATTTCAGCAAGGGCATCAGTGACGGCGTGGCGGCGATGCTGGTGGTGCTGGGCGGCAACCCGCTGGACGAGCCCTCGACGGTGTACGAGTCGAGCGGCGATCCGCAAAGCGATTTTGTCTCGCGCCACCCGCTGTTGTTTGTTTTTCTGGTGGTGTTGTTCATCCTGACCGTGTTTGTCTGCCAGATGCTCGGTATCCTTCCCGCCGGCCGTGGCGGCTCCGGAGGCGGGGGCGGTTTCGGCGGTGGTGGATTTGGCGGCGGTGGAGGCGGGGGCTTCAGCGGCGGCGGGGGCAGTTTCGGCGGCGGTGGTTCGTCCGGCGGCTGGTGAACACACAACAATAATGATCAGGCACTTTTCGACATGGCATTACTGAGCGAACACGAACAACGTAAAGTCGCCGAGGCGATTGCCCGGGTCGAGCGCGACACCGACGCCGAACTGGTGACCGTGCTGGCGGCCCGCGCCGATGACTACGCGTACATCCCGTTGCTGTGGGCCAGCCTGTTGGCGCTGCTGGTGCCGGGCATCGTCCATTACCTGACCGGCTGGCTGACCATGCACAGCCTGTTGCTGGTGCAGTGGGGGCTGTTCATTGTCCTGTGCCTGCTGTTTCGTCTGCCGCAAGTCACCACCCATCTGATCCCGCGCCGTGTGCGCCACTGGCGTGCATCGAACCTGGCGCGGCGCCAGTTCCTCGAACAGAACCTGCACCACACCGTCGGCAGCACCGGCATGCTGATCTTTGTCTGCGAGGCAGAACGCTACGTGGAGATTCTGGTGGACGAGGGGATTTCCCGGCGGCTGGACAACAAGAGCTGGGACGCGATTGTCGCCGCGTTCACCGAGCAAGTGCGGCAGGGGCGCACGCTTGAGGGGTTCGTGACCTGCATCGAGGCCTGCGGTGAACTGCTCAAGGTGCATGTGCCAGTGACGCAGGTACGCAATGAATTGCCCAATCGGTTGGTGGTGCTGGCCTAGAAGCCCCTCACCCCAGCCCTCTCCCGGAGGGAGAGGGAGCCGACCGAGATGTCTTGCGCTCGGCATCGGCCTGAGAAACCGAGCCGATTATGGATTCAAAGGCACTCTTTCAAGTCGGTGAACCTCTTCAATATCCCCCAATCAGTCCCCTCTCCCTCCGGGAGAGGGTTAGGGTGAGGGCCCTTTTAAAGCCGTTGGGTAAATAAGAACGTGTCCCCAACCCCCATCCCCCCTAAAATACCCGCCATTCCCGTTTCGCCCCGCCCGAGGCCGCTTGTCCATGTCCGTTACCGCCCAATCCGCGCCGTCTGCGCCCGATCATCACGCCCAGTTCATCGAGCTGCTGCAAACCAGCCTTGAACACAGCGGCTTCATCAAACTGGTGCTGGCCAAGTACGTGGGTGAAGAGGCAGATCTGCAGCGGATCATCATCAAAGCGGTGACGGTCAAGGCGCAGCCAAACCTGTCGTTTGTCTATCGCTACAAGACCCGCGACATCACCAAGAACCTACCGCTGAGTGAAGGCGTGGCGGTGATTGCCGAGCTGTTGCCGGCGGCGTTCAAGAATGCGCATTTGCTGACCGTGACCGACGAGGCCCAGCTCGAATACAGCAAAAAGGGCAAGCCTTCGCTGTTCAAGAGCAAACCTCAGCAATTGCGCGAGGCGCCGTCCGCCGAGCACAACCGCGAGAAAAATCGCTTTCTGGACCTGAGCCGACCGTTCCTCAAGGACCTGGGCGTGACCAACGCGCAGCACGAGCTGATCCCGGCGATGTCGCGCAAGTGGAAGCAGATCAACAAGTTCATCGAAGTCTTCAGCCACGCCCTGACCTCGTCACCGCTGGCGCTGGACAAACCGGTGCGGGTGGCGGATTTCGGTTCGGGCAAGGGCTACCTGACGTTCGCGATTCACGATTACCTGCGCAACACGCTCAAGGCCGAAGGCGAAGTCACTGGCGTCGAGCTGCGTGAAGAGATGGTCAACCTGTGCAACGCCGCCGCGGCGAAACTGGAGCACCCGGGGCTGGTGTTCAAGTGCGGTGACGTGCGCAGCGTGGCGCCGAGCGAACTGGACGTGATGATCGCCCTGCATGCCTGCGACATCGCCACCGACTACGCGATCCACACCGGTATCCGTTCCGGCGCGTCGATCATCATGTGCTCGCCGTGCTGCCACAAACAGATTCGCCTGCAGATCCAGAGCCCGGCGCTGCTCAAACCGATGCTGCAATACGGTCTGCACCTGGGGCAACAGGCGGAGATGGTCACCGACAGCCTGCGTGCACTGTTCCTCGAGGCCTGCGGCTACGAGACCAAAGTGTTCGAGTTCATCTCGCTGGAACACACCAACAAGAACAAGATGATTCTCGCGGTGAAACGCGCCGAGCCGGTGGACCCGGCTCAATTGCTGGTGAAGATTGCCGAGTTGAAGGCGTTCTACAACATCAGCGAGCACTGCCTGGAAACCCTGCTGCGCGCGGACGGCTACCTCTGATCCTGTGGGAGCGGGCTTGCTCGCGAAGGCGTTGAGTCAGTCACCATTGCCGGCGATTGAGAGACTGCTTTCGCGAGCAAGCCCGCTCCCACATTGGATTGCACGGCGGTCTTGCGCCCGAGCATCACCGTTGCGATGACCCCGCAGGCAAACACCCAGGTGATCGGCTCGACATGTTCGCCAAAGAACAGCGCCGAAAACGCGATGGTGAAGAAGATCTGCAGCAACTGGATCTGACTGACCCGCGCGATTCCGCCCATCGCCAACCCGGCGTACCAGGCGAAGAAGCCGAGAAACTGCGAAAACAGCGCCACGTAGCCGAAGGCCCACCAGGTCTTGGCCGACACCGCGCCCTGATGCTGCAGCGCCAGATACAACACTGGCCCGATCAGCAGCGGCGTCGACAGCACCAGCGCCCAGCAGATCACCTGCCAGCCGCCCATCTCCTTGGCCAGCCGACCACCCTCGGCATACCCCAGACCGCCCACGGCAATCGCGCCGAGCATCAGCAAGTCACCGGCCTGAATGCTGCCGGCACCGGTGTAAAGCGCATAACCGAGCACCAGCGCACTACCGAGCGCGGCGCAGGCCCAGAAGGCTTTTGACGGACGCTCGTGTGATAACCACGCCGCATACAGCGCCACACACAGCGGCTGCAAACCGTTGACCAGTGCGCCATGGGACGCCGGCAAGGTTTGCATGGCCCACGCCGACAGCACCGGAAAGCCGAGAATCACCCCGGCGATCACCAGGCTCAGGCCTTTGATCTGCTGCCAGCTCGGCCACTTCTCGCGCCGCCATAACAACAGCGCCGCCGCCGGAATCGCCGCGAACAGCGCCCGGCCGAGGCCGTTGAGCAGCGGATGCAGTTCCTGCACCACGATCCGGGTGAAGGGCAGGGTCAGGCTGAAAATCACAACCCCGAGCAGGCCGAGGGCCATGCCGGTGTTTTCGCGCGAGGACATGTGAGTGACCAGAATTGAAGGTGACAGGGAGGTGGCTTCATCTAGCCATAAACCGGGCGGGTCGGGCTGTTACAGCTAGACACAGAGTTATCCATACAGTTGGAATAAGTCCTGTGGCGAGGGAGCTTGCTCCCGCTCGCCTGCGCAGCAGGCGCCAAACCTGAATGCATTCTTTACTCACGGAAAGCGAGGGGACGCTTCGCGCCCCAGCGGGAGCAAGCTCCCTCGCCACAAAGGCGGGGAGGCGTAGTAGCCGGTTGTTACCCGCCCGAACGGATAAGGTCTACCTTGAATACTCCTGCAAGCCCTTTCCCAGAGGAGTCCTCCCCATGGCCGCGAAAAAAATCCTGATGCTGGTCGGCGATTACGTCGAAGACTACGAAGTGATGGTGCCGTTCCAGGCCCTGCAAATGGTCGGTCACACCGTGCACGCCGTGTGCCCGGACAAGCCATCCGGTAGCACCGTGCGCACCGCAATCCATGACTTCGAAGGCGACCAGACCTACAGTGAAAAACCGGGTCACCTGTTCGCCCTCAACTTCGACTTTGCCAAGGTCGCCGAGGCCGATTACGACGCGCTGCTGATTCCCGGCGGTCGTGCGCCGGAATACCTGCGCCTGAATGAAAAGGTGCTGGCGCTGGTAAGAGCATTCGACAAGGCTGGCAAGCCGATTGCCGCTGTGTGCCACGGCGCACAGTTGCTCGCGGCGGCGGGCGTTCTGGAAGGTCGCGAATGCAGCGCCTATCCGGCCTGTGCGCCGGAAGTACGCCTGGCCGGTGGCACGTTCATCGATATCCCGGTGACCGACGGCCACGTTCAGGGCAATCTGGCGACTGCTCCGGCATGGCCGGCGCATCCGAACTGGCTGTCCGGATTCCTCCGCCTGCTTGGCACCAAAATCACCCTGTAACGAGGATGCGCCGATGTGCGAGCTCTACGTCAAGGCCGACCCGATTCTCTACGAATCCCGCTCGCGCTCGCTGCGCATCTGCGGCGTGGTGACGACATTGCGCCTGGAAAACCAGTTCTGGGACATCCTCAGCGAAATCGCCGAAGTCGATGGCATGACCACTAACCAGTTGATCGCCAAGCTGTATGAAGAAGTGATGGATTATCGCGGGGAGGTGGTGAATTTTGCCTCGTTCCTGCGGGTGAGCTGTACGCGGTATCTGAGTCAGCGGCGGGTGACGGAGCCGCAGTTGTCGGTGGTGCGAGCAGTTGTGAAATAGCCCACTGCGGGTCGACCCCTTCGCGAGCAAGCCCGCTCCCACAGTGGATCTCCAGTGATCACAAAAACAGGTGAGCACTCGGTAACCAATGTGGGAGCGGGCTTGCTCGCGAAGAGGCCGTCACAGGCGACAGAAATCCTGGGCTGGTCTTTACTCACTGGCGCGAAACCTCTCAACCGCCAAGGAGAATCGAGCATGTCCGGATGGTACGAAGTGAGCAAAAGCAGCAACGGCCAGTTCAGGTTTGTGCTGAAGGCCGCCAACGCTGAAACCATTCTCGCCAGCGAGCTCTACACCACTCGCGCGGCAGTCGACAACGGCATTGCTTCGGTGCAGACCAACAGCCCGCTGGATGAACGCTACGAGAAGAAATCGACGAAGGATGGCCACCCATACTTCAACCTCAAAGCCGCCAACCATCAGATCATCGGCAGCAGCGAGTCGTACTCCACGGACGCCGCGTGTGCCAAAGGCATCGCCAGCGTGAAGGCCAACGGGCCGAGCAAAGTGATCAAGGACAAGACCTTGCCGGTGCTTTGAAATAACTCGACGACTCAGTCGCCAAAACAATGGCGACTGAATTCTGGCTATGTGCCACTACATCGCTTATCCTTCGCGACCAATCCATGGAAGGGGCGGCGTTCAATACTCTTTCGTGTGTTTTTCAATGTTTACGCGAGAGTTTTTCTTTGAAGATTCGCTTTTTCGCTGTTCTGACGGCGCTGCTCGGCCTGAGCGGTTGCTACAGCATGTCACCCACCCACATTGACGATGAACTCAAGCCAACCGCCGATTCCGGCGTGGCTTATGTGGTAGGTGTGGTCGGCATCTGGTCCAAGACGAGGTTTTCAGCGAAGGAACAAATGCTGATGATCCGTAAGCGTGGAAGCGATGATTTCGCCACTGCACGCCTGCACAACGAGTTTTACGCCCGAACCGAGCGAGATGTACGTGAGACCGATCACGGCATCGGCACGTTGTTCGTCATGCCGCTCAAACCCGGCCGTTATGAGATCTACAACGTGCGTTTCGATCATGGACAATCGGTGACGTGGAGCCGCGAAGACTTCACGATCGGCATGCAGCTCGAGGCGGGCAAGGCTTATTACATCGGCGATTTTCGTGCCGGGTGCCTGATCGGTCTCCAGCTGTCATGCCTGTTCCTGCACAGCGATCATCTTGAACGTGATGCGGCGCTGGTTCGTGCCAAATACCCGCAAGTACCGGGATTGCAGCGTCTGGACATGCCGAATCTGGACAGCGCCACGCCGTTCATTCGCGAAGAAAACGGCCCCAGCGCCTCTGTCTATAAAGCCATGCTGTCAGGAAAACTCTAATGCGCATCAACAAGCTACTGTTTCTGGGATTGCTCATGTTGCTGGGTGGCTGTCAGGCGACTCACAGCCTCAAGGCCCCCGACGCCAATTACAGCCAGCAACTGCCGGCGATCAACGTGAATGTGCTCGGTCTGCCGAGCTGGATGTTACGGGACGAACTGCGCCGGCGCGGCACTTTCGACGAAGTTCGCGCCGGTCGAAGCGAGGAGGGCTACAACGTCCTGGTAGTCGCCAACAGCGATGTCGGTGCGCTTCAGCCTCAGTTGTTCCTGAGTGCCTTCACGCTGTTCCTGGTGCCAGTACCGGTGAGCTTCGACAGTACGGTGGTGTTCAGTCTCAGCCATGGTAAGGAGATACTGGGTGTCTATACCGTGCACAATCACACGGAGTCCTGGCGGGGGGCCTTCAACGCCTCGGGCGGGCAGTTCGAACATGTGCGCTTGATCACTGACACGTTCATTGCGCAGGTCCTGAAGGATCAGCCCTTCCACCGTGAAGCGATGAAGCGCGCCGCCAGTCTTTGACCGACAGGCAGAAAAAATCCCGCCGGAGTGTTCCGAGCGGGATTTTTTTCGTCAGCGCAAAACGTTGAGCAGCGCGGTGAGGTGATGTCTGCCGGTGTCACTCAGCGGAAACACCGGCAACCGCGGATCCCCAACCTCCAGTCCCGTCTCGCGTAGCCCGGCCTTGATCGTCGCCGGCAAGCCGCCCTTGAGGATGAAATCCAGCAGGGGCAACTGGCGGTAGAACAACTCACGTGCCCGCTGCAGATCGCCGGCCAGAGTGGCTGCGTACAGATCCAGATTCAGTTGCGGGATCAGGTTCGGCGCGGCGGTGCACCAGCCCTTGGCCCCGGCGGCAAACGCTTCCAGCGCCAGCGGATTGCAGCCGTTGTAGAACGGCACCTGGCCTTCACCGAGCAATTGCAGTTTGTGCATGCGCTGAATGTCGCCGGTGCTCTCCTTGACCATGGTCACGTTTTCCACGCTATTGACGATGCGCAGAATCAGCTCGACCGACATGTCGGTGCCGCTGGTGGCCGGGTTGTTGTAGAGCATGATCGGCACGCCGATGCTGTCGCCGATGGCGCGGTAATGAGCGAGGATTTCCGCCTCGCTGAGCTTCCAGTACGAGGCCGGCAGTACCATCACCACATCGCCGCCGTGGGCTTCGGCGAAGCGCGCGCGGCGCACGGCTTTGGCGGTGGTCAGGTCGGACACGCTGACAATGGTTGGCACCCGTTTGGCCACGTGTTTGATGCTGAACTCGGCGACCTGATCCCACTCGGCGTCGCTCAGGTAGGCGCCTTCTCCGGTGCTGCCGAGCGGGGCGATGGCGTGGACGCCGCTGTCGATCAGACGATCGATCGATTGGCCGAGGGCCGGTAGATCCAGACCTTCGCCGTTGGCGCCGAACGGGGTGATGGTGTAGCCGATGATGCCGTGAATGTTGGACATGTTGAGTCTCCGGAAAAAGCTGATATCAGTTCAGGCAATCGGCGTGTTGGCGCAGGTTCTGCCGGGCGTAGTAGTTGAAAGCGGCGGCGTGGCGTTTGGGTTTCGACACCCAGTCATGGGCCTCGCGCCCCAGTTGCGGGATGATCGGCTTGATCGTGCCAGCGGCCATTGCCAGCAACTGAAGTTTGGCGGCGCGCTCGATCAGTTGGGCGATGACACACGCTTCTTCGATCGTATTGCCGGTCGACAGCTGGCCGTGGTGCGACAGCAGAATCGCACGCTTGTCGCCCAGTGCACCGGCAATCAGTTCGCCCTCTTCGTTACCCACCGGCACGCCCGGCCAGCCTTCGAGAAACGCACAGTCCTCGTACAACGGGCACAGGTCCATGTGGGAAATCTGCAGCGGCACTTCCAGCATCGACAGTGCGGCAATGTGCGTCGGATGGGTGTGGATGATGCAGTTCACGTCTGGCCGGGCGCGGTAGACCCAGCTGTGGAAACGGTTGGCCGGGTTGGCCATGCCGTGGCCTTCGAGCACTTCCAGATCTTCGTTGACCAGCAGCAGATTGCTCGCGGTGATTTCATCGAAACCCAGGCCCAGTTGTTGAGTGTAATAGGTCCCCGGTTGCGGGCCGCGAGCGGTGATCTGTCCGGCCAGACCGGAGTCATGCCCGCTTTCGAACAGGATCCGGCAGGTCAACGCCAGCTTTTGCCGGTCAGTCCACGTATTATCCGCCAGGGTGTTTTGCATCTGGGTCAGCGCTTGCTTGACCAGTTGCGCTTTGGGTAGTGCTAATGTCTTGGCCATGTCTGTGTCCTTTGGGTGATTGCAAATGACACGAAAGAGCCTATATGACACAAAGTGTCATAAGCAAGCATGAATTGTCGTTTCCTTGATGGAATAACTGCTGCGCATGTCTATCCGTTTGAAATTATTGAGAAAAAAACTTGGGGTAACGCTTGAGGCGCTGGCCGAAAAATCCGGTATGACCAAGAGTTATCTGTCGAAAGTCGAGCGCGGGTTGAACACCCCGTCGATTGCGGCCGCGCTGAAACTGGCGAAGGCGCTGAACGTGAAGGTCGAGGAATTGTTCTCCGAAGACAACGTCAGCCTCGACAGCTACAGCCTGGTGCGCAGCCACGAGCGCCAGTCACTGGCGGCCAACGATCAGAGCCCGGGGTATGCGGTGCTGGCGCATCAGGTCAGCGAGCGCAACCTGCTGCCGTTCATCATCTATCCGCCGCGCGAATTCACCGACAAGACCTTCAAGGAGCACTTGGGCGAGGAGTTTCTGTTCGTCCACGAAGGGCAGGTGGAAGTGGATTTCATGAGCGAGCGGGTGCTGCTGGAACGCGGCGATGCGCTGCATTTCAATGCGCAGAAGCCGCACCGGATCAGATCGGTGGGCGAGGTGCAGGCGCAGTTGCTGGTGGTGGTGCACAGCTCGGAAGAATGAGCCGCCAGAAAAAGCTTCGCGAGCAAGCCCGCTCCCACATTTGGAATGCATTCCAAGGTGGGAGCGGGCTTGCTCGCGAAGGCGTCAGTACTGCTTACATCAGATCTCGACGGGAACCGAAAGCTTCGGATTGCCCAACGCATGCGTCTTCGCATCAAAAAACCGCAACTCAACCCCGGTCCCCTCGAACACCTTCGCGTAATGCCGCTTCTGGTGCTGAATGAACGCCGCACTGCGCGGATAGATCGAGATCGCCACGCTCGCCGGTTTCGCCAGGCGCAGCGCCTTGACGATGTGAGCATCCTGCTCGCCCAGCGCATGCCCGAAGATGCACAGGTTCTGCGCGTGGCCCAATAACTGCTCATAGCAGAACGACAGATAATCCGAGCTGCGAATGGTCTTCAGCTTGTCCGCACTCGGCCCTTCGTTGACGAACAGCGGCACGTCGTCGAGGGTCTTGATCGTGTTGTTGATCGCGAAACTGCCGAGCAGGGTGCCTTCGGTCGAAGTCAGTTTGCGGGCGGTGCCGTCCTGATTGCGCACCAGGTGCAGACCGCCGTGCAGGTACAGCAGACGCGGTTTGGCGCTGCTGCTTGCGCTCAGATCGAAACTGGCGTCGGGGCCGTTGAACAGGTCGTCGATCGCCTCGCTGCGGTGCTGGATCGCCCAGTAGCTCAGCAGGTCGTAATTGGTGGTGAACACTGTGCGATAACGCGCCAGTTCTTCGTTGAGCGTCGCCAGGGTCGAAGCCTGCACCAGTCGCCATGGAATGTGCACCGCATGCACGGTGTTGATCAGCGCTTCCTTGATCGCGTAGTAGCGATTGCGTGGTGCGGCCGAGCTGACCGCCAGCGCCTTGTTGACCCGGCTGGTGGTTTTCAGCGCACCGAGCACCTGCTCGAAGCTGCGCGTCTGCATCGCATCGAACACGCTCAGCTCCGACGGACTCAGTGGTTTCTCTTCCACGGTGCGCGCGTTTTCGAACAGCGAGTCGTAGCCGAAATCGTCCCACACCGCGCGGCTGGCGCCATTGCCCACCAGCAGACCGTTGAAGTCGGCGGTGGCGCGCAGGTCGCTCCAGTCTTCGAGGGTGGCATCGACTTGCAGAAAATCGGTCATTGCGTGGGCAGTCTCAAAACAAAGGGCAGATGGGCGGCGACTTTATCACGAGCGGGCATTGAGCCAGATCAACATCGGTGGTGACCGATCGGTCGATCCTGTGCACATCCGCCGGATCGGAGCAGTCGATTCGGCCCCAGTCAGGAGACGCGCATGAGCAGCACCTTTTTCATTCCAGCCGTAAATATCATGGGCAACGGATGCCTCGACGAGGCCATGCTTGCGATCCGCAACTACGGTTTTCGCAAGGCGCTGATCGTCACTGACGCGGGGCTGGCCAAGGCTGGCGTGGCGGCCATGGCCGCCGAGAAACTGGCGATGCAGGACATCGACTCGGTGATCTTCGACGGTGCCAAACCGAACCCGAGCATCGCCAACGTCGAGGCCGGACTGGCACTGCTCAAGGACAGTCGCTGCGATTTCGTGGTGTCGCTCGGCGGCGGTTCGCCCCATGACTGCGCCAAGGGTATCGCCCTGTGTGCGACCAACGGTGGGCAGATCCGCGACTACGAAGGCGTCGATCAATCGAGCAAGCCGCAGTTGCCGCTGATCGCCATCAACACCACCGCCGGCACTGCCAGCGAGATGACCCGTTTCTGCATCATCACCGACGAATCGCGCCACGTGAAAATGGCCATCGTCGACCGCAACGTCACGCCGCTGCTGTCGGTCAACGACCCGGCGCTGATGGTCGCCATGCCGAGAAGCCTGACCGCCGCCACCGGCATGGACGCGCTGACCCACGCCATCGAGGCCTACGTTTCGACTGCCGCCAACCCGATCACCGACGCCTGCGCGCTGAAGGCCATGACCCTGATCAGCAATAACCTGCGCCTGGCCGTGCGCGACGGCAGCGACCTCGCGGCGCGGGAGAACATGGCCTACGCGCAGTTCCTCGCCGGCATGGCGTTCAACAACGCATCGCTCGGCTACGTGCACGCGATGGCCCACCAGTTGGGTGGTTTCTACGACTTGCCCCATGGCGTGTGCAACGCCGTGTTGCTGCCGCACGTGCAGACCTTCAACGCGTTGATCTGTGCCGAACGCCTGACTGACGTCGCCCACGCCATGGGCGCTGACATTCGTGGGTTCAGCCCGGAAGAGGGCGCCCAGGCGGCGATCAACGCGATCCGTTGTTTGGCCAGGGACGTCGAGATTCCGGGTGGCCTGCGTGAACTCGGCGCCAAGCTCAGCGACATCCCGGTGCTCGCCACCAACGCGCTGAAAGACGCATGCGGCCTGACCAATCCACGGGCGGCGGATCAACGGCAGATCGAGGAGATTTTCCGTAACGCGTTTTAAGGGCTGACACGCGTCGGCGTGAATCTCACACAGAGCATCGCGCCGAACGCAAGCACACTGCACAACAGTGCTAGCGGCCACGCCGAAGGGCTGGCAATAAGACTGGCAATCGCGCCGATCAACGCCGCCATCAGTTGGTGAATAAATCCGCTCAATGCCATCGCGTAAGCTCCCGAAATCGGTGCGCCATCGTTGGCACGGGACAGGCTGATCGGATAGTTCAGCGACTGACCGAATACCGCCACGCAGTAGGGCAGCCACAGCAGCAGCGCGATGGAGTTGACCATCAGACTGCCCAGTAGCATCACACCGCAGCCCGCCATCACCAGCGCCACGCCCAGCGTCATCAAACGGTGTTGACCCGCGCGCAGAACGCAGCGATTGACCACTAGCGCTCCGAGAAAGTACGCCGCACTGACCGGCCAGCCGAGCAGACCGTAATCCATCGTGGACCAATTGAACGGCCCTTGCAGGATCAGCGGTGCAGCCGTGTTGAAGGCGATGATGACGCCGTAGCCGAGACCGCCGGCCAGTGCCGGCAACAGGAACGCGCGATGGATCAGGATGCGCCGGTAAACCCTCCATGCCGAAGCGTTTGTTTGCACCTCCTCCAAGGTCGCGAAGTTGACCCGGGATACGATCAGAGCCATCAGCAAGCCTGTGATGCCGAGCAAGTAGAAGATGGCCTGCCAGCCCAGCGCGACCTGAATGATCGACCCCAGGTACTGGCCGATACCCAGTGCCACCACGAACGAAATCGAAATCCACGACAATGCCTTGGCCAGCAGGTCGCCGCGAAAACTGTCGCGAATCAGCACCCTTGCCATCACCGAAATCCCGCTGGCGCCAACGCCCTGAATCAGGCGCAGTAAAAGGAACGACTCCAGCGTCGAACCCAGCGGCAAGCCCAGGTTCGTCACGCCATACAGGCCCAGCGCTGCGAGCAACACCGGTTTGCGTCCGATACGCTGGGCCAGTGAACCCCAAAGCAGCATTGGCAGCGCCATGCCGACCAGATAAATCGATAAGCCCCACGCCACTTGTGCAGGCTCCGCGTGCAGATGGCCGGCAATCTCCGGCAGCGCTGGCAGGTAAATACTCATGCCCAGCTGCGCGAGGAACACGGTACAGCAGGTGATAGGAAGGGTGGCGCTGGCGTTCATCTGTCGTCCTTGGCTCAGATGTCGAAATCGACGCGATGCGTGCGCAACAACTCGCTGACTGCTTCGCAGAAATATCGGATCAGCGACGGCTCCATATCAGCACGCAAGGTTACCCGAATGGCCGCTTTACCTTGGGCAACCACTGGAAAAAATACCGCGCTGGTGAAAAAGCCTTGCTCGGCCAGTTCGCTGGCGATGCAGTTGGCCAGATCCGCCTGGCCGCAATCGATCAAGCGGATCGCCATCGCGCTGTGGCATTGCTCGGTGCTGATCAAACTGTCGAAGAGGCGGATATTAGCTTGGAGGCTGGCCTGTAGAGCGGCGAATTCGGCGCTGTAATGCAGGCGGATAGACGCTCGGCCGGCGCCGATTGCCGCACAGTTTAGACTTTGTGACCAGTTGCTCGGGCCGCCATAACGCTGGATGATTTTTTTCTGGCGCAGGTTGCCGAGCATCACCAGCCCACCACTGGCGCCAAATGACTTGGCCAGCGACGCAACGATCAGGCAGTCATCTTCCAGCGTCTGGATTCTCGGTCGTACCAGACCGACGCCGTTATGGCCGACGGCTGACAACGCGTGGGAATCATCCAGATAAAGAAACAGCCCGTAACGATCCTTGAGGTACAGCAGGCCTTCCATGTTGGTCACGCCGCCCATGCTGTAGGCGCCGTCGCCAACATAGGCCACGCGGCCGTATTGCTGGCACATCTGTTCCAGAAAATCCATGTCGTTGTGTGGACAGGTCATGACACGAGTTTCGTCGGCGCAGGCAGCTTTCAAATGATTCATCGAGTAATGCGCCTGACGGTCAAAGACCATTACTGGCGGGCGATTATCGGTCAATACACCGCTGGCCAGCAGCGGCAAGATCCCCGCACTAGCAGCGCTGCAGGACAAGGTCGTCAGGCACACAGCATCGAACAGCTGCGAAAGCTCGGTTTCGTATTTTTCGAGAATCTCCAGTTTGCAGCGATTTTTCGAGTTGGCAACGCGCATGGAGCCGGTTTCCTGCAGGGCGGCAATTGCACCTTCGAGCAGGGCAGGGTGATGATCAAGGCCAAGGTAGGACGTGGTACAGAAATGTTGTAGCTCCCGTCCATATTGGTCGAGCAGGCGATTGGGACCCATGACTTCGACATTGAGCCCGGCGACTTTGCCGAGCTCGGCGTTCTCCCAGTCCTGGTTTGCCAGTGCGATGACTTTTCGATAGTTGGAATAAAGGTTTGGTGCTTGCTGCATCTGGTTCATCTGGGCATCCCTTGAGCGTAGCAATCCGCGGGTCGTTGCAATTTGTGTGTATTGCCAGACTTTACGGAATGCGACTTCGGGCTTGAATCAGACACGTCCTGCAATACTGAACGCTATTGGATATTTGCTTGTAGGGCGATGTCCTGATGGGCTGTCGGGCACCTCCGAGTCCTACCCGGCAGGTGCCAGATTCCTGCTCGTTGCCTCACCAAACTGAATCAACACCACCCCGCCAATCAGCAGCAACGCGCCCAAAACCCGCGACATCGTCAGCTGTTTCTCCACCAGCCCAAACAGCCCGAAGTGATCGAGCAGCATCGACGCGATCACCTGCCCGGCCAACGCCAGCGCAACAAACCCGGACGCGCCGAGTTTGGGCAGCAACATCACCGCCAGCGCCACAAAGCACACGCCGAACGCACCGCCAGCCCACATCCACAACGGTGCCTTGCTGATAAACCCCAGCGACGGCGGCGGCAGGCGCAACGCCAGAATCACCGGCAACAGCACCAGCACACTCACCAGCAACGAGGCCAAGGTCGCCCACAGCGGATGTCCCAGTCCCCGCGCCAGATTGCTGTTGATCGCACTCTGAAACGGCACCACCGCGCCGGCAAACGCGGCCAGCAACAACAAACCGACCCACTGCAACGTACTCATGATCATTCTCCAACAGGTTTTGCTGGACTCTAGAGTATTCGTCGCGCAGATTTAAATTCCGTTTTGTCATCCAGAACATGCACAAGATGAATGATCTGCGCCGTATCGATCTCAACCTGCTGGTGGTCCTCGACGCCTTGCTCAGCGAGCAACATGTCACCCGCGCCGCCGAGCGGCTGCACCTGAGTCAACCGGCAGTCAGCCATGCGCTGGCGCGGCTGCGCGACTTGCTTGGCGATCCGCTGCTGGTGCGCGCCGGTTCGACCCTGGTGCCCACGGCGCGGGCGCTGGAACTGGTCGCACCGCTGGCCGAAGCACTGGCTCAGGTGCAATCGCTGCTGGCGCCGAACACTTTCGATCCGGCCACTGCGCGGCGGACCTTTCGTGTGGCGATGTCCGACTATGGCGCGGCCATCATCCTGCCCGATCTGATCCGCACCTTGCGCCGCGAGGCACCGGGCATCGACCTGCAAATCAGCCACGCCAGTCGCGAAGGCATGCTCGAAGGTGTGCTCAACGGCGACATTGATCTGGCCGCCGGGGTGTTCCCGGAAATGCCCAACGAATTGCGCAGCACGCTGCTGTTCGAAGAGCGCTACGTCTGTTTGCTGGATCGCCGCAGCTTGCCGGCCGAGGGGCTTCTGGATTTGCCGACCTACCTGTCGCGCCCGCATGTGTTGCTGGAAATGCGCGGCAGTGGCACCCCGGAAATCGAACGGGCGCTGACTTCATTGCGCGAACGCCGCCGAGTCGCCATCAGCCTGCCGCACTGGAACGTCGCGCCACAGTTGATCAGCGGTACGGATTTGATTCTCACGGTGTCGTCACGCAGCGTGCGCGAGATTGATCAACAGGAGCTGATCGTGCTGCCGCCACCGTTCGAGATCGCGCCGTTCACGTTTGTGCTGGCGTGGCATAAGCGCCGGGGTGGGGATCAGGCGTTGAACTGGTTGAATCGCAGGATTGAGGAGGGGATAGTGCGCGGCTGAAATCCATATCAAGGAGTGGGATGTGACAGTGAAGTCTGGATGGGTCGGGTGGGTGGCCCTGAGTGGGTGGTTGATGGCAGGGCAGGTGTTCGCCGAGTGCACGCCAACACCGATGGCAGGAGAGCTGGATCTTTCTGTCTGCAAGGAGTGGCCTGCCTATCCAGGATTAACCATCAACGCCACTGCGCAGTTTAAGCGCGGATCCCCATCTGATGACGCCGAAGCACTGAGTACCTACGATTTCGACTTGTCCGTTCTGGACACTGCTCAATCGAAGCCCATTGCGACTTATTACAAAGCGGCTGCATTCGTATTGGATGGCGTCAGTTTGCGAGAAATAACGCTCGATACGGCTCGCTACACGCTTACTACCGATCTTCGTGCCTTTGGCGTACGTGCGTTATCCACTAACGGTTCCCGGATCAATCCGATGGAAGAAAATCTGCTTTCGCTCTACGCGAAAGAGGGCGAAAAATTGCGCCCGGTATTGGATAAGTTACTGGTTTATCAGTATGGCGGCGAGTGGGATGGTGACTGCGAAGGCGAGCGATATGAGATTTCAAGAACGATAGAAATCGCTAAAACGAGCTCCCACGGCTATGCAGATCTGATTGTCAAAACCTTGGAGAAACACACAACAAGTGTGGGTACGGGAGACGCATGTAAAACGAAAACCACTGACAACAAACCCGTTTTGACAACATTGCACTACGACGGAACCTCCTACGTTTTGCCAAACGGTTTCCAAGGCCTGTAACCCGCCAGCCCAACACAACACTTATCAAGGAAGAACCATGCTCACCCCCACCAGACTCCTGATCGCCCTCGGTTTCCTGGCCATCACCTCCCACGCCCACGCGGCCTGCACCACCAAGAGTTTCGACGGCAAATCCATGTCGCGCTGCAATGTCTGGCCGGCGTTTCCGAGTCAGGCGATTTCGGTCAAGTCCACCTATCTGGCCGATTCTGGCGGCGACGATGCCGGGGCGTTCGATCTGGATTTGGCGCTGCTCAATGCGAGCAACGCCAAACCCATCGCCACCTACCGTAAACCGGGCGCCTACAACTCCGATGCCGTACGCCTGGAGGATGTGCGCATCGACACTGCGCGCTACCGACTGACGCCGGATATCCGCGCTTTTGGGCTGCGAGCCAAGTTCGTCCACAGTTCCCATGCCATTCCCTACGAGAAAACCGATCTGGCGCTGTATGTTCGCGAGGGGGACGAGTTACGTCCGGTGCTTGAAGGCCTGGTGGTCTTAAAGGACAACGGTGAGTTCGTGAATGACTGCGAGGGCTACAGCAAAAAAATCCGCCGAACCCTCGAGATCGCTCCAACGAGCCACAATGGTTTCGCCGATCTGATCGTCACCACCACCGGCAGTAAAATGAAAAACACCAAATCCGGCAATCAGTGCGTATCGAACACCACCGAGCTGAAGAAAAAGCAGATCACCCTGACGTACGATGGCCAGCAGTACAACGTTCCTGAAGACCTCAGAGGTTACTGACCCCATGCTCACCGGCCTCAACCACCTGACCCTTGCCGTCAGTGATTTGCCCCGCAGCCTGGCGTTCTACCGCGATGTGCTGAGTCTGCGCGTCGAAGCCACATGGGACGCCGGTGCCTACCTGTCGCTGCCGGGGCTGTGGTTGTGTCTGTCGCTGGATGCGCAGCGCACCACCGAGCCGTCCGTCGACTACACCCATTACGCGTTCAGCCTCGCCGAGGCAGATTTTCCGTTGTTTGTGCAGACGCTAAAAGCGGCGAATGTGAGGGAATGGCGCGACAACCGCAGTGAAGGCGCGTCGTTCTACTTTCTCGACCCTGATGGCCACAAGCTCGAGGCTCACGTCGGCGATCTCGCGTCGCGACTGGCAGCCTGTCGGCACAAACCGTACGCGGGCATGCGTTTTTACGACGCATCGTGATCAGACACATTGGGCTGATATAGACTGGCCATCATTTGTACTGGCGCCAGCAGGTTTTTCATGACTCCATCGCTGCTAATGGCCGTTCTGGCCTCGGGTTTCATTTACGGCATCACGCCTGGGCCGGGCGTGCTGGCGGTGTTCGGCATTGGCGCGGCGCATGGGCGGCGGGCCGGGGCGGGGTTTCTCTGCGGGCACCTGCTCGGTGATGTGGTCTGGTGCAGCACCGCGCTGATCGCCATCGTCGGCGCCCGGGAAATCGGCAGCACCGCGTTCGATGTGCTCGGCGTGCTCAGCGGTTTGTACCTGTTCTGGCTCGGCTGGCGCGCAGTGCGGGCCAAACGGCGCAGCGATGATCAGCCCCAGGGCGCAGCGCGTCAGCCGTTTTGGCACGGCATCCTGTTTGGTCTGACCAATCCCAAGGCGTATCCGGTGGCGGTGGCGACGTTTACCGCGCTGCTGTCGAGCCGTGCCGAACTGCTCAACTGGTCGATGCTGCCGGCGCTGATCGCCCTGAGTTTCCTCGGCGGTTTGCTGGCCTACGCTATTCTGATCGGCGTGGTTGGCGCCCGACGGGTGCGCACGTTGTATCAGCGCCACGAGCTGATGATCACGCGTTTGTGTGGCGTGATGTTCATCGGTTTTGCCATAAACGCACTGGTGCACGCACTACCGGGATTGCTGCCGAACAAGGCTTGAAGTTGTGTGCAGGGATGCGTGAACAAAGGGTCAGGGATGGTTGAACAGTGCTGCATTGTCCGGACACCCACGCTGAACCATGGAAAGCCGAAATTCCGCGCCGCTGGCGAGTTATATGGACCTGTTGCTCGATGCCGTCTGTGCGGTGGACACGCAGGGCCGTTTCGTTTTTGTCAGCGCCGCCTGCGAGCGCATTTTCGGCTATACGCCTGACGAGTTGATCGGTCGGCCGATGATCGAGCTGGTGCATCCTGCAGACCGCCAGCGCACCCTCGCCGCCGCCCGCGACATCATGGGCGGCGAACCCAAACACAATTTTGAAAACCGTTACGTGCGCAAGGATGGCCGCATCGTCAACATCCTCTGGTCGGCGCGCTGGTCGCAGGTCGATCAACTGCGCATCGCCGTGGCCCGCGACATCACTGAACGCAAGCAGGCCGAGTCACGTCAGGCGGCGTTGTATGCGATTTCCGAAGCGGCGCATGTCGCCGAAGACTTGCTGGCGCTGTTCAAGCGTATTCACCTGATCATCGGCGAATGGTTGCCGGCGCTGAATTTCTCCGTGGCGCTGTACGACGAGCACTGTGCGCAGCTGAATTTTCCCTATCACGTCGACGATCACGAATTGCAGCCCGAGCAGCCGGGCACTGTCACCGGGCGTTTGTGTGCCGAGGTTATTCGCAGCGGTCAGCCGATTCTACTGACGCCGGACAGCCCCGACGTCTCTCCCGACTTCGCGGCGCTGGTGGCGGGGCAGGATTCACCGTGCTGGCTCGGTGTGCCGCTGAATTCGAAGAACGGCACCATCGGTGCGCTGATCGTCAAAAGCCTGCCGGGTGGCGAGCGTTACACCGAACAGGACAAGGAACTGCTGCAATACGTCTGCGCCCAGGTCGCGACCGCCATCGAGCGCCAGCAACTGCACGCGCGGCTCAAGCGCATGGCGCAGTACGATCAATTGACTCAGCTGCCCAATCGAGGATTGCTCAAAGACCGCCTCAAGGCTGCGCTGGCCGGTGCCCGCGAAGCATCGGGAAACATGGCGCTGCTGTACGTCGATCTGGATCGCTTCAAACAGGTCAACGACACCTTTGGCCATGCGGTCGGCGACATGCTGCTGCAAACGGTGGCGAGTCGGCTCAAGGGCTGCGTACGCGATACCGATACCGTGGCGCGCATTGGTGGCGACGAATTCGTGGTGCTGTTGCACAGTGTTCATGCCGCTGAAGACGCCGACAGCGTGGCCGGAAAAATCCGACAGGTGCTGATGCAGCCCATGCGCCTGGACGGTCACAACCTGTGCATCGAGCCGAGCATCGGCGTGGCCCGTTATCCCGAACATGGCCGCGAAGAACAACAACTGTTCCGGCACGCCGACCAGGCGATGTACGCCGCCAAACGCCTCAATCATCGGGCGGTGGATAGCTGAAACAGTGCGCGCCGTTCGTCGCGGCGCGGGCAACTTTTCTAAACCTTTATCGGTCCGGCAATTCTCAATCTAGGCGGGCACCTGCTCGCCAACGATCAACACCAAGAGGAAGAGAATCATGCCTAATTCAAGAAACTCGAACTCGGGAAACTTCGCCAACGATCGAACCAAGGCCTCTGAAGCCGGTCGCAAAGGTGGGAAAACCACCACCACGACAGTCGACAAAGAGCCTGCGAAAACCGAAATGGGCCGCAAGCCAGCTCAGAAGTCGAAGTAGTCGGTGAGGTAGTTTTGATTGAGAGGCGGGGGCGCAAGCCCCCGCTTGAATTTGCAGAGATAGGAGGGCGCGACCATGAGCCGGATGGCCACCCAGATACGTCGTTTCAGTTTTGCCACGCTGTTGGGTTTGTTCGCTGGCAGTGCATTCGCCCAGTCGCCTGCCGACTTCATCAACGATGCGTCCGCCAAAGGCATGGCCGACATCGAAGCCAGTCGTCTGGCGCACCAGAAATCCGACTCCAAAGAGGTCAAGGATTACACCATCGTCGTGATCAATGACCGCACCACGGCCAACCAGCATCTGGCAAAGATCGCGAAAAAGCTCGACTTGCCCGTCGCACCTCGTGAAGAAATTGCCGACAAGGCTAAAACCATGATCCCCCAGGTGAAAGACGGTGAAACCTTCGATCAGGCCTACGCCGCGAGCCAGGTGAAAGCGACCGAAGAAGCTATTCAGCAGATCCAGCAGGAAGCGCAGTCAACCGACGTTCCGGAAATCAAGGCATTTGCCGACGAGACGTTGCCAAAACTGCAAAACCATCTGGAAATGGCGCGAGCGCTGCAAGCCAGCCGCTGATCCCGCTTACAAGTCAAAAGATCGCAGCCTGCGGCAGCTCCTGCACCATTCCATGCAGGAGCTGCCGCAGGCTGCGATCTTTTGCTTTTTTGACTTTACTCAGCAGTCATTCAAATCCTGCTTAGGCTTGCTCTTCTCCCCCAGCCCATCGAGATTGAACACCTCGCTTTCCCCCAGGCTACGGTAATGCTTGCGCAGCGCCTCCAATTGTTTGAGGTCCAGCGATTCCAAGCCAAGCATCGCGTTCTGCGCTTCCTTGTTTACCCGCAACAACTCATCGAGCTTCAGATGCAGGATGTCCGTATCGCGGTTCTGCGTGTTCTGGATCAGGAACACCATCAGAAAGGTGATGATGGTAGTCGAGGTGTTGATGATCAGTTGCCAGGTGTCATTGAAATGAAAAATCGGCCCACTCAGCCCCCACAGAAAAATCAGGATCAACGCGCCCATGAACGTTTTTGGGCTACCGGCCCAAAGGGCCAGGGTCTGGGATATTTTTGCGAATTTCATTGCGGTGTTCCTTATTGGGAGACGCTAGAAATTCAGACAGTGAGGGCGTTGCGAAAATTCTGTTTTTCGTTGCCTGTCCATGAAAAACCGGTCTTGCGACCGGCTCATACATGAGTAGGCTCAGGACGTCAGTTCGACCCCCACCTGCCACTGAAAGTACCCCGCCACTTCACATTGCTGATTGACCAGCATGAACGTTAATCCGCACTGGACAGTGCCAGGTGTTTTCGGGGTGCAGGCCCAAAAATGATCGTCTGCCTTGCGGCTGCCCGGCACGGTGGGGGTTTCGGGGTTGGGCGAGGGGACGGTAAGGCCGGTGTGGATTTCCAGTTTGGGTACAGTAAGAACGCTGCTGTCATCGACGGTCATGCGACAGGCCACCACGCTGTGCTCGGCGATCAGGCTGACGCTTCTGACGCGAAAGTGAACATCACGGTCCATCACGACTAAGACTTTGGTAGTGCTGTCATTTGTAACTATTTCTTTTGAGTTATTACCCGTGGCGAAAAAGATAAATCCATCGGCAATGTCTGTAGGGTTGGCGGGGTCCTGGCTGGGTGTTGGATAGTGCGCAAGCAGAGATTCGGCATCGACGATCAGCAATACATTCTGCGCGTTGTCGACGGTGGAAGAAGGGGAGGTGATCGGTTCGGAAGTCATCATGGATTCCTTTCATGACGTCGCTAAACACTGGCGGCCGCATCGGTCAAGGCAAGACATCCTGATTCCGCCGGGCTGCATCGGATCGGTGGAGCCCCTCGTTGCCAAGGGGCTCGTTACAGGGTCAGTTGTGGATGGAGATGAACGGGTCCCACGAGCAGCAGCCGATGATCTGGCAGTTGCGGTCGACGATCAGGAAGTGGAAGTGATAGGTCACGCGGCCGCAATCCAGGGTCTCGGATGACCAGTAATGGTTGTCGACTTTCTGGCAGCTCGGCACAGATGGATTTTCCCGGTTTGGCACTGCAACGCACGCCGTGGCCTTGCGCGGTGAGGGTGGGGAGATCAGGTCGGCCCCCGCGTTGCCGATGAACTTGTAGAAAATTACCGCTTGTTCGAAGCTCTGCGACAGGCTGGTTTCACGCCAGCGGATCAGGTCGCCGACTTGCGCCTTGAGGTCCAGTTCACCACCGGCCTGGCCACTGACGACATTGTCCTGGTTGGTGACCATATACACATGATGCCAGTCGATCAGCGTGGGATTCTTCGGATCCTTGCTGATGTTTGGATACTTTTTCAAAATGGTTTCGGTGTCGATGGAAACCAGAATATCCGTAACTCGAGACATGGTGAGGCTCCTTTTTCATAGTGAGCGTCGGACTGCAATCCAGGCACGACGACGCTTGCTTGCCGTATGGCTTTTGCGAGCACACTACTGGGGGAACCCATCGGTCATGAGAGACGCGCAGGCCGTGCTCCTTGCACGAAATCAGATGAGTCGGGTTCCTTCCGACTGCCGCAAATTGACTATAGGTTTGATTTTTTAGCTGTCAAAAATGCGTGTTAATGGTTCGACGGACGGTCGTTGATTGCATAAGAATCGCCCAATTGGCGATAAGCAGCCCGCCCGCTGACATCGTTTGCAATCAGTCGCTCTGGAACTGCTCGCATGGCTGCCTGTATTGTGACGAACCGCTGAAGTGTCCCGACAGGAGAACGCAATGAGTTGGTCCGCCAGACAATACGTCGCTTTCGAAGATGAACGCACCCGCCCGGCCCGTGATCTGCTGGCGGCGATCCCCACGGTTCAGGCGCGATCGGTGGTCGATATCGGTTGCGGCCCGGGTAACTCCACCGAGCTGCTGGTGCCGCGTTTTGAGCAGGCCCAGATCAGGGGCCTCGACAGTTCGCCGGACATGGTCAACGCCGCGCGCAAGCGCCTGCCGCAGTTGCAGTTCGAGGTCGCAGAAATCGATAGTTGGGCAGATCAAGGCCCGTTCGATGTGATTTTCGCCAACGCGGTGTTGCAGTGGGTACCGGATCACGCGACGTTGCTGCCGGCGCTGGTGGGTAAGCTGTCGGACGGTGGCAGTCTGGCGATCCAGATGCCGGACAACCTCAACGAACCTTCCCATCGACTGATGCGCGAAGTTGCCGCCAACGGCCCGTGGGCCGCGAAACTGGCAGGCGCCGCCGGACAGCGCACCGACATGGCCAGCGCCAGCGAGTACTTCTCGATGTTGCGTCCGCACTGCTCGCGGGTCGATGTGTGGCGCACCACCTATCACCATCAGTTGTCCGGTGGCGCGGCGGGAATCGTGGAGTGGTTCAAGGGCAGTGGCTTGATTCCGTTTCTGAGCCCGCTGAGCGAAGAGGAGCAGGCGCGGTATCTGCAGCAGTATCTGGCGGCTGTTGCCCAGGCGTATCCGGCGTTGCCTGATGGTTCGGTGCTGTTGCCGTTTCCACGGCTATTTATCGTCGCGACTCGCTAAAGGCAAACAACAATTCTGTGGCGAGGGAGCTTGCTCCCGCTGGACTGCGAAGCAGGCCCAAGGTCTTCGGGGCACTTCGCGCCCCAGCGGGAGCAAGCTCCCTCGCCACAATGCATGTTTCGCGGGTTAGCGCTGCACCGCCACCAACATCATCATCGGCCGTTCCCGCTCTTCAGCCAGCGCCGGTTGCGCCGCCACCTCCACATCGCTCGGCCCCCATTCGTTGACATGGCGAATGGCAAAACCCGCCGCAATCAACGAATTCAACAGCGTGCCCATCGTGCGGTGCTGCTTGATCACCCCTTCGGCCAGCCAGTTGGTCACCCGTTCGCCTTCCATCTGATAACTGTCCAGCGGCCAGCGCTTGCGACCGTCGCTGTCGATCAACCAGCCCGGATTGCGCGGGGCCATGAAGATCGGGTGTTCGATGGAGAACACAAAATGCGAACCCGGTTTCAACGCTGCGTACAGATGAGCGAACAGCCCTGGCAGATCCTTGATGTAATGCAGCGCCAGTGAACTGTAGGCGAGATCGAAACTGCACACTGGGAGATCGAGATGCTCAAGATCGGCGCGTTCATAGCGGATGTTCGCCGCCCCAGTGGTTTCGCGCGCGCGCTCCAGCATCTTTTCCGAGACATCCAGCCCCAGCACATGGGCGGCGCCTTGGTCACTGGCCCAACGGCTGAACCAGCCATAGCCGCAGCCGAGGTCGACCACATTAAGATCATGCATAGACGGCAACAGCGCTTTTAGCGCCGGCCATTCCGGCGCGGCATCGAGACCGCCGATCGAGCGGTTCATCTGGCTGTAACCCTGAAAAAATTCCGGGTCGTCGTAAATGTTTTGCGTCATGAGTGAGTTGCTCTTTTGAGTTCGGTCATCAGCGGCACAGTGGCCGCGCCATGGAGTCCCTCGAAAGTCAAAACGCGTATTCGTCGATGGCCGCGCAGGGGGAGGGTGGTGGGTGAAGTGGGAATCCTACTGGGTCGTGGGGACGGAGAGAACCGTGGGTGTGTTGTGGATCTGTAATGTCGGAAAAATCTTCAGGGTTTCAAAAAATGTGATTTGCAAGGATATGCAGTCATCGCAACAGCTTGATGTTGTGATCAATTCGGCTTTGAATGGTGCGCAGGGTTTCCTGAGTGATCACGCCAGGATAAAGATCATTTGCCACAGTCGAGAATTGGCTGGATACGTCGCAAAAGCGCTCAATGATAACTCCTGCCTCATAGGCACCCACCTCCGCTTCTTCTGCCAGTCCAAGCATGGCCTTTCGGCCGATTTCCAGCGCTTCGCCCATCACATCCATCTGGTGATACCCACCCGGCCCCTCGCAAAAGGTCACATCGTAGGCCGGGGCTAATTTCCAATCGCCAGTTCGCGACATGGTGTAGGCAAAGTTCTTGGGATGATCATCCCGGTTGTGGAACGCAACGTTGAAAACAGCACGCTCGAACGCCCGTGCTTTTTCACGTACATCATTGGTACATCTTTGGGTGGCGCGCAGGAAGTTGACATAGTCCAATGCTCCCGGAGAGCGAAAATCTGCACCGGTAAAGGCTGCGAGGCTTTGCATGGGGACGCGTAGTCCGTCTTGTCGATCAAACCGTCTGCTGGCGAAGGCAGCCATTCCATCTGACAGACTGAAGTACTGCGTATCCGGCGTTTGAATGCCGCAGAGGCGCAAGCAAGCGGCATACACCATTTCGATGGCGCACACTTCGGAATGTTCGTGTTGAGCAGGGAATTTCACCAGCCATGCTTCAAAACCTGGAGTGGCAGCTGTGGTGAACGTCCCGGTGTCGGGGGCGCGATAGACCAGAGCCTTGGGTCTGGCACCTTGCGGAGAGCCTCCAACCAGCAGCAACTTCTGAAGAAGCTCGCCCCCTTCACCTTTCAGCACTTGCTGCACTTCGGCTGCAAGTAACTCAATGGGAACATGCATTTGTGGTTCTAGTACTTCAGGTGCCACAGGCTTGAACGACATGGCACCCATGGCATTGTTGCCGATGTAGGCCAGTCGCTCCAAAGGTCCGATACGTGCGGGATTCAGGCCGCGACGTTTGAATAGACGATCCATCAGCAGCATGCCCCAGCCGTCGGGCAGCGAGTCATAGACGGGGCCTGGCAATCCCAACTGATGTGGCGGGAAATCCCGACTTAATTTGGCGCCTTGCAAAGGAAGTTTCAGGGACGAAAGTTCGAGTCCTCTTTTTTTCGCTTCGTCGCTGTACTCAAACACCACCAGCGGACGGCCGGTCAGCGCTGCGGTGGAAGCCAGTGTGCCCCACCGCCAATGTTCACCCCAGCCCTCGTAGTAGACGTCTACTTTCTCAAGCATTGTCGGATTTCCTTTTGATGCGGTAACGCTTGGCACTGTTTTCGTAGCGCAGGATGTCGTCCAGAGTTTCAAGCTTTGGCAAGAACAGGTTTTCGAGTTCCTTACTGCGCCCAAGTACCATGGCAACGCGTACCAGATTTTCGAAGCCCACATTACGCCCGGCTTCAAGATTGGATACCGTATTGGTTCCGATGCCGGCACGTGCGGCCACGTCCGCTTGTGTCATTTCCAGAGCGAGTCGATCAGTGCGTAGACGTTCACAGATCCGCTTGACGATCTCACTTGGCTTGCTAAGGCTTAAATCCAACATAATGGGTCTTACACCTCAAAAGCTACTTTAAAGCCGGTAATTCTGGATTTATCCAGGAACTTGTCATCCATGCACTATTCCTGATTATTGTGGCTTATCTTTTGAAAATCGCAATAACCCACAGAAAAATGGAATTATCCAAATTTGGGTTGAGGAGAGGTTCGAGTCAGGAGAATCATCATTCATGGTGTGTTCCCACAAATCCCGGACACAAAAAAACCGGCCCTGTAGGCCGGTTTTTCTGTTTCTGCATCCCCCGTCATAACCTCGACGTGAGACCCGATTGAGTGGAGCGGGTAGAGGGAATCGAACCCTCAACTAAAGCTTGGGAAGCTTTCGTTTTGCCACTAAACTATACCCGCTCAGAGCGGCTGACTTTGTACCAGAGTCGGGCGCGGATTTGAAGTTTTTCTTTTGCCCGCAGCGCGTTACAGCATTGAAAACGGTCATTCGCGGGCGAATCTGCAGGTAATCAGCGCTGGCTTCTCAGCCCCACAGACTCGCTCGCGACGACGCTTTTTCAAATGGCCGATGCATGGTGATCCTGGACGAACGAGTAACGCGTTCGGCTCGACTGCTGTGACGGTTTCAGGAAACCAAGCAGGGCGTTCTGGCTGTCACGGCAAGCCGCCTTGTGCTCCATGTCGAGAAAATGCCCGGTGGCCTGCAGCGTGGTGAAGGTGCTTTGTGCCACGTGGTTACCGAATATCCGTGCGTCTTCGGCGGCGGTGTACTCATCCCATTCGCCGTTGAGGAACAGCACCGGCACGTTGATCCTTTTCGCCGCATTCAGGTAGCACTGACGATCACTGTGCAACACGTCGTTGATGTGAAAGTGCATCTGCCCGTATTCGTGCTCGGCCAGACTGCTGACGTGGCGATAGTTGAAGCGCTTGAACAGTGACGGCAGGTGTTTGCCGATGGTGTTGTTGACCAGGTGCCCGACCCGATCGCCGTCGCGCTGGCCGAGGTAATCGACACCGCGCTCCAGGTAATCCAGCATGTGCGCGTTGATCACCGGCGAGAACGAACTGATCACGGCTTTTTCGATGCGCCGCGGCTGGTGGGCCAAGGCGACCAGGGTGGCCGCGCCGCCCCAGGAAAACGACAGCACGTGTTCGGCACCGAAATGGTCGATCAACTCCAGCAGAATCTGCCCTTCGACTTCCTTCGTCAGATGTTTCTCGTGGCGGTTGTGGATTTTCGACCTGCCCGCATAGGGCTGGTCGTAGCAAACCACGTTGAATTGCGGGTGCAGATTTTTCACGGTTTGAGCAAACGACGCAGTCGTGGCCATCGAGCCGTTGACCAGGATGATGGTCTTTTCTGCGGCGTCTGCGCGATAGAACTCCGTGTAAACCCGATACTGACCCTGTATATCCAGCACAGCGATTTCTGGCCTCATGTCATAAGACTCCTGGCAAGCAAGCGGGTATGCGCGCAAATAGAGATTGCACGAGCTTTGTGACAGGTAGGCATACGCCTGGAGTTTGGGGCCCATGTCGATCCGGAACGGCAGGTCGACGGGTATTATTATTGGCGGGCAGTCTGCCGGGGGAGGTGGAGCCTTTGAGGCTCTCTACCGGCAAAAAGGTTGCTTGGATGTACTGCGTGACTCATCGGTCACAATTTGGCCGACGTCCTGATTCAAGCAGGGGGATCAGGATCGCGCAAGTGCCGTTGGTGAATTGTTCGACAACTTCTGCTGAGCGGTCGCCGGCTTAGAACAAATGGATCTCTTCGGTGCGCAATGCGCGGTACTCGCCCGGTTTTAGCGCGTTATCGAGCAACAGCGGGCCCATGGATTCGCGGTGCAGGCGCAACACTTTGTTGTTGAAGTGACCAAACATGCGCTTCACCTGATGGTATCGACCCTCGACGATGCTCAGACGCGCCGCCCTCGGGCCGAGCACTTCGAGTTGCGCCGGTTGCGTGGTCAGGTTTTCGAAGGCGAAGTAGATGCCCTCGGCAAACGTGACTGCATACTCCGGCCCGATCTCCTGTTCGGTCTCGACGTAATAGACCTTCGGCAGTTTGGTCTGCGGTTGGGTCAGCCGTCGCGACCAGCCGCCATCGTTGGTGATCAGCATCAGCCCGGTGGTGTTGAAGTCGAGGCGACCGGCGATGTGCAGGTCGTCCTTGTCCGGCTCGTGGATCAGATCGAGCACGGTCGGGTGCTGCGGATCGCGGGTGGCGCTGACGCACCCCGGCGGTTTGTGCAGCATGAAGTAGCGCGCCGGTTTACCCGGTTGCAGCAACTCCTCATCGACTTCGACGCGGCTGAATTCCAGCACCTCGCTGTGCGGGTCGCTGACGATTTCTCCGTCGATCCGCACACGCTTTTCCACCAGCAACAGGCGAACCTGCTGACGGTTGTAGCGGGGCAGGTTGCTGAGGAAACGGTCGACGCGCATGGTCAGGAATCGGCGGATAAAGGGGCGCGTATCTTACGGGATCGGCCGCGCCGCTGCTTGCAGTTGCGCCTCGACCTGCGCGCAGCGCGGGCACAGGCAGGATTTATTGCGCAGTTCGGCCGGCAGGGCTTCGAGCACTGCCGGGTCGATGCTCACGCCATAGCACCAGCAAGCCTGGTCGGCGGTGCGCGGGTCGGCCAGGGTGCAGTCGTTGCGGGCGCCGCAGGCCGGGCAGAGGTCGGGTTTAGCGTCGGTATCAGGCATAAGTCGAATGAGGCATTTCCACGCAGGTGCGGTTACGGCCGGTTTGTTTGGCTCGGTACATCGCATGATCGGCCCGGGACAGCAGCGTGTGCAAGGTGTCATCCGCTTGCAGGGTGGTGGCGCCGATGCTCACGGTCAGACTCAGGCTGTGGCCATCGTAGGAATACCCCTGTTGTTCGACGTGTCGGCGGATCTTCTCGGCAATCTTCTGAGCGGTGTCGCCGTCGGTGTCCTTCAGCAATACGATAAATTCCTCACCACCCCAGCGGCAGACAATGTCGGAATGGCGCAGGCAACTTTGCAGGTCCCGGGCAAACCCGATCAGCACCTTATCGCCGGCCATGTGCCCGTAGGTGTCGTTCAATGTTTTGAAGTGATCAAGGTCCAGCAACAGTGCCGTCAGGGGCTTCGGCTCGCGTTGCGCTTCGTGCAGGGCCTGCACGGCGAGCAGGTCGAAGCCACGGCGGTTCGGTAGTTCGGTGAGGCTGTCGAGCGTGGCCTGCGTCTGAATCTTGCGCTGATAACGCCGGATCACCCGATTGAGCAGGGCCAGCACGCCCAGCGTCACCAGCAGGCAGATCAGCAGGTTGAGGTACAGCGACTGACGGATGTCACTGAGCGCGCCATCCTCGCGCTTGTCGACGAACAGATACCAGTGCAATTCCGGGATGTAACGTACGTTGAGAAAATGTCCCTGACCGTGGGCAGAATATTCGTAACTGCCGCTGTGGGGCTTGGGTAACTGGCTGATCAGGCTTTTCATACTGGCGAGTTCGCTGAGGCTGTGCCCGATGTGCGCACCTTCCGGGCCGCCGCTGGCGCCGGTGAGCACCAGTCGCCCGAAGGCATCGACGAAGTAGACGCTGCGTTGATAACGCTGCTGGTACTTGTCGATGAGCTTGATCACCGCGTCCACCGTCAGGCCTACGCCCGCGGCACCAATGAAGCGGTTGTCGTAGTCGTAGACCTTGTAGTTGATGAAGAAAGTCAGGTTGTCCTTGTTGGCCAGATCCGGGCCGACGTTAATCTCGTACGGGTCTTTCATGTCGCGCACGCGGAAGTACCAGGCGTCGCGCGGCTCATCAATTCTGACCTGCTTGAGCACGCCTTTGGCGTGGTAGTACGTGTGGCTGCTGTCGGAGACGAAGAACGCGGTGTAGGCGCCGTAGTGGGTCATGACCTCGTCGAGGTAGCGGGTCATTTTTACCGGGTCTTTTTCGCCGTTCACCACCCAGTCGCGCATGAACGTATCGCGGGACATCATCGAGGAAATCAGGATCGGTCTGACGAGGTCTTTCTGGATTTCCGAATAAACGGTGTCGGATGTCAGCGGCAGTTCGGTGTTGACGATGCTGTCGCGGATCGACGCCCGTGAGGCGTAATAGCTGAGCAAGGAAGTGGCGAGGAAGCCGGCACCAAGCAGTGCGACCAGAGTCAGCACCAGCGAGCGTTGGGAGTACAGCGCAGATCTGTGCGGCATGGGCAGTTCCGTTGGCAGATGAGCCGATGGCAGCATTCTAGTGGCACTGCCGGGAAATAACTGCTCCATACGCGGCGCAAATGGTCGTTCCTGTATTTCTGGGCATTTGCACCGTTCAACGGTGGGGGCGGGCTTGCTCGCGAAGGCGGTTTTCCAGACACATGCATGTTGATTGGCACACCGCATTCGCGAGCAAGCCCGCTCGCACAGGGGGATTCTCGGGGGAGTGACACCGCTGATCTGAAGCTTGGCCGAGTCCGGCACTTGCCCCGGGCCTGACAGTCAAAACTGTGTCGGCTGCGCTGTCCTGCTGCGGTCGTGGGTCTTTCAGGAGGCCGTCATGCGTGTTCAGAAACTGTTTCGTCGAGTGTTGCTCGGTGCAGTGCTCGGGCTTGGGCTGTCCGGATGTTATTACTACGGGCCTCCCGCCGACGTTTACTACGCCGCTCCCTACTACTATCCCGGCTACTACTCACCTTATTACTACGGCGGATATTACGGCCCGCGCTACTACGGCGGCGCCCGTTACTATTACGGTGGTTACGGCTATCGCGGTGGTTATGGTCGCGGTTACCACGGCGGCGGCTATCACGGTGGACACCACTGATCGGCGGCTGAATGACAGTGTTTTACAAATGAACAGGATTTCATCAATCACATGTTTCAACTTGTTACGGAAGCGCACCAGATTCGGAAAACGCTGTCAGATCATTCGTCAGTCACCGAATAACCGACTGATGCCTGCCAGCGTCGCTGGTGTGGCTACTCGCGGTCCAGGAGGCCGCCATGTATCGACGAATTCTACTGCTTGCTGCGATGCTGTTTTCCGTTGCCGGTTGCGCTCCCTACTCCTACGCAGATAGCTATTACAGCTCGGAGGTCTATACCTCACCCGCTCCGGCCTACTACAACACTGGTGGCACGTATTACAGCGGTGGCAGCACGTATTACTCGGCCCCGCGCTACTATCAGCCAGCGCCGCGTTACTACCAGCCCGCGCCACGGTATTACTCGCAACCGCGCTATTACCAGCCGGCCCCGCGTTATTACGAAAGCCGTCGTTGGCACGACAATGATCGCGGGCGCTGGGACGGCCACCGCGGTGGTGGTTGGGACCGTGATCGCGGCGGCCGAGATCATCACGGTGATCGGGGTGACCATGGCGGGCGAGGCGGTCGCTGGTAATCATCCGCAAACAAAAAAGCGGCGCATTGAGCGCCGCTTTTTTTGTGCCTGCGACTTGCCGGGCAATCAGTAGCTCGTCAGATCCGCCAACGGATGCCGACCTTCCCAGACCTTGTGAAAGTGCGCTTCCACCACCGCGTCCGGCACGGTATTGACGTCCGGCCAATGCCAGTGCGGTTTCTGATCCTTGTCGATCAGTCGCGCCCGCACCCCTTCGCTGAATTCCGGATGCCGGCAGCAGTTGAGGCTCAGGGTGTATTCCATCTGAAAGACTTCGGCCAGCGACAGGTGGCGCGCACGGATGATTTGCTCCCAGACCAGGTGCGCGGTCAGTGGCGAACCCTCGCTCATGGTTTTCGCGGCACGGGCGATCAGCGGGTCGCTGCTGTCACGTTGCAGGCTGATGGCTTTCCAGGCGCAGGTGACGTCGCTGACGTCGAGCAGTTCGTCGATCTGCCGGCGGCGCGGCAACCACTGCGCCTCGGGCATCTGCCCCTCGGCTTCCTGTTGCAGGGCCTTGAGCAGACTGTTGAGCTGCATATCGGTCTGTTCCTGCCAGTTGAGTTGCAGCAGGCCTTCGATCAGCTGTGGTTGCTGCTCTTCAAGCAGAAAGCGGTCGGCCAGATCGAGATCGATCGCATCACGCCCGTTCATGTGCGCTCCGGTCAGACCGAGGAACAAGCCGAGCTTGCCCGGCAACCGTGACAAAAACCAACTGGCCCCGACGTCCGGATACAGACCGATGGTGATCTCCGGCATCGCCAGGCGACTGCTCGGCGTGACGATCCGCGTGCTGGCGCCTTGCAACAGGCCCATGCCGCCGCCGAGCACGTAACCGTGGCCCCAGCAGATCAGCGGTTTGGGGTAGGTGTGCAGGCTGTAGTCCAGGCGATATTCGGCGGCGAAAAACTGCGCGGCCAGTGGTGGGACTTCACCGGGATGGGCGCGACAGGCTTCCACCAGGCTGCGCACTTCGCCGCCGGCGCAGAACGCCTTGGCGCCGTTGCCGCGCAGCAATACGCAGACGATTTGTGGATCCTTGGCCCAGGCGTTCAGCTTGTCGCTCAGGGCGTTGATCATCGGCAAGGACAGCGCGTTGAGCGACTTTTCAGCGTCCAGGCTGGCGATCCCGAGGCGGGCGCCGTCGGTGCCGGTGAGTTCTTCGAAGTGCAGATTCATCGTGACCTCGATCGGGAATTTGAACGATCAGTATGATCGCTGTGTGGGAAAGTGCCGGATCTGCGTCAGATCAATTGACAAGCGTGGTCGGCTTTCCTAGGGTTCGCCCCATTGTTTTTGCCGGGTATGACCATGACTGCTGACGACCGTATCAAACTCGAACCGAGCTGGAAGGAGGCACTGCGTGCTGAGTTCGACCAGCCTTACATGGCAGAGTTGCGCACTTTTCTGCAGCAGGAGCGGGCGGCCGGCAAGGAAATCTATCCGCCGGGACCGCTGATTTTCAACGCGCTGAATTCGACGCCGCTGGATAAAGTCAAAGTGGTGATCCTCGGCCAGGACCCGTACCACGGCCCGGGCCAGGCCCATGGCCTGTGCTTTTCGGTGCAACCCGGCGTGCCGGCTCCGCCGTCGCTGGTCAACATCTATAAAGAGTTGAAGCGCGACCTGAACATCGACATTCCCAACCACGGCTACCTGCAGAGCTGGGCTGATCAGGGCGTGTTGATGCTCAACACCACCATGACCGTCGAGCGGGCCAATGCCAACGCGCATAAGGACAAGGGCTGGCAGTTCTTCACCGACCGGATCATTGAGGTGGTCAGCGAACGGCAGCCGCATCTGGTGTTCATGCTGTGGGGCGCGCATGCGCAGAGCAAGCAGAAGCTGATCGATGCGACCAAGCACCTGGTGCTGACGTCGGTGCATCCGTCGCCGTTGTCGGCTTATCGAGGCTTCCTGGGTTGTGGGCACTTCAGCCGGACCAACAAGTTTCTTGAGCAGAATGGTGAGGCGCCGATCGAGTGGCGGTTGCCGCCGGTTTGATCGGCTGAGTAAATCTGTGGCGAGGGAGCTTGCTCCCGCTCGGCTGCGCAGCAGCCGCAAAACCTGTGATTTCGGTGTGCCAGAAGAACCCGGTTCAAGGATTTCGGGTCTGCTGCGCAGCCCAGCGGGAGCAAGCTCCCTCGCCACAGTGACTCGGTGTTACTCGGGATTACGGTTCCAATACTTGAACAACGGCTCCGCCAGAAACAGCACAAACAGCAACCGCATTACCTGCATCGCCGTCACCAGCGGTACCGACAGTTGCAGGGTCTCCGCCGTCAGGCTCATTTCGGCGATGCCGCCGGGCATCATGCCCAACGTCAGCGAGCGCAAATCCAGATGGGTCAGCGCACTCAAACCCAAAGCCGCCAACGTTGCGATCAACATGGTCAGCGCCGTGCCGATCAATGTACGCCCCATGAATGACGGCGCGCGGCGGAAGAACTGTCGGTTGAAGTGACAGCCCAGCCCGCTGCCGATCAGCCACTGGCCGATCTGGCTGCCGCCATCCGGCAGGCCGATATGCAAATCCCAGGCAATGCTCACCGTGGCACTGACCAGCAGCGGCCCGAACAGCCACGGATTGGGTTGACGCAAGCGTTGCCAGAGCCAGGCGAGCAGGGCACCTGTAGGAAACAGAATCGCCAGCCAGCGCCAATCGACGTTGCCGGCGTGGGACATCGGTGTGCCGTCACCCAGCAGATATTTGAACGCGGCCGGCACGCACAGCACCACCACCAGCACCCGCAGACTTTGCCCCGCCGCCACATGGCTGAGCAGCGCGCCATTGCGCGCGCCGAGATTGACCATCTCTCCGGAGCCGCCGGGCATGCTCGAGAAAAACGCCGTGGCGCGATCCTCGCCGGTGCGGCGCATCAGCCATACGCCGACCACCGCCGACAGACTGGTGACCAGCGCACCGAAGAAGATCAAACCGAAGTGACTCAGCACCTGCTCCATCACCACCGGGGTGAAGTGCAGGCCGATGCCGATCCCGACAATCAATTGGCCGCATTTGCGCCCGCCAGGGATCTCGGTCAATTGCCAGGGTGTCAGGCAGCGCACCAGGATGATCGCCAGCAGCGAGCCGACCATCCACGGCAGTGGCCAGCCGATCTGGCTGGCGATAAAACCGCCAAGCAGACCGACCAGCGGGGTGGCCCACCAGCTTCTGAGGGAGGAGCGATCAGACATCGGCGATGGCGCGTTGCGCTGCCGAGCGTTTTCGCCAGATGCGCAGCAGCGGCATCAGCAACATGATCGCGGTCAGGACCCAGACACCGAAAGTGATCGGGCTCGACCAGAGGATTTCCAGCGCACCATTGGAGATCGATAGCGCACGACGCAGGTTCTGCTCCATCAGCCCGCCGAGAATGAACCCCAGCAGCACGGGAGACAGCGGGAAATCCAGCTTGCGCAGGATGTAACCGAAGATGCCGATGCCGACCATCAGGAACAGGTCGAAGGTGGTCGCATGCACGGCGTACACGCCGATCCCGGTGATGATCGCGATCACCGGCACCAGTGCCCAGTTCGGCACAGCGAGGATGCGGGTGAAGATGCGGATCATCGGGATGTTGAGGATCACCAACATGATGTTGGCAATGAACAACGAGGCAATCAGGCCCCAGACGATGTCCGGTTGCTGTTGGAACAACAGCGGCCCCGGGGTGATGTTGTACAGCGACAGCGCGCCGATCATCACTGCAGTGGTGCCCGAACCGGGTACGCCGAGGGTCAGCATCGGCACCAGCGCGCCACAGGCCGAAGCGCCGATCGCGGTCTCAGGAGCGGCGAGGCCACGGGCGTCACCCTGACCGAATTTGCCGCCGGCACCGGCAATGCGTTTTTCGGTCATGTAGGCCACGGCGCTGGCCAGCGTCGCGCCGGCACCCGGCAACACGCCCATGATGAAACCCAGCAGGCCGCAACGGATGTTCACCACGAACACCGACGCCGCTTCCTTGAAGTTGAACATCATGCGCCCGGTGGCCTTCACCGCTTCCTGACCGCGATGGGTTTTTTCCAGCAGCAGGAGGATTTCACTGACCGAGAACAGACCCAGCACCAACACCACGAACTGGATGCCGTCGGTAAGGTGAATGTTGTCGCCGGTGAAGCGATAAACACCGCTGTTGGCGTCGATGCCGACGGTCGACAGAAACAGGCCGATCAGCGCCGCAATAAAAGTCTTCAGCGGTCGATCACCGGCCATGCCGCCGAGGCAGACAATCGCAAACACCATCAGCACGAAGTATTCCGCCGGGCCGAAGGCAATCGCCCATTTCGCCAGCAACGGGGCGAACAGCACCATGCCGCAGGTGGCGATGAACGCACCGATGAACGAACTCCACGCCGACAGCGACAGGGCGACACCGGCCAGGCCCTGACGCGCCATCGGATAACCGTCGAGGGTGGTCATCACGGTGGAAGCTTCGCCCGGAATGTTCAGCAGGATCGAGCTGATCCGCCCACCGTATTCGCAGCCCAGATACACCGCCGCCAGCAGAATCAGCGCCGACTCCGGTGGCAGGCCAAGGGCGAAGGCGATCGGGATCAGCAGGGCTACGCCATTGATCGGGCCCAGGCCGGGCAACAGCCCGACCACGGTGCCGATCAGCGTGCCGGTCAGGGCCGTGACCAGGTTGTACGGACTCAGCGCGACGCCGAAGCCCTGACCCAAATAACCGAGAGTATCCATATCAGTTCTCCAGAACGTCGAGCAGGCCCAGAGGCAGCGGAACGTCCATCAGACGGTCGAACAGCAGGTACAGACCGATGGCCATCAACGTTGTCACCACGATACTCGGCAGCCAGCGACCGCCGTACAGGCGCGCCATCGGGATGCCGATCAGGATGCTGCTGAGGATGAAGCCCAGCGGTTCGAACAGGCCAGCGAACACCAGCAGCAGGACGACGCAGATGCCGATCTTGGTCAGGGTTTCGCGATCCAGCGGTGGCTCGTCCTCGCTGTGTTTGATCGGTGCCGGGCGGAACACCATGTACAGCAGCGCCACGCCCATCAAGCCGAGCATCAGCAGGGGAAAGGCACGCGGGCCGACCGGTTCATAAGAAAAAGCCGCTTGATACGGCCACGCCATCAGCGCCAGGCCGACACAGGCCAGCAATAGCACTGAGGCGAAAATGCGTTGTAAGAGCATGGGAAACTCCTGTGCCGAGGCCTCGATGCGCGGGGCCACGGCTGCTAGAGAGAGGCGATCACTGAATCAGGCCGAACTCTTTGGCCAGCACTTTGTAGTCCGCCACCTGTTTCTTCACGTAGGTGTCCAGCTCCGGGCCGGTCATGGCGAACGGGAACAGTTCACGCTGATCGCGCAGCTTGGCGAAATCGTCCGAGGCCAGCAGTTTGTCGAAGGCGTCTTTCCACCAGGCGTAGTCTTCGTCGCTGACTTTTGGCCCGAGGTAGAAACCGCGCACCACCGGCCAGACGATGTCGTAGCCCTGCTCGCGGGCGGTCGGGATGTCTTTCATTTCCGGCTCGTCGATGCGCTTGTCGGCGAACACCGCGAGCAGACGCATGTCACCGCTCTGGATATGCGGCATGGAGTCGGAGATGTCGGTACTACCCACTTGGATGTGACCGCCGAGCAGTGCAGTAGCGATTTCGCCGCCGCCTTCGAGGGCGACGTAACGCAGGTCACGCGGGTTGATCCCCGCCGCCTTGGCGATCAGTGCGGTCTGCATCCAGTCCTGGCTGCCGACGGTGCCACCGGAGCCGATGACCACGGAGCTCGGATCTTTCTTCAGGGCTTTGACCAGATCGTCGAGGGTCTTGTAGGGCGAATCGCTTTTCACCGCGATGGCGCCGTAGCTGGTGCCGACGGCGGCCAGCCAACGCACGTTGGTTTCATCGAAACGACCGAACTTGCCTTGCGCCAGGTTCAGCAACGAACCGCTGGACCATGCCACCAGCGTGCCCGCATCGGCCGGACGCTGAGCGACGACCGCGTTGTACGCCACCGCGCCGACACCGCCGGGCATGTAGGTCACGCGCATCGGTTTGGTCAGCAGTTTTTCATTGACCAGCGCGCTTTGCGCCAGTTTGCAGGTCAGGTCGAAGCCGCCACCGGGGGAGGCCGGTGCGATGCATTCGGGGCGTTTTGGTTCAGCCATCAGTTGGCCGGCGAACAGCATGACGCCGGCGGCTAGAGCAACTTTACGCAGTGATAAGTTCATCTATGTCTCCTTGGGAGTTGTTGTTATGGACGTACTGAATTACCAAAGGGCAACGCTATAGCTCACCAGCAGCCGCACTTCATCGGCATCGCGGGCGGAGTAGTTGGAACGGTAAGTGGCATTGCGCAGACGCACGGCAACGTCCTTCAGGGCGCCGCTTTGTACTACATATTTGATCTCGGTGTTGCGCTCCCACTCTTTGCCTTCGTCGCCATTCTTGAGCTTGATGTTGTCACCGCTCAGGTAACGGCTCATGAACGACAGGCCCGGGATGCCGAGGCGGGCGAAGTCGAAATCGTAACGCGCCTGCCACGAGCGTTCTTCGGCGCCGGCGAAGTCGTTGATCTGCACGAAGTTGACCAGGTACGGGTCGCTGCCATCGATATACGGGAAGGCGCTATCGCCGGACATGTGCTGATAACCGGCAGTGAACTTGTGGCCGCTCAGGGCATAGCTGACCAGACCGTTGAGCGAGCGGTTGTCGATCTCGCCACCACGGGCCGCGCCCTGATCGTCACTGACGGCGAAGCGCAGGTCGGTGGCGAACGTGCCCGGCCCCATTGGCCGCGAGGCGACCAGACCGAAGAAGTGCTGGTTATAGACTTCGTCGAGCTGGGCGAAGTGGTAACTGCCAGTGATCTTGTCGGTGAACTTGTAGTCCACGCCGGCAAAATCGAAATGCTTGCCGGCGACGGTGCCAGCGAAACGGCTGTTCTTGTTGTTGAGGGCGATGTCCTCGAAATCGGTGCTGTCGCGATCCTTGGCTTTCTCCAGACGCCCGCCGGTGAAGGTCAGGTTCTTGATCTCTTTGGAGGTCAGCAAACCACCTTCAAAGGTCTGCGGCAGGATGCGCCCGTCGTTCGGTTTGAGAGTCGGCAGTTCCGGAATCAGGCTGCCGATTTTCAGTTCGGTGGCGGAGATTTTCACTTTGCCGGTCAGGCCGACTTTCGAGTATTCGTTCGCCGCGCGTCCGTCATCGTGGGTCGGCAGCAGGCCGGTGCCGGTGCGATCCGGGCTCGAATCAAGTTTGACTCCCAACATGCCCAGCGCATCGACACCGAACCCCACGGTGCCGTCGGTGTAACCCGATTGCAGATTGAGCATGAAACCCTGCGCCCACTCATCCCGCTTGCTTTGCTGGGCACTGGTGCCATCGCGAAAGTCGCGGTTGAAGTACATGTTGCGGGTTTCGAAGGTGGCGGAACTGTCTTCGATGAAGTCGGCGTAGCTCAGCGGCGAAAAACCGGCGAGGGCAGCAGTGCTGGCGAGGGTGGCGTGGCGCAAACGAGAAGGACGAACAGGCTTGAGAGCCTTGGTCTGCAAGGACGGCATGCGGGTGTACTCCGTTTTTTGTTCTTATTGGTCGAAAACGCATCGGGGCGTTTTTCGTATCGCTGTGTGGCAGCAGCGACGGCAGTCGGAACTGTCCGTGGGCGGACTCTAGCGGGCTAACCTTTCACTAACCTTTCAGCCGGATTTCGCTGTTTTCGGGCTTCACAGCGGCGGTTGCGGCTGTAAACTCCGCGGCAAAGAATGGCGTCGGCCATCCGTGAATGAGGTAACGATCCATGCGTGTCCTGCTCGTCGAAGACCATCTGCAACTGGCCGAAAGTGTCGCTCAGGCGCTCAAGAGCACCGGTCTGACTGTGGACGTATTGCACGACGGTGTGGCCGCCGACCTGGCGCTGGGCAGCGAGGAATACGCAATGGCGATCCTCGATGTCGGTCTGCCGCGCATGGACGGTTTCGAGGTGCTGGCGCGCTTGCGCGCACGCGGCAAGAACCTGCCGGTGTTGATGCTGACGGCGCGCAGCGATGTGAAGGACCGGGTCCACGGCTTGAATCTCGGCGCCGACGATTACCTGGCCAAACCGTTCGAACTGACCGAGCTCGAAGCTCGGGTCAAAGCCTTGCTGCGGCGCAGCGTGCTCGGTGGCGAGCGTCAACAGCGCTGCGGTGTGCTGGCCTACGATCTCGACACCCGGCGCTTCAGCCTCGGCGAAGAACTGCTCACGTTGACCTCTCGCGAACAGGCGGTGCTCGAAGCGTTGATCGCCCGTCCGGGGCGGGTGATGAGCAAAGAGCAACTGGCCGCACAGGTATTTGGTCTCGACGAAGAAGCCAGCCCCGACGCGATCGAAATCTACGTGCATCGCCTGCGCAAGAAACTTGACGGCCAACCGGTGGCGATCGTGACTTTCCGTGGCCTCGGTTACTTGTTGGAAAGCCGCGATGCATAAGCCCAGCAGCCTGCGCTGGCGGTTGCTGTGGAACCTCGCGTTGTTGCTGGTGGTGTTGATGCTCGCCAGTGGTTTGAGCGCGTACTGGAACGGGCGCGAAGCCGCCGACACGGCCTACGACCGAACCCTGTTGGCCTCGGCGCGAACCATCGCCGCCGGCCTCTCGCAACGCGACGGCACGCTCAGTGCCGACGTGCCCTACGTGGCCCTCGATACCTTCGCCTACGACAGCGCCGGGCGGATTTACTACCAGGTCAACGATATCCATCAGAAGCTGATTTCCGGCTACGAAAACCTCCCCGGGCCGCCACCCGGCACCCCGAGAACCGACAGCTATCCAGCGCTGGCGCGTTTCTACAACGCGACGTATCGCGGGCAGAACGTGCGTGTGGTCAGTCTGCTCAAGGCCGTCACCGAACCGAACATGAATGGCATGGCGGAAATCCGTGTCGCGGAAACCGACGAGGCGCGAGTCGCCATGGCTCGCAGTCTGGCGGCTGATACGCTGCTGCGCCTGGGCATGCTCGCGATCGGCGCCTTGTTGCTGGTGTGGTTTGCAGTGAGTGCGGCGCTACGTCCGCTGGAGCGTTTGCGCACGGCGGTGGAAGAACGACAGTCGGACGACCTCCGGCCGCTGCCGCTGGTGGAAGTGCAGCGCGAATTGTGGCCGCTGGTGCGTGCACTCAATCACTTCACCGAACGTTTGCGCGGGCAGTTCGAGCGGCAGGCGCAGTTCATCGCTGATGCCGCACACGAACTGCGTACGCCGCTGGCGGCGTTGAAGGCGCGGCTGGAGTTGGGGCTGCGTTCGACTGAACCGCAAACCTGGCGCAGTACCCTGGAATCCTCTGCGCAAAGCACCGATCGCCTGACCCATCTGGCCAATCAACTGCTGTCGCTGGCTCGCGTGGAAAACGGTGCCCGGGCGATCGCCGAGGGCGGCGCGCAACTGCTGGATCTGAGTCAATTGGCCCGCGAATTGGGCATGGCCATGGCACCCTTGGCGCATGCTCGTGGTGTCGCGCTGGCGCTGGAGGCGGATGAGCCGGTGTGGTTGCGGGGTGAACCGACGTTGCTCAATGAACTGCTGAGCAACCTGGTGGACAACGCGCTGGCGCATACGCCACCGGGCGGCAATGTGATTCTGCGGGTTGCGGCACCGGCGGTGCTTGAGGTTGAAGATGACGGGCCGGGGATTCCGCTGGAGGAGCGCGACCGAGTGTTTGAACGCTTCTACCGGCGCAATCAGCAAGTCGCAGGTTCAGGGTTGGGGCTGGCGATTGTCGGGGAAATCTGCCGGGCGCATCTGGCGCAGATCACATTGCATGATGGCGAGCAGGCCGGTTTGAAGGTTCGGGTAAGTTTTATTGCCGGATAATTGTGGTGTTGGTGCGGGCCTCTTCGCGAGCAAGCCCGCTCCCACAGGGGCTTGGTGCACGACGCAGATCTCCTGTGGGAGCGGGCTTGCTCGCGAAGGCCGCGCCGCGGTTCCCAATCAGTAAAACATCGTCCGCGACTCTTCCAGATCCGCGCACAATTGCTTGTTCTCCGGATCGATCCCCAGTTTCCTGAACGCCGGCACACTGAGCGGATCAATCCGTGCAATCGGATGATCGCTGTCTTTGTGGCAATACAAACTCGCGACTTGCACCAGATCGACGTAATCAAGGTGCGCCGAGTCGCGTTTGAAATCCAGGTACAGCCCCGGCAACGCCACCAGTTGCTCGGGAAACTCCCAGACCCGCAACAGTTTGTCGCCCAGCAGCGGATGAATATGGTCGATCACATGATTGAGGCTGACCGGGTCCGACAGCAATTCGTAATGATCTTCGGCGTAAGTCAGGATCGGCAGCACGCCGATCTGATGCACCAGTCCGCCGAGTGCTGCCTGATCGGGCTTGAGTTGGGTATGCCGACGGCACAAGGCATAGCTGACACCGGCGATTTCCAGACTCTTGCGCCAGACTTCGCGCATCTTCTGTTCGACCACTTCGGAACGGGCGTGAAAGATCTGTTCCATCACCAGGCCGATCGCCAGGTTGCTGCTGTAGTTGACCCCCAGCCGGGTGATCGCGGTGTGCAGATCGGTGACTTCCTGGGTCGCGCGCAGCAACGGGCTGTTGACCACTTTGATCAGGCGCGCCGACAGCGCCGTGTCGCGGCCAATCACTTTGCTCAGGGTGCTGACGCTGATTTCCGGGTCTTCGGCGGCCTTGCGAATTTGCAGGGCCACCTCCGGTAACGTTGGCAGAACCAGGTCATCGTTATCGATGGCCTCAACCAAATCCTGTTGGACCTTATCCGCCAGCTCGCTCATGTGGACTCTCTAGGGTGTTGCAACAAAAGCTGCGATCAGCGCTGGATTTCGCGGTCGCGATCCAGTTCGTAGGGCAAGTCGAGCAAATGCAGGGCTGGCCCTTCGAGGGCGCCCAAGTGCAAATCACCCGCTTCGGCAGCTTCGGCCTGCAACACCGCCAGCAGCTCAATTTTTTCTTCGGCGCGGGCAGCAATCACCACTTCGCCGATGGCGCTGCCATGGCTTGGGGCGAATAGCGGGGTGCCCGGCTCCGGCAGTTCGCTCGCGTCCAGCTGCACGCGATAGAGACGACGCTTGAGCTTGCCGAGGTACTGCATGCGCGCGACGATTTCCTGGCCGGTGTAGCAGCCTTTCTTGAAACTCACGCCACCGACGGCCTGCAGGTTGAGCATCTGCGGGATGAACAGTTCGCGGGTGGTCGGCATGACCTGGCCGATACCGGCGCGGATCTGCCCCAGCAGCCATTGGTTCAGATTGCCCTCGGGCAGGGCGGCGGCCAATTTGGCCTTGATGGCATCGGCTTGATCGGCCGGTACCCAGAGTTCGGCGCGACCCGGCGAGACGCGAACCGCGATCAGGCCTGCGTTGCGCACCACGCTGTCGGTTTCGCCTGGCAGGTTCAGATCCAGGCTGGCCAACGCTGCGTCGCAGTGCTCCAGGCCAAAACGCACCCAGGCGGCGCTTTCGTCGGTCAGTTTGGATTTGGAGAACACCGCGTACTTTTTCAGGTCCGCCAGTTGTGGCTCCAGCAGTTCGCTGGCCATCGCCAGCAGCACGCCGTCACCTTCGAGCAGAATGCGGAAGCTCGACTGCATCCGGCCTTTTTGCGTGCAGCGCGCGCCCAGGCTGGCCTGGCTGTCGCTGAGGTAATTGATGTTGCAGGTCAATTGGCCTTGCAGGAATTTGCCGGCATCCACGCCGCGAACCGCGAGTACGCCTTCATGAGACAGGGTGCAGAAAAAAGCAGAATCGGCCATGGGTCATCGCAGGGTAAAAAGTCTGGGGCACATCATAAGGGCGCGTTGTTGAAATGGGTAGTTGATAAAGGATCGGTGGTGCCCGACCAAAGCCGACTGTGCGACCCGCGTCGGGGCTGTATACTGCGCGCCTATTTGAGGAGGGCTCCATGGTCGAACAAGTTGAACTCAATCGCCTCTTCTGGCACAGCCGCCGTGGCATGCTGGAACTTGACGTGCTGCTGGTGCCGTTCGTGAAAGAGGTCTATCCGCACCTCAACCAGGTCGATCGCGACTTGTATGTCCGTCTGCTGACCTGTGAGGATCAGGACATGTTCGGCTGGTTCATGGAGCGCAGCGAGTCCGAAGACCCTGAGCTGCAGCGCATGGTGCGGATGATCCTGGACCGTGTTCAGCCCAAATAACACGTTCGAATGCCGCTGGCATGCCTCACGGCAGTTGCTGGCGGCGTATCTGTTGGCCCAGGCGTTCGCTTTGGGTGCCTTGTTTCTCCTGTCGATTCCACTCTGGGCCAGTCTGCTCGGGGCTTTCGCCTGTCTGCTGCACGGCGCGTGGGTGGTGTCACGGCAGATTCTGCTGAGGCATCCGCAGGCTTTTTGCGGATTGCGCCGCGACGCCGATGGCTGGCAGCTGTGGAATCAGGCGGGTGGCTGGCAAGCGGTCCAGCTGCGTCCCGACAGCCTGGCGTTGCCACTGATTGTGGTGCTGCGTTTTCGTTTGCGCGGGGAGCGGCGGGTGCGCTCGATCTGTGTGCCGCGAGACTCGCAGGCAGCCGATGTGCATCGACGCCTGCGGGTACGGCTCAAGTTCAGCCGGCGTAGGTGGGCGGCACCAGAATAGTGTCGAGCGCCTCGGGCAGCAGGTTCGGGTAGTCGAGGGTGTAATGCAGTCCACGACTTTCCTTGCGTTCCATGGCCGAGCAGATCATCAGTTCGGCAACTTGCGCCAGATTACGCAGCTCGATCAGGTCGCGGCTGACTTTATAGTTGCTGTAGAACTCGTCGATCTCGTCCAGTAACAGACGCACGCGGTGCTGGGCCCGTTGCAGGCGCTTGTTGGTGCGCACAATACCTACGTAGTCCCACATGAACCGACGCAGCTCGTCCCAGTTGTGGGCGATGATCACGTCTTCGTCGGAATCGGTCACCTGGCTGGCGTCCCACTCGGGCAGGGCGTTCGGCGCGGCGACGTCATCCAGTTGCGCAAGAATGTCCGCTGCCGCCGAGCGGGCATAGACGAAACATTCGAGCAGCGAGTTGCTGGCCATGCGGTTGGCACCATGCAGACCGGTGAAGCTGGTTTCGCCGATCGCGTACAGCCCCGGGACGTCGGTACGACCGTGCTGGTCGACCATCACCCCACCACAGGTGTAGTGCGCCGCCGGTACGACCGGGATCGGTTGCTTGGTGATGTCGATGCCGAAACCCAGGCAACGTTCGTAGACGGTCGGGAAGTGGCTTTTGATGAACGCTTCAGGCTTGTGGCTGATATCGAGATAGACGCAGTCGACGCCCAGGCGCTTCATTTCATGGTCGATGGCCCGGGCGACGATGTCGCGTGGCGCCAGTTCGGCACGTTTATCGAAACGCGGCATGAAACGTTCGCCGTTGGGCAGCTTCAGGTGCGCGCCTTCGCCACGTAGTGCTTCTGTGATCAGGAAACTCTTGGCCTGCGGGTGATACAGGCAAGTGGGGTGGAACTGATTGAATTCCAGGTTCGCCACCCGGCAACCGGAGCGCCAGGCCATGGCGATGCCGTCACCGCAGGCGCCGTCGGGATTGCTGGTATAGAGGTAGACCTTGGCTGCACCACCGGACGCGAGGATCACGAAGCGTGCGCCGTAGGTGTCGACTTCGCCGGTCGCGCGATTGAGCACATAGGCGCCGAGGCAGCGCTCGCCGTCCATGCCCAGACGGCGTTCGGTGATCAGATCAACGGCAACCCGTTGCTCAAGCAACTCGATATTGGCGCGCTCTCTGGCCTGGGCGAGGAGGGTGGTGAAAATCGCTGCACCGGTCGCATCGGCTGCGTGGATGATGCGTCGATGGCTGTGACCGCCTTCACGGGTCAGGTGGAATTCGAAACCGCCGTCTTCGGTCCCGGACTGTTCGTCGCGGGTGAAGGGCACACCCTGGTCGATCAGCCACTGGATGGCTTCGCGGCTGTGCTCGACGGTGAAGCGCACCGCGTCTTCATGGCACAGACCGCCGCCGGCGTTGAGGGTGTCGTCGACGTGGGATTCGACAGTATCGGTATCGTCCAGCACGGCAGCGACACCGCCCTGAGCCCAATAGGTCGAGCCGTTGGCCAGATCGCCTTTGCTCAATACGGCAATGCGCAAGTGACCCGGCAGGGTCAGCGCGAGACTCAAACCGGCAGCGCCGCTGCCAATGACCAGAACATCGTGTTGAAACTGTTGGCTCATTTCAGGATTCCGCTCAAAGCGACCCGGATCGGGGGTGGCGCAAGACAGCTGGATCGGCGAGTCAAGACAGCCACACAGCCCACTAGTATATAGAGGGGGGAGCGGCACAATAGCCGGGCTCGTATGGCATTGTGAAACTACTGTGACGACAAAAGCTTGACGCTTCGTCGGACGTTTTTTTCCGTCGTTTTGGGAAAAGGCGACTGTATCGAGGATGAAACAGGCTTTTTCCGCGCACGGTCGCTCAATGTCGCTTGAGCGCGGCTATAAATAATTGGAACTTTTGCCAGAGGCCCAAGATCAATAGTCCGTTGCCTGAAGCACGGGACAGTGTCGGCTTCAATGCAAAACCTGCGAATTGGGTTTTGCCGGCGAACCGATGACAAGATTATTCGCGCAGCCGGTTTATCCCGCGCTGCGTTTTTCGTGCGTGCCAAATCAGAGCCCGCAGGAAACTTGCCTGGAGGGGGAGAACTTTTGCGAAAAGCCCGAGTCTATGTTTGCAAGTCTGGTCGTTTAGTTATGCAAGCCTCCTCCATGCTTATCGAGGAGTGTTCATGCTAACCCAGGAAGAGGATCAGCAGCTGGTCGAGCGCGTTCAGCGTGGCGACAAGCGAGCTTTCGATCTGCTGGTGCTGAAATATCAGCACAAAATTCTCGGGTTGATCGTGCGTTTCGTGCACGACACCCATGAAGCCCAGGATGTGGCTCAGGAAGCCTTTATCAAGGCCTACAGAGCGCTAGGAAACTTTCGCGGAGACAGCGCGTTCTATACGTGGCTTTACCGCATTGCCATCAACACGGCAAAAAACTATCTGGTTTCACGCGGCCGCCGGCCGCCGGATAGCGATGTAAGTTCTGAAGATGCGGAGTTCTACGACGGCGATCACGGCCTCAAGGATCTCGAATCACCGGAACGCGCATTGCTGCGGGATGAGATCGAAGGCACCGTCCATCGAACCATTCAGCAACTGCCAGAGGATTTACGTACGGCTTTAACTTTACGTGAATTCGATGGTCTGAGTTACGAGGACATTGCGAGCGTCATGCAGTGTCCGGTGGGTACCGTGCGCTCCCGGATTTTCCGCGCCCGGGAGGCCATCGATAAAGCCCTGCAGCCGTTGTTGCAGGAAAACTGAGACAGCGGCGACAGCCAAGAGAGGAACGCCATGAGTCGTGAAGCCCTGCAGGAATCGCTGTCCGCAGTGATGGATAACGAAGCGGACGAACTGGAATTGCGTCGAGTGATCAATGCACTGGACGATGTTGAAACCCGTGAGACCTGGGCTCGTTATCAGATCGCTCGGGCAGCGATGCACAAGGATCTGCTACTTCCGCGTCTGGACATTGCTGCGGCAGTTTCTGCTGCGCTGGAAGACGAAACGGCTCCAGCCAAAGTATCCCGTGGCCCATGGCGCAATCTTGGCCGTCTGGCCGTTGCAGCGTCGGTGACTGTTGCGGTGCTGGCCGGTGTGCGCCTGTACAATCAGGACGAAATCGCTGGCGTCGAGCTGGCCCAGCAGTCCAATCAGCCTTCGCTGGTTGCGCCTCAGGTCAAAGGCCCGGCTGTTCTGGCAGGCTACAAGGAAAGCTCGGAAACCACAGGCCCGATGGCCAACGGCGTACTGCAAGGTCAGCCAGGCTGGCACGATCAGCGTCTGCCAGGCTATCTGCGTCAGCATGCCCAGCAGGCTGCACTGAAAGGTACTGAAAGCGCACTGCCTTATGCGCGTGCAGCAAGCATGGAAAACCGTTAAGGAGGATCATGCGCGCCATACCTCTACTTTCGCTTCTGCTTGGCGGCTGGTTCGTTGTTCCAGCCCATGCCGACGAGGCTCAGGACTGGTTGACCCGCCTGGGCCAGGCCGAGCAGCAGCAAAGCTTCCACGGCACTTTCGTATACGAGCGTAACGGTAGTTTTTCTACCCACAACATCTGGCATCGTGTCCAGAATGGCCAGGTCCGTGAGCGTTTGCTTCAGCTCGATGGCTCGGCGCAGGAAGTCGTGCGCGTTGATGGACATACTCAATGCGTCAGCGGCACCCTGATTGCGGGGTTGGGAGACTCACCCAACTCGAACGCTCGTTCGCTTGATCCCCAAAAGCTGAAAAACTGGTATGACCTTGCTGTCATCGGCAAGTCGCGCGTGGCCGGGCGTGATGCGGTCATCGTATCGCTTACGCCTCGTGACCAGCATCGCTACGGTTTCGAACTGCATCTGGATAAACAGACTGGTTTGCCACTCAAGTCGTTGCTGCTCAATGACAAGGGGCAGTTACTCGAGCGCTTCCAGTTCACCAGCCTTGATACCGCTGATGCCCCTTCTGACAAAGATCTGCAACCTGGCACCGATTGCAAGGCAATCACCCTCGACAGTGACAAGGCCTCCGCCGTGAAGACGGCCCAGGTTTGGCACTCGGACTGGCTGCCTCCGGGGTTTGTGCTGACCAGCAGTACCTCGCATAAAGACCCGGAAACCAAGACTCAGGTCAGCAGCCTGATGTATGACGACGGGCTGGCGCGGTTTTCGGTGTTTCTGGAGCCGTTGAACGGCGCGACAGTCACCGATACCCGCACACAGCTCGGGCCGACCGTCGCTGTTTCCCGCCGCCTGACCACACCTGAAGGCGAAATGATGGTGACGGTGGTCGGTGAAATACCCATTGGCACGGCCGAACGGATTGCCCTGTCGATGCGCAACGATGGCGCTGCAACCAGCAAGCAGTGAGCTGATTTCAGTCATTTCCACTTCTTCTTCGAGACGTAGATGAAATGTTTGCTCAGCATTTTCATTTGCAAATCACCCGAAAGTTTTTTATAGGTCAGAGCCTCACGGCTCTGGCCTTGTCTGTTGTTCCCGGAACAAAAATGCCGGCCCGCGGTTCCCGGTGTTCCTTGCTCCATATCGCTTAACCCTGCTCGTCGTAACGGGAGCTGTATGTCGATACTTAGCTTGAAGTCTTATCTCTCCATTTTCGCCACCGTGCTGGTGCTCGGTCAGGCTGTTCCCGCTGCCCAGGCGGCCGACTTGCCGGACTTCACCCAACTGGTTGAACAGGCCTCGCCTGCGGTGGTGAACATCAGTACCACGCAGAAGCTGCCGGATCGCAAAGTGAACCAGCAGATGCCTGACCTGGAAGGCTTGCCGCCGATGCTGCGCGAGTTCTTCGAGCGTGGCATGCCGCCTCAGCAGCGTTCGCCACGCGGTGATCGCCAGCGTGAAGCGCAATCGCTGGGTTCGGGCTTCATCATTTCCTCGGATGGCTACATCCTGACCAACAACCATGTGATTGCCGATGCCGACGAAATCCTCGTGCGTCTGGCTGATCGCAGTGAAATGAAAGCGAAGCTGATCGGCACCGACCCGCGTTCCGACGTGGCCCTGCTGAAAATCGATGGCAAGGATCTGCCGGTGCTCAAGCTCGGCAAGTCCCAGGACTTGAAGGCTGGTCAGTGGGTCGTAGCGATCGGTTCGCCGTTCGGCTTTGACCATACCGTGACTCAGGGCATCGTCAGCGCCGTCGGCCGTAGCCTGCCGAACGAAAACTACGTGCCGTTCATCCAGACCGACGTGCCGATCAACCCGGGTAACTCCGGTGGCCCGCTGTTCAACCTGAATGGTGAAGTGGTCGGGATCAACTCGCAGATCTACACCCGTTCCGGTGGTTTCATGGGTGTGTCGTTCGCCATCCCGATTGACGTAGCCATGGACGTTTCCAATCAGCTGAAAAGCGGTGGCAAGGTCAGTCGCGGTTGGCTGGGTGTGGTCATCCAGGAAGTAAACAAGGATCTGGCGGAGTCGTTCGGTCTTGATAAGCCGGCCGGTGCGCTGGTTGCGCAGATTCAGGATGACGGTCCGGCAGCCAAGGGCGGCCTGCAAGTGGGTGACGTGATCCTGAGCATGAACGGTCAGCCGATCGTCATGTCCGCCGACCTGCCACACCTGGTCGGTGCGCTGAAGGCTGGCGCCAAGGCCAACCTCGAAGTGATTCGTGACGGCAAGCGCAAGAATGTCGAGCTGACAGTCGGCGCAATTCCGGACGAAGACAAAGAGCTGGCATCGCTACCGAAATCCGGCGCGGAAAGCAGCAGCAACCGCCTCGGTGTGTCGGTGGTCGAATTGACCGATGAGCAGAAGAAAGCCTACGACCTCAAAGGCGGCGTGGTCATCAAGGACGTCCAGGATGGTCCTGCAGCCCTGATCGGTCTGCAGCCGGGTGATGTGATCACTCACCTGAACAACCAGGCCATCGGCTCCACCAAGGAGTTCGGCGAGATCGCCAAGGCGCTGCCGAAGAATCGTTCGGTGTCGATGCGCGTTCTGCGTCAAGGCCGGGCCAGCTTCATCACCTTCAAACTGGCTGAATAATCCGGTTGCGGTGAAATAAAAAACCGCCTCGAAAGAGGCGGTTTTTTTATGCCTGAAACAATGTTTCGAGGACGAAAACTCAGCCCATCATGTCCTTGATCATGCGCTCCTGCTCCATCAGCTCACGCTGGCGTGCATCGATCCGCGAGGACAGCGGGAAGTTGCTGCCAGCCTTGCGTTTGGCAAAGTCGAGCTGCTGGATCGCCTGACGATAATCACCCACCAGCGCAAAGTATTCGGCGCGAGCCTGATGCAAGCCGATGATGTTCCCTGACAAGCCACGGGTTTCGGCAACCTGATACCACACGTCCGGATCGTTCGGGCGGGATTTGAGCAGGCCTTCAAGGGCTTTCTCCGCGTCGGCGGTGCGATTCTGTTTCAGTAACAGATCGACGCGAACCTGATTCAGCGGGTAGTTGCCCGGATATTGCGTGAGCATCCGGTCAACCCGCGTTTGCGCATCCGGCAGGCGGTTGTTGGTGATGTCCAGGTCGATCTGCGCGAGGTTGTAGATGATCTCGTTCGGCGACTTGGCCAGCAACTGCTTGAGGTTCTCCCGCGCTTCATTGAGCTGAGCGCCTTTGATCTGGGCGATCGCCAGGCCATAGCGCGCCACGTCGTTTTTCGGGTTCTCGTCCAGTTGGGCGCGGAAGCGCTTGGCGCCCAGGCCCGGAGTTTCTTCATAGATCAGTTGGACGCGGGCACGAATCAACTGATAGCGCATGCTGTCTTCGATACCGCCCTGTGGTGCCTGCTCGGCGCGGTTGCGGGTGTCGGCGATACGCGATTCGGTGACCGGGTGAGTCAGCAGAAATTCCGGCGGCTTGGCGTCGAAGCGATACTGGCGCATCAGGCGCTCGAACATGGTCGGCATCGAACGCGGGTCGTAGCCGGCCTTTTCCAGATTGAGAATGCCGATGCGGTCGGCTTCCTGTTCGTTCTGGCGCGAGAAGGTGCGTTGCGATTGAATCGCCGCGGCCTGAGTGCCGGCGATGGTCGCGATCCCGGCATCACCGCCCCCGGCGGCGGCAATCACGATCCCGGCGAGCAGCGCCGCCATCATCGGCACCTGCATCCGCTGCGAAGCCTCGACGCCGCGCGCGAAGTGGCGTTGCGACAAGTGAGCCAGTTCGTGGGCCAGTACCGAAGCGTATTCGCCTTCAGTCTGCGCGTTGAGGAACAGCCCGCCGTTGACCCCGACCACGCCACCCGGCGCCGCGAAGGCGTTGAGTTGCGGGCTGTTGATCAGGATGAACTCCAGACGGCGGTCAGTCACCTGGCTGGTTTCCACCAGCTTATAGACGCTGGACTCGACGTAGTCCTTGAGTTGCGGATCGTTGAGCTGTGCAACCTGGCTGCGCAACATGGCCAGCCAGGCGCGGCCGAGCTGGTATTCCTGTTGCGGTGAGACAATGGCAGAACTGGCGTCGCCAAGTGACGGCAGATCGTCGGCAAAGCCCGGTGAGGCGAGCAGGCAAGCGAGCGTCAGCAGGGTAGGGCGCAGAAATGTCATGCACAAAGCCTTAGAAGACAAAGACCTTACTGTAGCCGGACACCGGGCTTGCGACCAGATATTCTAGGCGCCTCAACCAACTGATCCGGAGTGACGCAATGACCGACCCTGTAGCCCATGACTGTGAACTGGACGCCAGTGGTCTGAATTGCCCGTTGCCGTTGCTCAAGGCCAAAATGGAACTCAACAAGCTGCCCAGTGGCGCCGTGCTCAAGGTGATCGCCACGGATGCCGGCTCGCAGCGCGACTTCCGCACCTTTGCCCGTCTGGCCGGTCATACGCTGCTGCGCGAAGAAGACGAAGCAGGCGTCTACCGTTACTGGCTGAAAAAAGCCTGAAACCGACAGCGTAAAAGACCTAAGGATTATTGATGTTCAAAGTGTTACGCGACTGGATTCAGCGCTACTTTTCCGATGAAGAGGCGGTGGTGCTGGCGGTGCTGCTGTTTCTCGCCTTTACCGCGGTGCTTACCCTCGGAGGGATGCTCGCGCCGGTATTGGCTGGGATGGTGCTGGCGTATCTGATGCAGGGGCTGGTGCTCGCTCTTGAGCGCATGCGCTTGCCTGGTGCGGCGGCGGTGGGGCTGGTGTTCGCGCTGTTCATGGGCGTGTTGCTGGTGTTCATCGTGGTGGTCTTGCCGCTGCTGTGGCATCAGTTGATCACGCTGTTCAACGAACTTCCGGGCATGCTCGCCAAGTGGCAGTCGCTGCTGTTGCTGCTGCCGGAGCGCTATCCGCATCTGGTCTCCGACGAGCAGGTACTGCAGGCCATCGAAGCGGCGCGTGGCGAGATCGGCAAGTTCGGCCAATGGGCGCTGACCTTCTCGCTGTCGAGCCTGCCGCTGCTGGTCAACATCATGATCTATCTGGTGCTGGTACCGATCCTGGTGTTCTTCTTCCTCAAGGATCGGGCCATGATCGGCGAGTGGGTGCGCGGCTATCTGCCCCGTGAGCGGGCGCTGATCACCCGCGTGGCGCAGGAAATGAATCGGCAGATCGCCAATTACATTCGCGGCAAGGTCATCGAGATCGTGATCTGTGGCGGTGTGACCTATATCGCGTTCGTCGCCCTTGGCCTTAACTATGCGGCGCTGCTGGCGTTGCTGGTCGGGGTGTCAGTGGTGGTGCCGTACGTCGGCGCGGTGGTGGTGACCGTGCCGGTGCTGCTGATTGCCTTGTTCCAGTGGGGCTGGAGCGATCAGTTCATCTATCTGATGGCGGTCTACGGGATCATTCAGACCCTGGATGGCAACGTGCTGGTGCCGTTGCTGTTTTCCGAGGCGGTCAACCTGCACCCGGTGGCGATCATCTGCGCGGTGCTGTTGTTTGGCGGGCTATGGGGATTCTGGGGGGTGTTCTTCGCGATTCCGCTGGCGACGCTGTTCAAGGCAGTGCTGGATGCGTGGCCGCGCAAGGAGCCGGTTGTAGCTCCGTTACTTTAAAACCGGATTATTCGTTGAGGCTTATGGCCCCTTCGCGAGCAAGCCCGCTCCCACAGTTGACCGAGGTCTATGTGGGAGCGGGCTTGCTCGCGAAAGCGTCAGTGAAAACGACGCAGAAATGTCAGGCCTTATTCAGGGCCTGAGCCGCAGCCAGCACCGCATCAACATGCCCCGGCACTTTCACGCCGCGCCATTCCTGACGCAGCACCCCGTTCTTGTCGATCAGGAACGTGCTGCGATCAACGCCCAGGTATTCCTTGCCGTACAGCTTCTTCAGCTTGATCACGTCGAACAGTTGGCAGACGGCTTCATCCTTGTCGCTGATCAGCTCGAACGGGAATTCCTGCTTGCACTTGAAGTTCTCGTGGGATTTCAGGCTGTCGCGGGAAATACCGAAGATTTCCGTGTTGGCAGCCTGGAACGCCGTGTACTGGTCACGAAAACCCTGGCCTTCGGTGGTGCAACCCGGGGTGCTGTCCTTCGGATAGAAGTAGATCACCACTTGCTTGCCCTTCAGGGCGGACAGGCTGACGGTCTGCCCGCTGGTGGCAGGTGCTTCGAAATCCGCAACCGGTTGGTCGATGACAACGGCCATGAAAGCTTCCTTACATTGGGTTTTGTGGGCGCCAGGGTTCGATCAGCGCGTCCAGGTTCATTGCGTCGGCGAAGTCCAGGAACTGGTCGCGCAGCCAGCTGATCTGGGTGCCGGCCGGCAGCGTCACAGTGAATGTGGCATTGAGCATGGTGCCGCCGGTCTGCGGCGCCTGATAGGTATCGCAGGTCAGGTTTTCCAGCTCGACGTTGTGATCCATGAAGAACTGGCACAGCTCGTTGATGATGTCCGGGCGATACGCCGAGCTGACATAGGCCACGTACGGCAGGGCCTGTGGGCGATTTTCCAGCGCGGCACTGCGCACCACGTTGACGGTAAAGGCGTGGCGCTTGGCCAGGCCCGACAGGCTGCCTTCGAGACGGGCCAGGGCGTCCCAGCTGCCGGAGATTTCCAGCACCAGGGCGCTGCATTCGCCATGGCGAGTCAGACGGGAGGTGACGACGGCGCAGCGATTTTCATGGCTGGCGCGGCACAGGACGTTAGTCAGCTCCATGGGGTTGGCGCCAAGGGCACTGATGACAAGGAATTGTTCGCGAACTGTGGGGGTGGACATGCAGCATTCCTAAAGCGATGAGCGGTCGGTAGGTCGATGGGCGTTGGCCGTCGGGATGCGTCTGCGCGTGCCGATTCAGAAAGCCCCGGGCCATGGCTCGCAATTCGCTCCAATATAGGCAGAGCGTGCAGCAGCGACACTGGAACGGGGCCTGGGTGGCCGACAGGGGAGGCTGGAGCCCGACGTACAAGCTGATCTGTACCGATCAAAGTCTGAAGGGTAGCGAAAACCGACGCCAAGGGGAATGGCGGCGCAGTACTTCGCTTGTGCAAGCATCTTGGCGCCAGTACCATTACCGCTCTCTTTTTCCGGCAGGAGCGTTTTCATGATTCGGGGCAGTATGGTGGCACTGGTCACACCCATGGATGCACAAGGGCGTCTTGACTGGGACAGCCTCCGAAAACTCGTGGACTTCCACCTTGAAAACGGCACCCATGCCATTGTCGCGGTCGGTACCACCGGCGAGTCGGCAACCCTTGATGTAGAAGAACACATCGCCGTCATCAAAGCCGTGGTCAAACAGGTTGCCGGCCGTATTCCGGTGATCGCCGGTACCGGCGCCAATTCGACCCGCGAAGCCGTCGAACTGACCCGCAACGCCAAGGAAGCCGGCGCCGACGCCTGCCTGCTGGTGGTTCCGTACTACAACAAGCCGACTCAGGAAGGCCTGTACCAGCACTTCAAGCACATTGCCGAAGCGGTCGACATTCCCCAGATTCTCTACAACGTTCCCGGCCGCACCTCCTGCGACATGCAGGCCGAGACCGTGATTCGCCTGTCCACCGTGCCGAACATCATCGGCATCAAGGAAGCCACCGGCGACCTGAAACGCGCCAAAGCCATCATCGACGGCGTGAGCAAGGACTTCATCGTGCTGTCCGGCGATGATCCGACTGCGGTCGAGCTGATCCTGCTGGGCGGCAAAGGCAATATCTCCGTGACCGCCAACGTCGCCCCGCGCGAAATGGCTGATCTGTGCGAGGCTGCGCTGAATGGCGACGCCGACACCGCACGGGCAATCAACGAAAAACTGATGCCGCTGCACAAGGACCTGTTCATCGAAGCCAACCCGATTCCGGTGAAGTGGGCTTTGGTTGAAATGGGCCTGATGCACGAAGGCATCCGCTTGCCGCTGACCTGGCTGAGCGCTCCTTGTCATGAAACGCTTCGCACGGCCCTGCGCCAGTGCAGCGTCCTGGTTTAATTGAGGAAGTACAACGCATGAAGCGAATGGCCGGACTTTCCGCACTTGCCTTGATTATCTCCAGCACCAGTGGCTGCGGATGGGTCTGGGGCCCGGAAGGTTATTTCCGTGACCGTGGTAGCGATTACCTGGAAGCGCAACAGACTCCACCGATGCAACTGCCACCGAATGTCAGCACCTCCAAGCGTCTGGATCCGCTGTTGCCGATCCCGCGCAACGTGGCTGATGACACCGCCAAGGGCGAGTACGTGGTGCCGCGTCCACAACCGCTGTCGGCGATTGCCGACGCGACCGACTACTCGTTGCAGAAGAGCGGCGACTCGCGTTGGGTCATGGCCCAGCATCAGCCGGCCGAAGTCTGGCCAGTGGCGGTGCAGTTCTTCCAGGACAACGGTTTCCGTCTGGATGAACAGCGCCCGCAAACCGGCGAGTTCACGACTAAATGGCAGCATTCCGACGAACTGTCCGCCGCCATGGCCAAGCGCCTGAGCGCAGCCGGTGTCGGTGCCGACAGCGAAACCCGCGTGCGGGTGCGTATCGAGCCAGGCGTGCAGCGCAACACCAGTGAAATCTACGTGGTCAGCGCCGAGCGTCCTGCCGGCAGCACCGCCGATGTCGATTTCACCAACCGTTCGGTCAACACTGGCCTGGACGCTGCGCTGGTCGACGACATGCTCGCGAGCATGAGCCGGATCTCCGAGAAGGGCGGTTCGGTGTCGATGCTGGCTTCGCGTGACTTCGATACCCCAAGCCGTGTCAGCCTCAGCGAAGACGGTAGCGGCAACCCGGTACTGAACGTCGGTCCGGACCTGGATCGTGCCTGGTCGAGCGTCGGTCGTGCGCTGGAGCAAGGTCAGTGGCGCGTTGAAGACATCAACCGCAGCCTGGGCCTGTACTACATCAACCTGGCCGAAAAAGCCGAGAAGAAAGACGACAAGCCTGGTTTCTTCAGCAGCCTGTTCGGCAGTGCGCCGACCAAGGAAGAAGTTGAAGCCCGCGCCGAGCGTTATCAGGTTCGCCTGAGCAAGGTCGGTGAAAACGTTCAGGTGACCGTCGAGAAGAACATCAACACCGTTGCGCCTGCCGATGTGGCACGCAAAGTGTTGAGCGTGATTCAGGACAATCTGGGCTGATCACATGCGCTTTGCCGTTCTCGGCAGCGGTAGCCAAGGGAACGGCACGCTGATCGCCAGCGCTGATACGTATGTGCTGGTGGATTGTGGTTTTTCCCTGCGGGAAACCGAAAAACGCCTGTTGCGCCTGGGTGTGAACCCGGCGCAACTGAGCGCGATACTCGTAACCCACGAACATGCCGACCACGTGCATGGCGTGGGTTTGCTGTCTCGGCGCTACAATCTTCCGGTCTACCTCAGTCGCGGCACACTGCGCGGGATGCGCAAACCGATCGAACCCGCAGGCTTTCTGGCCGGCGGCGAGCAGCTGCAGATCGGCGCACTGAACATCGGGGTCATTGCCGTGGCCCATGATGCGCAAGAGCCGACACAGTATGTATTCAGTGATAACGAGCAGCGGCGCTTCGGCCTGCTGACCGACCTGGGTTCCTACTGCGAGCGGGTGCTGGACGGCTATCGGGATCTCGATGCGTTGATGATCGAGTCCAACCACTGTCGCGACATGCTGGCTCGTGGTCACTATCCGTACTTTCTCAAGCAACGGGTGGGCGGCGAGCTGGGACATTTGAACAACCATCAGGCGGCATTCCTGGTGGCCGAGTTGGGGTGGCAGGGCTTGCAGCATCTGGTTCTCGCCCACCTGAGCAGCAAGAACAACCTGCCGCAGCTGGCCCGGCAATGTTTCGTCGACACCCTCGGGTGCGACCCGGACTGGCTGCAACTGGCCGATCAAGATTCAGGGCTCGACTGGCGCCATATCGCCTAGCCCATCTACTTAGCAAGCGGAGCCCATCATGGAAAAACGTGAAGAACTCTACCGCGGCAAAGCCAAATCGGTTTACAAGACCGACGACGCTGACCGCTTGATCCTGCTGTTTCGCAACGACACATCAGCGTTCGACGGCAAGCGCATCGAGCAGCTCGACCGCAAAGGCATGGTGAACAACAAGTTCAACGCCTTCATCATGCAGAAACTCGAAGCGGCCGGCATTCCGACCCAATTCGACAAACTGCTGGGCGACAACGAGTGCCTGGTGAAGAAACTCGACATGATCCCGGTCGAGTGCGTCGTGCGTAACTACGCCGCCGGCAGCCTGGTAAAACGCCTGGGCGTCGAAGAGGGCATGAAGCTCAACCCGTACACCTTCGAACTGTTCCTGAAGGACGACGCCAAGGGCGACCCGTTCATCAACGAATCCCACGTCGTGGCATTCGGCTGGGGCACCGCCGAGCAACTGGCGCGCATGAAAGAACTGTCGCTCAAGGTCAACGAAGTCCTGAGCAAACTGTTCGACGACGCCGGCCTGCTGTTGGTCGATTTCAAGCTTGAGTTCGGCGTGTTCAGCGACGGCTCGATCGTCCTGGGCGACGAGTTCAGCCCGGACGGCTGCCGTCTGTGGGACAAGGACACCAAGAAGAAAATGGACAAGGACCGCTTCCGCCAGGGCCTCGGTGACGTCATCGAAGCCTACGAAGAAGTCGCCAAGCGTCTGGGTGTACCGCTTTAATCGACGCAAGCATCTGATAGCACGGAGAAAATTTGCGAAAGAGGGTTTGCTTTCCGCAGAAGTGTTGTTATGATGCGCGCCGTTGGAGAGATGCCAGAGTGGCCGAATGGGACGGATTCGAAATCCGTTGTACCTTCACCGGTACCTAGGGTTCGAATCCCTATCTCTCCGCCATACATAGAAAAAGCCCCGTAGCTGAGAAGCTGCGGGGCTTTTTTGTTTCTGCTCGCTTGAGTAGTGAGCAAATCCTGTCGCCGGAACCCGAGGTTGAAAAGTCGATAATCGAACGTAGGTCGATTTATACCTGTTCGTACGTAACTCTCGGAGTCTGCCTACAGCTCTATTTCAAATCACTCCCTATCCTGATTTGCGTGCCCGATATACACCGGAATCAGGACAAAAAGACGCCGCTTTTCAAGCCTGGAGAGCGGCGTTGTCCGTTTATTCAAGGGGCGCTTCATGGATCAGCGATTATTTCACGACCCACCCCCGCTACATTGGAATGGGCGCGCATCGAGTCTCTTTTCAACGCGCTCGGGGCCAAAACCGTGGAGGGCAATGGATCGAGAGTTCGGTTTGAATTGAGAGGCGTGGTCGCCACGCTCCACCGGCCTCACCCGGATAAAGAAGCAAAGCCCTATCAGGTTCGTGATGCTCGGGCTTTTCTTGACCAAGCAGGAGTCACTCCATGAATGTGATGAATTACAACGGGTATGCCGCTCGAATTGAATACAGCGATGAAGATGGTCTTTTTGTTGGCCATATCGCAGGGATCAAGGACGTCGTAGGTTTCCATGGCGAATCTGTAGAAGAGCTTCGGTCAGCATTTGAAGAGGCTGTTACTGACTATCTGGAGACTTGCGCCAAATTGGGTCGAGCCCCGCAAAAGCCTTATTCGGGCAACCTCAGTCTGCGTTTGGCGCCAGCTCTTCATGCGACTGTTGCCGTAAAAGCGCAATTGGCTCAAAAGAGCATCAATCAGTGGGTTGCGGATGTTCTTGACCGAGAGGCCCACGCCTAGCTTGATTCTGGTAACGACAAGGTCTTATGTACGTCGTTCCCGAACAGAGCAAATAGCCCCGTAGCTGTGAAGCTGCGGGGCATTTTTGTTTCTGCGGTTTTTATCGAGCACCCGCCTCAGTCACTCACGGCTGCGAGTGCCCCAGCTTCTGTTTGATCAGGTCATACACTTGCTTGTGCGTCGAATTGCGCAGCGTGTTGTCCTTGCAAGCCGAGGCCAGGAAGGTTTTCACTTCGTCCCTGGCGTGCGGATAGAGGCTGGCGACGTAGTCGGCTTCGTGCGTTTGGGTGCAGTTGAAGTGCTTGTCGTCTTTCGCTTTGTCCCTAGCCATGGTGCGGCTCCTTTTTTGAGTTGAATGGCATGTGGCGGAACAGGGCTGGATCGCCCCATACGCTGAAGAGCGTAGGGGCGCAAAAGTGCTTTGCCAGTGATTCAGGCGAAAAAGGAAGAGGCTGTAGGACGCGGCGCGATCAGATCTCCTTCACCGGCGTCTCCCCCTGCACGCCCTTGATCAATTCGATCACATGTAAACAATCGGCCTTGTTCACATACGACTCGCCACTGGCGATCGTCTCGTGGTTGCCCGCCCGCAGCCTCCAGCGCCATTGGCCTTTGCCGGTGCTCGGGGTGCCTCTGGATTGGCGGTAGATCTCGAAATACATTCAGTTCGCTCCTTGCGATGGTGTTTGCGACAACCTGTGTGGCGCATCGTCGCAAGCCTAGCGGAGCGAGTTTTTTTCGCTATCGGGCATTTGTTTCCAATCGTTGGCAGATGTTTCTGAAGAGTGCGGACTAGAGCGCACGCATCGGCGTCTGGATTGGCCAAAATGTCGCCAATTCCACCTTGCAAGGCTATCGGCGCTACTGCTTAATACGGGACGGCTCATGGCGTCGAAAATCTTCGACGACCGACAATCACTATAAAAAGAGCACTCCATTGACTGAGCACGGAACGCCACAGGCCACACGGGTCAGGTTATCGCTGGTTGTCCCCGTTTTTAACGAGGAGGACAGTCTCAACGCGTTCATCCTGCGCATTGACGAAGTGTTTCAGCATCAGCCGTCGATCGAGCTGGAGCTGGTGTTCGTCAATGACGGCAGCACTGATGCCACACTTGAGCGGTTGTTGGACCGTCAGCAGCACGACGCGCGTCTGCGGATCGTCGATCTGAGCCGCAATTTCGGCAAGGAGGCGGCGTTGTCCGCTGGTCTGCAGATTGCCTCCGGGCAGATTGTCGTCCCCATTGATGCGGATCTGCAGGATCCACCCGAAGTCATCTTGCAAATGATCGAGCGCTGGCGCGAAGGCTACGAAGTGGTGCTTGGCCACCGCATCAGCCGCCGCAGTGATACCTGGGCCAAGCAGACTTCGGCGCACTGGTTCTATCGCCTGCACAACAAGATCGCCGAGCAACCGCTGCCGGAAAACGTCGGTGATTTCCGCCTGATGGATCGTTGCGTGGTCGATGCCTTGCTGACCTTGCCCGAGTCCCGGCGCTTCATGAAAGGTCTGTTCGCCTGGGTCGGGTTTCGCACCACCCACGTTGATTACGAGCGTCCCGAGCGTGTGGCGGGGCAGAGCAAGTTCAACGGCTGGCGGCTGTGGAATTTCGCGCTGGAAGGTATCACCAGTTTCAGCACCGAGCCGCTGCGAATCTGGACTTACATCGGCGCGCTGGTCTCGCTGGTGTCCTTTGCCTTTGCCATTTTTATCGTGGTGCGCACGCTGATCCACGGCGTCGACATGCCCGGTTATGCCTCGCTCATGGTGGCGGTGACGTTCCTCGGTGGCCTGCAACTGATCGGCATCGGCGTGCTCGGCGAGTACCTGGGCCGCACTTATATCGAATCCAAACGCCGGCCGGTTTTTCTGGTGCGTCGCGTCTACGACCCCAAGGACTGAAACATGGATCTCAAGGAAACCGACATTCTTGGCGACAGCATCGGCGAGCATTGGTATTACTGCTCCAAGGCGGCGGCGACTCGTCGTCTGCTCGGTGATGCACCGATCACACGGATTCTCGACGTGGGTGCCGGCTCGGGGTTTTTCTCGCACCATTTATTGACCCAAACCGCGGCGCAGGAGGCGTGGTGCGTCGATATCAGCTATCCCGCCGATTCCGATGCGACCACTGCCGGCAAACCGGTGCATTACCGCCGCGATATCGACGCCATCGACGCAGATCTGGTGCTGCTCATGGACGTACTGGAGCATGTCGACGATGACCTCGGTCTGCTCAAGGCTTACGTTGACAAGGTACCGTCCGGCAGCCGTTTCCTGATGACCGTGCCGGCGTTTCAGTTTCTGTGGAGCGGTCACGACGACTTCCTCGAGCACAAGCGCCGCTACACCCTGGCGCAGTTTGAAACTCTGGCCCGCGACGCCGGTTTGACGGTGCAGCGCGGTGCCTACTTTTTCGGTGCGGTGTTTCCGATCGCGGCGGCGTTGCGTCTGCTGCCCAAAGGACCGCAGGCCGCAGCGCCGCAGTCGCAGCTCAAGCGCCATCATCCGCTGGTCAATGGCGTGCTCAAGACCCTGTGCAGCCTTGAACTGCCGCTGATGGGCAGCAATCGTCTGGCCGGTCTGAGCGTGTTTGTGCTGGCGCGTAAACCGTGACCTCAAGCGACAAGAAAGCGCTGATTCAGCGCGGTCTGCGCTTTGCCATGACCGGTCTGTTCGTCACCGCGCTGCATGCGCTGGTGGCGGTGCTGTTCATCAATTTCGTTGCGCCCCAACCGCCGCTGGCCAACGGTGTGGCGTTTGCCGTGGCGACGGTGGTGTCCTATGTGATCAACACCACCTGGAGTTTTTCGGCCCGTTTGCATGGCAAAACCCTGCTGCGCTTCATGCTGGTTTCCGGCGGTGGGTTCTTGCTGGCGATGTTCGTCGCGTGGGCCGCGCAGATTGCCGGGCTTCATTACTTGCTGGGCATCGGCGCCGTAGCGTTGATCATTCCGGCATTCACCTTCGTGCTGCATAACTTCTGGACGTATCGATGAGGGATCTGAATAAACATCCGGCCCTCGCGCTGTTGCCGCTGCTGCTGGGCGCATTAGCGTTTTTCCTGGTGATCGGCCCGCGTGCCCTCGATCCGCAAAACATTGCCTGGCTCCGGGACGGTGATCCGGCGACGCATTACCTGGGCTGGGTTTTCTTTCGCCACTCACCCTGGACCTTTCCTCTCGGGCTGAACCCGTCCTATGGGATGGAACTGGGCAGCGCGATCATTTTTTCCGACTCCAATCCGCTGCTGGCGCTGTTGTTCAAACCGTTCAATGGCTGGTTGCCGGAGACGTTCCAGTATTTCGGTTTATGGCTGCTGGCGTGTTTCATTCTGCAGGCCTGGTTTGCCTGGAAGCTGCTCGGCTTGATCACCGACAACCCCCTATTGCGCCTGCTCGGCGCCGGGCTCCTGGTGTTTTCGCCGCCGATGTTTCTGCGTACCGGTGGACATCTTTCGCTGGTCGGGCACTTCCTGATTCTCGCGGCGCTGTATCTGGCACTTCACCCGGCACTTGAGCGCCGACGTTTGACGTGGGGGGCATTGCTCGCCGTGACGGCATTGGTTCACGCGTACCTGTTGGGCATGGTGGCGCTGATCTGGGTCGCGGATCTGTTGGGCAAGTTGTGGGCTGGCAAGCTGACTCGCCGTCAGATCCTTATCGAGCTGGGCGGCTTGTTCGCGCTGGTGAGCCTGTGCTGCTGGCAGGCGGGTTATTTCAGTATTACCGATGGTGCGGCGGGCGGCGGTTTCGGCTTTTATCGAATGAACCTGCTGTCGCTGGTAGACGCAGACGGTTGGTCGTTTGTCTTGCCAGGTATTCCCAAGGGGGCAGGCGATTACGAAGGTTTCAACTACCTGGGTCTAGGTGTTTTGTTGCTTCTGCCGCTGGCCGCTATCGGCTGGTACAGAAGCGGCATCTCGCTGAAGACATTGTTGTGCAGTCGACCTTTATTGCTGTTGGCGTTCATCGGATTGACGCTGTTCGCGCTGTCGAACCAGATCGGTTTCGGCCTGCAGACGTTCGGCTATCCGCTGCCAAAATTCGTGCTGCGTGCAGCGAGTATTTTTCGCGCTTCGGGCCGGATGTTCTGGCCGGTGTTCTATGCCATCGTGATTCTGCTCACCTACCTGGTGGTGCGCGGGTATCGGCCGCGTATCGCCATGGGGCTGCTGGCGCTGGCGCTGGTGGTGCAAGTCGTCGATACCCGGATTGCATGGGCTGGTTTGCGAGCGGCGAAAATGCTGCCCGAAGCTTCGGTTTGGGTCAGCCCGATGCATGATCCGTTCTGGGCCAGTGCAGCGGCGCACTACAAGAGCATCCGTGCCGTGACGCCGAAAAATCAGCCTGATCAGTGGCAGGCGATTGCCGATTTTGCCGGCACTCATGGGTTGAAAACCGACGCGGCTTACCTGGGGCGTACGAGCCCCAAGGCGCTGGACAAACTGTTGCGCACAACGCAAAGCCAAGTCGCCAGCGGCCAGTACGACAGCGATTCGCTGTACATCCTCGATGACGACGCGCTGGAGCTGGCGGTCAAGAGCATTCACAGCGACACCGATCTGTTGACCCGGGTCGACGACTTTGTCGTGCTGGCCCCGGGCTGGAAACACTGTAATGACTGTCTGGCGATGGTCGATCAGGGGCGAGCGCTGTCGTCGATACCCTTGAGCCAGCCGGGACTGGTCCAGACGTTCAACCGCAGCACCCGGCAACTGGTCAAAGGCTGGTCCACGCCGGAAGCCTGGGGTACCTGGAGTGATGGACAGGATGCAGAATTGCGACTGCGCGTCGCTCCCGGATCGCATGCGCTGGTGATTGATGCCCTGGCCTTTGCCATGCCGCCGAACCTCAGTCAGCGGGTGATCGTCAGCATCAATGGCGTAGAGGCGTTGTCGACGCGGCTGACTCAGGTGCAGGGCAATCGGCTGGAAATACCGCTCAGCGCAGCGCAGGTGGCCGAGGAATATCTGAATGTCCAATTGCATCTGCCCGATGCGATCAGCCCGAAAAAACTCGGGTTCAATGACGATGCGCGAGTCATGGGGCTGGGGTTGAAAACCCTGACGGTTCAGTGAAATTGTCGAACAAACCGCCAATCGTCTGATAGACGTCAGTCCCAAGGACTTCATACACTGCCGACAGTCTGGGGAGCGGGGGCAATGGATGAATCGAAATGAATTACGCAAGGCCGACATCAACCTGATGGTGGTGTTCGAGACCTTGATGCTCGAACGCAACGTGACCCGGGCGGCGGAAAAGCTGTTTCTCGGCCAGCCGACCATCAGTTCGGCGCTCAATCGCTTGCGCGCGATGTTCAATGATCCGCTGTTCATTCGCGTCGGCCATCGCATGGAGCCGACTGCCCGAGCCGAGGAACTGTTCAAATACCTGTCGCCGGCCCTCGACTCACTGTCTGTGGCCCTGAGCCTGACCCACGACTTCGACCCGGCCGTGAGCAACATGACGTTCCGGATCGGCCTGTCCGATGACGTCGAGTTCGGTCTGTTGCCTCCGTTGTTGCGGTCGCTGCGCCAAGAGGCTCCCAGCGTGGTATTCGTGGTGCAGCACGTCGATTACTGGCGCATCCCCGACCTGCTGGCCGCCGGCGACATCACCGTCGGCATCAGCCAGACCCGGGGTTTGCCGGCCAATGCCAAGCGCAAACTGCTGCGGCATATCCAGCCGAGCATCCTGCGCGCCGATGCCTCGGATTCGCCGCTGACCCTCGACGAATACTGTTCACGTCCGCACGTGCTGGTGTCGCACACGGCCAACATCAGCGGCTATGCCGATGAATGGCTCGCGGAAATCGGCCGCACTCGGCATGTGGTGTTGTCGGTGCCGCAATACAGCGCGCTGCCGGCGTTGCTGGCCGGTACTGATCTGATCGCCAGCCTGCCGGACTACACCGCCGAAGCCATGGCCGCCTCCGGGCTGCTGTTCAAGGAACCGTTCCCGTTCAAAACGCCGATGCTGGATCTGTCGATGGTCTGGCTCAGCCACGTCGACAGCGATCCGGCCGAGCGCTGGCTGCGTTCGCGGCTTGAGGCGTTCATGAGTGAACGGCCACTGACCGCGCCCTGACCCCCACACAAATCTTTTGTAGGAGTGAGCCTGCTCGCGATGAGGGTGTGTCAGTCACATCAATGTTGTCTGACACAGCGCTTTCGCGAGCAGGCTCACTCCTACAAGGGTTTGCGTTCGTCAGGTCCGCCTGCTTTGCTCAATGACAATGACCCCGGCTGGAGACCAGTCCGATGAGCATTTCCCGTTCGTTGCTGCGTGGGCGCGGCAGTCTCGACAGTGGCAAGGTCGGCATGGTCGAGCTGTTTTTCGATCTGGTGTTTGTGTTTGCCGTGACTCAGCTCTCGCATTCGCTGCTCGCGCATTTGTCGATCCTGGGCGCGGTGCAGGTGGCGCTGTTGATGGTCGCGGTGTGGTGGGTGTGGATTTTTACTTCGTGGATCACTAACTGGCTCGACCCGGAAAAACTGCCGATCCGTCTCGGCCTGTTCGGGCTGATGATCGCCGGTCTGTTGCTGTCGTCCTCGATCCCCAAGGCTTTCACCGAGCGCGGACTGATGTTTGCCTCGGCGTTCGTGTTCATGCAGGTCGGGCGCACGCTGTTTGCGATCTGGGCGGTGCGTGGCGAGTCGCTGAGCATGACCCGCAACTTCCAGCGGATACTGGCGTGGTTGATGCTTTCCGGAGTGTTCTGGATCGCCGGAGCCTTTCTCGACGGACAGCAGCGTCTACTGTGCTGGACGCTGGCGCTGTTGATCGAACTGATCTCGCCTTCGCTGTATTTCTGGGTGCCGGGACTGGGGCGGTCGTCGTTGAGCGACTGGAACGTCGAAGGCAACCACATGGCCGAGCGTTGCGCACTGTTCGTGATCATCGCCCTGGGCGAGTCGTTGCTAGTCACCGGTGCGACTTTTGCCGAACTGACGCTGAGCCTCACCGGGGTCATCGCGTTTCTGGTGGCGGTACTGGGCAGCATCGGCATGTGGTGGGTGTACTTCGACAGCGGCGCCGAGCGCGCCCATCACCGTATCGCGCATTCGAGCGACCCGGGGCGCCAGGCGCGCATCGCCTACACCTACCTGCATGTGCTGATTGTTGCCGGGGTGATTGTCAGTGCGGTGGCCGACGAACTGGTGCTGGTGCATCCGGATCACGCCAGTGACGCCGGGATCCTGGTGATCGTGGGCGGGCCTTGGCTGTTTCTGTTGGGCAATGCGCTGTTCAAGTGGGTCATGTCCGACCGGCCGCTGCCGCCCTTGTCGCATGTGGCGGGGCTGGTGTTGCTCGCGCTGGCACTGCCGCTGGCGTTGAACCAGTGGGTTTCGGCGTTGATGCTCGGGGCGTTGACCACGGCGATCGTGGTGCTCGTTGCGCTGTGGGAAAGCCTGGCATTGCGTCAGCCACCGGCCTCGATAACCGCCGAAAAAGCCGCAGGAGAGTAGGGCTGTGCTGTGGTATACGTACGATCTTTCTGCCGACTGACTGGAGCACTTGAATGCCACACCTGCATTTGGAATACACCGCCAATCTGCCGCAACTCAATGCCGACGTGGCGTTGATCCGGCTCAACAATACGCTGGTGGGTTCTGGTCAGTTCGCAGCGGAATTCGACATCAAGAGTCGTGCAGTCAAGGTCGAAACCTTCAAGGTCGGCACCGGCATGGGAGAGCGCGCCTTCGTTCATGTGAAGCTGGCGCTGCTCAGCGGTCGTTCGCCACAGATCAAGAAGCAGCTCTCGGAGAGCCTGCTGGCGGTGTTGCAGGATCTGTGCGAGTGGCCGGCCGGAGTCGAAGTGCAGTTGTGCGTGGAGTTGCTCGATATCGACCGCGATTCCTACACCAAGACCGCCATCGGCGTGTAGGACTCAGGCTGCTTCCAGCTCACTGCAGACCTTGATCACCTGCTCGCGCAGCCAGACGTTGGCGCTGTCTTGATCAGCGTTCTGGCTCCACTGCATGTCGAGGGTGAACCCCGGCAGGCCGTTCGGCGCCTCGCAGTGATTGAATATCGTCTCTTTGGTCAGTAGGCGCTGGATGCGTCGGGGCAAGGTGAGAATGAAGTCGGTGCCGGTGATCATCTTCAATGCCGCGCTGTAGCTGTTGGAGCGCGCGACGATCTGCCGCTTTTGCGCCTGACGCGCCAGCCAGCCGTCGACCATGTTGGTGGTGGAGGTCCACGGTGTCGGGAACACGTGCCGCCGTTCGGTGAAGGCCTGCAGACTCAGCCGCGGTTCCAGCGGCGTGGCGCGTTTGTCGAAGACACAGACCAGATCATCTTCCAGCAGCATTCGCGACTTGAGGTCGGTGTGGCTGCGGTGGAAGTTGGGACCGAAACAGATCACCAGATCGAGGCTGCCGTCGCGCAATTCGTCGGCAGGCACGTCGGTCTCGAACTTGTGCATGTTGACCACTACCGGCAAATCGTCGAAGTCGAAACGCTTCAACAGGCGCGGCAACACCAGTTGCTCAAAGTATTCCGGGGCACAGATATTGAAGGTCACCGCTTGCCGGGTCGGATCGAAGGCCGGGGCGCCGGCGTGGCACAGGTTGATGCTTTCGAGGATTTTCTGCACATGGCCGTACATGGTGCCGGCCTTGTAGGTGGGACGCATGCCCGTGCGGGTGTTGATGAACAACTCATCTTCGAAACTGGTGCGCAATTTTTTCAGGCAGTAGCTGACAGTGGACTGGCTGACGCACAGCGTCTCCGAGACATCCGTGACGCTGCTTTGCTCATACACGGCGATAAACACCATGAGATCCTGCATGTCGAGCTTTCGAAGCAAGTTACTGTTCAGCATCCGTTCCGTCTCGCTGTGCTCCTTGCGCTGAATCCGCGCAAACGTGTGCGCATGATCGTAGCGGAACGATGGTGCCAGGACAAAGCCCTGTAGGACGTTTCAATGTCGCCAGTGGGACAGAAACTTTTAGCAACACGACGTCGGCAAATAAACCGTAAAAAGATGGCAACAAGCCTCTAGCCCGGCGATGGTATTTGGTTCAGCGGATGTGTCGGGCGTAGTGCCGAGGGTCAAAGCGCAGGACTATCAGCAACATCACCACCATCACTGCAGTCAGCGACCACCAGGCCCATTCGAAGCTGCCGAGCTGGTCGCGGATCATTCCGGCCAGCAGCGGCGAAAGCCCGGCGATCAAGTAGCCGATGCCTTGCACGAACGCGGTCAGGCTGCCGGCACGCTGCGGGTGGTCGAGGTGATCGAGCGAGACGATCAGGCTCATCGGGAACAAGCCGCCAATTCCCAGCCCCAACAGGCACGGCCACAGCAGGCTGAGGTGTTGCGGGCTGAGGATCAATCCGCAGAACCCGCCGATGATCAGCAGCAGCAACCCTGCCAGAACTGCCCGTCGATCACGGCTGCGGTTAGCGATGGCCGGCGTCACCAGCCCGGAAATTACCTCCATGGCCGTCAGAAAACCCAACAGCAAACCGGCGTGCTGTTCGCTCCAGCCTTGTTCCACGTAGTACGGCGCCAGCCAGGCGAGTACGCAGGTGTAGGACGCCGTGCCGAGGCCGAAGAAGATGGCGAGCAGCCAGGCGCGGGAATTACGCGTGAAGGATTGTTTTCCTACAGGGGTGTTCTGGATGGATGACGGGGGCGACTGTGTCCACCAGACCAGCAACGCGAGCAAGGCCAGTCCTGCCCAGATCGCCAGGCCGATGCGCCAGCTGCCGGTCTGCACCAGCACCAGTGGCGAAAATGAGGCGGCCAGCGCGGCGCCGCCCATGATCGACGTGACATACAGGCCCATGCACAGCGCCACGTTATCGGGGAAACGTGATTTGATCAGCGCGGGCATCAATGCCTGAATCAGGGCGATACCCATCCCGGCCAGCACCGCGCTGCCAATCAACTGCGGTGCCGAATCGAGCACCAGTCGCGACAGTGTCGCCAGGCCGATAATCCACAGCGACAGGATCACCGTGCGTTGCTCGCCCAGCCGGCGGCTGATGCCGATGCTGAAAAACATCGCCAGCCCCATCGCCATCACCGGCAGCATGGTCAGCAGCGAAGCGACGCTGAAGCTCAGCGGGATATCGCCGCGAATCGCCGACAGCAACGGTCCGACGGCGGCCATGGAGGGGCGCAGATTGAGCGCGACGAGCATGATGCCGATCATCAGCCAGACAGCGGGGCGGGAGGTAGCGCGGACGTTTTCCATCGGTAGACTCTGGATTGCGGAGGCTATCGATTAGGCCGCGGCCACGCGGTGCGGACAAATCAGATTTCCCGAGTGTTATTTAAAAACTAAATACCGCTCTCCTGGTAACGCGTCATGGATCATTACGCTCGGATTAATCTTGCGAACCTCGCTGTAAGACTATTCTTTCTGTCTGGCAGGACATTTCGTTACAGCTCTGGCCCAGCGCAGGCGCGTAAAACGCCGGCGGCGATATATACTGCGCGCCATTCTTCAAGGGAGAGCCGTGTGGCCATCGATATTCACTGGATTCGCGACAACGAAAGCCTCGCGCAGTTTTGCGCCGAGTGGCAGCAGCTGCCGTTCGTTGCCCTCGACACCGAATTCATGCGGGTCGACACCTTCTACCCGATTGCCGGTTTGTTGCAGGTCGGCGACGGCAAACGCGCCTACCTGATCGATCCGCTGACCATCGACGCCTGGCAACCGCTGGCGGCGTTGCTGGAAAATCCGGCGGTGCTCAAAGTCCTGCACGCCTGCAGCGAAGACCTCGAAGTGCTGTTGCGCCTGACCGGCAGCCTGCCGGCGCCGCTTTTCGACACACAATTGGCAGCGGCCTACCTGAACCTCGGGTTCTCGATGGGCTATTCGCGACTTGTGCAGGAAGTGCTGGGCATTGAGTTGCCGAAGGGTGAAACCCGGTCCGACTGGTTGCAGCGTCCACTTTCCGACACACAAATCAGCTATGCCGCCGAAGATGCGGTGCATTTGGCGGAAGTTTTCGTACAGCTGCGACCGAAACTGTCCGACGACAAATTCGCCTGGGTGCTGGAGGACGGCGCCGAACTGGTGGCCAACCTGCGCCGCGAGACCGACCCGTACGAGGTCTATCGCGAAGCCAAACTGGCGTGGAAACTGTCCCGTGCGCAACTGGCGGTGCTGCGTGAACTGTGCGCCTGGCGTGAAAAAGAAGCGCGTGCCCGTGATCTGCCGCGCAACCGCATCGTCCGTGAGCACTCGCTGTGGCCGCTGGCCCGCACGCAACCGGACAACCTCGCCGCGCTGGGCAAGATCGAAGACATGCACCCGCGTACCGTGCGTCAGGATGGCCAATTTCTGCTTGATCTGATCAAGCGCTCTGGCAGTGTGGGGCCTGATCAATGGCCGCCGGCGGTGCCGGAGCCATTGCCGGTCGAAGCGGCGGCGCTGATCAAGCAACTGCGCGCCCTCGGCCAGGTCGAAGCTGAGCGTCTGGGTATCGCACCGGAACTGATGCTGCGCAAGAAAACCCTCGAAGCGCTGGTCAAAAGCGGCTTCCCCGAGGGCCCTTATCAATTGCCTGAGTCGCTGCGTGGCTGGCGCCGCGAACTCATGGGCCAGAAGCTGCTGGACAGCCTGGCCACCGCCGGAGAACAGCCTTGAAACGTATTTGCTCCATTTACCAAAGCTCGAAGAAACCCGGGATGTATCTTTACGTGCTCAAGAGCGATGCTCTGGAGCGCGTGCCCGAAGCGCTGATGGCGGCCTTCGGCAAGGCGAAGCATTCCTTTGACCTGGTGCTGACCCCTGAGCGCACACTGGCGCGCGAGGACATCACCGTGGTCCTGGAAAACCTCGAAAAGCAGGGCTATCACCTGCAAATGCCACCGGCCGAGGACGAGTACATTGAACACCTGCCCGAAGAGTTGCTGCGACGCAACGACCCGGTCTGATCTGCGAGGCCCTGTTCTGGGTCTCTTGCCACCCTGGAACTGATTTTACGGCGACGACCGCCACGAAGGAGCACGGCTCTTTCGGCGGTTGCCTGCACGGTTTGCGAAAGGTTTGAAGATGCGCGTTCTGATTGCTGAACACGACCACGCGGTGTACGCCCGGCTGCTGCGTCAGGCGGCCCCCGAACTTGAAGTACTGACCAGTGGCGACTCTGCCGAACTGGCCCGTCAGGCTGCCGATTGCCCGGTGTGGCTGGGGCAGCCTGATCTGCTGGCGACCCTGCTGCGTCAGGGCCACCAGCCGCAATGGCTGCAATCGACCTGGGCCGGCATCACGCCGCTGCTCGCCGACGGCTTGCGCCGCGATTACCGCCTGACCCGTGCGGTGGGGATCTTCGGTCAGGTGATGGCCGAATACGTGCTGACCTACATGCTCGGTCACGAGCGGGAAGTGCTGGCGCGCCTGGTCAGCCAGGTCGAGCGCAAGTGGGACAATCGCACCGGCCAGAGCCTGGTCGGGCGCAAGGTGCTGATCGTCGGCACCGGCGATATCGGCCAGAGCGTGGCGCAGTTCCTGCTGCCGTTTGGCGTCGAGCTGTACGGCATCGCCAGCAGCGCGCGCGAGCAGGCGCCGTTTGTCGAGGTCGGCTCGATGGCGGATCTGCCACGGCTGGTGGGCGCGGTCGATTACGTGGTCAACCTGCTGCCGAACACCGAGCACACCCACGACATTTACGACGCGGCGCTGTTCAAGCAATTCAAACCGACCGGGCTGTTCATCAACGTCGGACGCGGCGTGGCAGTAGTTGACGCGGATCTGGTGGAAGCCTTGAAGGAAGGGCATCTGGCGGGCGCGGTGATCGACGTCTGCCGTCAGGAGCCGTTGCCACAACGCCATCCGTTCTGGACCGCCTGGGGCTTGTTGCTCACCGGGCACAGCTCGGCACCGACGTCGCCGGCGTTGATGGTGCAATTGTTCGTCGAGAATCTGAAGGCGTATCAAGCGGGTGAAGCGTTGCGCGGGGAAGTGGATTTCAACCGCGGATATTAAATCCACCGCGATACCTGTAGGAGTGAGCCTGCTCGCGATGAGGGTGTGTCAGTCGACATTGATGTTGTCTGACACTACGCCATCGCGAGCAGGCTCACTCCTACAGTGGTTTTTGCATGGTGGCTTACAGGGTGAAGTTGCCTTCAGCCACCAACTCGCTCAGCGGACGACGCGGGCTCGGCGTTTCACGGGCCTGCAGGTACTCGGCCAGGGTTGCCTTGTCGCCCAGCTTGCCGACAGCGACCGCCGCGTGCAGCGCATAACCTTCCGGAATATTCAGCTCTTTGCGGGTCAGCTCCTGATCGAAACCGGCCATGCCGTGGGTGTGCCAGCCGCTGATGCTCGCCTGTAGCGCCAGGTGGCCCCAGGCCGAACCGGTGTCGAAGGTGTGCCACAGCGCCGGGGTTTCTTCGCTGGCGCCGGGGGCGGTGAAGGTGGTTTTCGAAATCACGATCACCAGTGCCGAAGCGTGCTGCGCCCAGCTGCGGTTGAATTCATTGAGCAGACCCAGGAAGCGCTCCCAGTTCGGCGTATCACGACGCGCATACAGAAAGCGCCACGGCTGCGAGTTGTAGGCCGAAGGTGCCCAGCGTGCAGCTTCGAAGAAGCTCAGCAGGGTTTCTTCCGTGATCGCTTCACCGGTGAAGGCGCGGGGCGACCAGCGCTCGGTGAACTGCGGGTGAATGGCGTAATCGGCAACGCGAGGGTTGGCACTCATCGAAAGATTCCTTGCTGTGTTTGCGTCATGAATTCGTGGCAAAACCCTACTGGGCGGCGATTCGCCTGACAAGCGCGATTTACCGACAGTCGCCAGCGCTTGGCCCGCAAGGCCTTGGGCACTAGACTGGCGGCCTTTTCACCACCTGATGTTGATGCTTGAGCCATGGCCGCCAAAGTCGAACCGTTCTGGAAACGCAAAACCCTCGAGCAACTGGATCACGAGGAATGGGAATCGCTGTGCGACGGCTGCGGTCTGTGCTGCCTGCAGAAACTCGAGGATGAAGAAGACAACAGCGTCTATTACACACGCATCGCCTGCAAACTGCTGGACCTGAAGACCTGCCAGTGCAGCGACTACCCGAATCGCATCCAGTTTGTCCCGGACTGTATCCAGCTCACTCCGGGCCAGGCCGAAGAATTCAAATGGCTACCGCCGACCTGCGGTTATCGTCTGGTCAGTGAAGGCAAGGATCTGCCGCTGTGGCACCACCTGGTGTGCGGCGATCGTGACGCCGTGCACCACGAACGGATTTCCCAGTCCGGGCGCATGCTCGCCGAAGGCAGCGTGCCGGAGGATGACTGGGAAGATCATCTGATTTTCCGCGCCGGGTAAGTACCAAGGGTTCCAGGATTCAACAAGGAGTGTGTATGGCTGGGGGATTGCTGCGGGCATCGTTGATCGGCCTGCTGGCGCTAAGCGCGCCAGTGTGGGCGGCGAAGAAAGTCGATCTGGATTACCACGTGCGCCTGTTGCCGCAAAGCGATCAGGCCGAAGTGCGCCTGACCCTGGCCAAAGGCGAAGCGGTGCGCAGTCTCGATTTCGACCTCGGCGACGGCAGCCACTACAGCGACTTCAAGGCCGACGGCCAGTGGCAGTTGACACCGGGCAAACAGGCACGTGGCCTGTGGCGTCCGAGCGGCGACAAGGCCAGCCTGACCTACCGCGTCACCGTCAGCCACGGCCGCAAGAACGGCAGCTTCGACACGCGCATGACCCCGACCTGGGCGCTGCTGCGCGGTGATGATCTGGTGCCGGCGGCCAGGCTCGATCAGCAGGATGGCGTCGAGCTGGTGTCACGCCTGCAATTCGAATTGCCCAACGGCTGGAAAAGTGTCGAAACCGCTTGGCCGCGCATCGGCAAGAACACATTCCGCATCGACAATCCCTCACGGCTGTTCGACCGCCCGACCGGCTGGATGCTCGCCGGTCACCTCGGCAGCCGCCGCACGCGCCTGGGCGAAACTGAAGTCACCGTAGCCTCACCGCAAGGGCAAGGGATGCGCCGCATGGATGTGCTGACGCTGCTGACGTTCATCTGGCCGCAGGTGCAGGCCGTGTATCCACGGCATCCGAGCAAGCTGTTGATCGTCGGCGCCAACGACCCGATGTGGCGCGGCAGTCTGGGCGCACATGAATCGATCTACTTGAACACGCACTTGCCGCTGGTCAGCGAGAGTGGCAGCAGTGCGCTGGTGCGTGAGCTGGCGCAGGTGTTCGGCCGGATCAACGACGAGCATCGCAGCGACTGGATCAGCGAAGGGTTTGCCGAGTATTACGCGATCGAACTGGTACGCCGTGCCGGTGGCATGAGCGATGAGCGCTATCAGGCGTTACAGGCGAAATTGATTAGGGAAAGTCAGAAAGTCACGACCTTGCGCGGCGAACAGATCAGCCCGGCGCAAGTTGCCAAAGCGGTGGTTGTGCTGCAGGAGCTCGATCGCGAGATTCGCTTGAAGACGCGTAACAAGCGTTCGCTGGATGATGTGTTGCGCGGGACGATGCATCTCGGGACGGTGGACACCAAGGCGTTTGTGCAACTGGCCGAGGGTGTTCTGGGCGAATCCTCGAAAGTTCTCGATAGCGCATTGCTTCAGTAATACCGCCTTCGCGAGCAAGCCCGCTCCCACATTTGATCGCATTCCAGCTGACGGAACCCGGTTCAATGTGGGAGCGGGCTTGCTCGCGAAGAGGCCAGAAGCCTCAACGAAAATCTCGAATCAAACCCCGGCTTTTGGTGATTTCACCGATGATCGCATTCCAACTGACGGAACCCGGTTCAATGTGGGAGCGGGCTTGCTCGCGAAGAGGCCAGAAGTCTCAACGAAGATCTCGAATCAAACCCCGGCTTTCGGCGACTTCACCGAGTCATTGCCAGTCACCGTGGCTGTGCTGGTCGCTGCTTCGGCATTGGCCTTGAGTTTGCTCAATTCTTCCCCGGCCCGTTCGATCTTCGCCCGGACGTTGTTCATGTCCTCGCGGCTTTTTTCCAGCAGGCTTTTCATCGAGCTGTGCCCGGTGATGCCACGAGCCATCGCCACGCCGCCAATCGCCACCTGAATCAGACCGAACACGCCGCCACGGCGCAGGCCCTTGCCGACCATGATCACGCCACCGGCCAGCGAGCCGATGCGCTCCCAGCCCTGCACGTTCTGCTCGGTCGGGCTCTGGAACGGGGTGGAATCGATACGTTGGACGCGTTTGAGTTCGGTCATGATCTGTCTCCCAGGCAATGTGCAATAGATAGATAAGCTGACTGCCGCAGCGGCCGGCTCGTTCCATCGGATGTGCGACGTTTCAGCGGAATTTCGGACCGGAGCGAGTATTCAGGCCCTTGGCCATGCGGTCGTAGAGCACGACGTTGACCGTCGCCGCCAGGTTCATGCAGCCGGTGGTCGGGATGTACACGACGTCTTCGCACCAGTCGCGGATCTCTTTATCCAGCGAGCCGTCTTCGGGGCCGAAGATGTACAGCGCGCGATCCGGGTGGGTGTATTCCGGCAGCGGGCGGGCGCCCTCGACCAGTTCCACGGCGACCGGGACGCAGTTGAGCGGGAGGATCTTCTTCAGATCATCGATGCCGATCAGCGGAATGTCGTAGTGCACGCGCTTGGTATCGGTGACGAAATCGGCGGCGCGTTCATAACGCTTGCCGGTGTAAAACACCGACGCCACGCCGTAACAGCCTGCGGCGCGCATCACCGAACCGACGTTCTCCGGTGATTTGGGGTTGTACAAACCAATGCAGCTGTAACGTTTGTCTGCCACGAGCGGGGTGCCTTCGGGAAAAAGAGGGCGATTATACGGGGATTGGGGGAGGGCGGGCAGATTCGAGATCTGTGGTGTCTGGTCTGGCCTCATCGCTGGCAAGCCAGCTCCCACAGGTATCTCAGGTGTTCACAAAATTTGTGAGCGACCAAAATCATTGTGGGAGCGGGCTTGCTCGCGAAAGGGCCAGGTCAGGCGCTGAAGTTCTTCAGTCTTCTTTCTTCATCAGCCCGGCGAGGGCAGCAAACGGGTTATGCGTGGCCTTGGCGATTTTCGGCGTGCTCAGCGAGCCGTCGCCGAAATATTGCTGGTCGGTGTAGCGCGAGTGTTCGTTGTCGTGGCAATACAGGCACAACAGTTCCCAGTTCGAGCCATCCTGCGGGTTGTTGTCGTGGTTGTGATCGCGGTGATGCACGGTCAGTTCGCTCAGACGCTTGCCGGAAAACTCACGGGCGCAGCGGCCACACACGTGCGGGTACATTTTCAGGGCCTTGTCGCGGTAGCCCATTTCCTTGTCGCGCTGGTTATCGGCAAGGATGCGATCGAGCTTCGACGTGTTGGTCGGGGTGGACGAACTCATGGGTTCACCTTTGTAAAAAGACTAATGACGGTTATGTGCAGAGTTTAGCTCAGCCCTTGAGCTTCTCGGCAATCCAGATCGTGTGGCGGGTGCCCTTGTTGCCATGGGCGAAGACCTGCACTTCCTCGGCCTTGAAACCGGCCTTCTTCAATTTGTCGGAAAACTGCCGGTCGGCGCTGGCCGACCACACCGCCAGCACACCCTTGGGCCGCAGGGCTTTGGCGCAGGCGTTCAGGCCGGCGGCCGAGTACAGCCAGCTGTTGGCTTTCTGCGTCAGGCCTTCGGGGCCGTTGTCGACGTCGAGCATGATCGCGTCGAAGCCGTTCGGCTCGCTTTGCAACACTTTGGCCACGTCGTCCTGACGGATCACTGTGCGCGGATCGAGCAACGGTCGCCCGGACTTTTCACCGAGCGGCCCACGGTTCCACTCGACCACGCCGGGCACCAGTTCGGCGACCACCACTTCGGCACCCTTGCCCAGATGTTTGAGCGCCGAGGCAAGGGTGAAACCCATGCCCAAACCGCCGATCAACACCCGCGAATTCGGCCGGCCGGCGACCTTGCGGCAAGGGATCTCGGCCAGTGCATCTTCCGAACCGTGCATGCGCGTGTTCATCAATTGCCCGCCGTCGCCGCCCTGGATCTTGATGACGAAATCCTCGCCATACTCGAACAGGCACAGGGCACCGCCGTTATCTGGGATCGGCGTGGTGTCGAGCAGAACGAAACGTTTCATGGAAATCTCTACAAAGGGGAAGGCAAGCAGGCCCGTTGGGAGTAGCCTGAGCGCAGACTAAAGGCCAAACGGAGCCCTTGATGAAGCGCACCATTCTAACGGTCATTGCCCTGGCCGCGCTCTCGATTACTGCAGTGCAGGCGCAGCAGACCATTCCGGTCAGCCCGACGCCGCAACCCGGCTCACCCGGCACCGCCACGCCGACGCCGTATCCGCAAATCACCCCGATCAGCGCACCGAAGGCCGGTGCCGGCAGTGGCAGCCCGCCGCTGGTGCCGATCGAAATGCCTAGCCCGCCGAGCAAGGATCAACCGGTGCCGGGCATCGAACCGAGCGGCACCAAGGTCAAATCCCCGGGCGGTTAAATCTGTTGCGCCGCGAGTTGGCCGTCAGCCATGCGCAGGCGTTTGGAGAGGGACACGGCAAGGGCACGGATGATCTTGGCGGCGATCTTCGGTGCGTCGTTGAGCATCTTTTCCAGCGAATCCTTGCCCAGATTGAGCAACTGACAGTTGCTCGCGGCGACGCAGGTCGCCGAACGGCGCTCGCCATCCAGCACGGCCATTTCCCCGAACGCCCGACCGCTGCGCAGGGTGGCCATGGTGATGACCTGGCCGTCGGGGCCAGTCTTCTGCACGGCGACCTGACCGGTGTGGAGGATGCACATGAAACTGCCGGCATCGCCCTCACGGAAAATCGCTTCGCCCTCCGCCACGGTGCTGATGCTGAAGTAGCCCGAGGCTGCGGCAAAGTCCGCCAGTTGCAATTGATCGAACAGGCCACAGTCCATCAGCCAGTCGCGAATTTCGTTGTTCAGCAGGGTGGGTTCTGACATGTCATTGCGGTCTTTATTGTTTTCACATTTTCAAGGCACTACACGGACCCTTGTAGGAGTGAGCCTGTGGTGAGGGGATTTATCCCCGATCGGCTGCGCAGCAGCCGCAAATCCGCCAATGCGATCTGTCTGAAAGAATCGCATTGCAGATTCAGGGCGGCTTCGCCACCCATCGGGGATAAATCCCCTCACCACAAAGGCTCACTCCTACAGGATCTGTGGTGTATCGGCCCCCTGGGTCTGGAGTTAAGACCCAAGTGACCGACGGAGTTCCTCAGGCCAGGCCCAAAACCTTGAACACAAATGCATATTCGAGCGCTACGTCACGTAATCCCTGATAACGCCCGCTCATTCCGCCATGCCCGGCACCGAGTTCGGTCTTGAGCAGCAGCAGATTGTCGTCGGTCTTGGTCGCGCGCAATTTCGCCACCCATTTGGCCGCTTCCCAGTACTGCACGCGACTGTCGTTGTAGCCGGCGATCACCAGGGTTGCCGGATAATTCTGCGCGGTGACGTTTTCGTACGGCGCGTAGGCCTTGATCCGCTCGTAGACGTCCGGCTCTTCGGGGTTGCCCCATTCGTCGTATTCGGTGACGGTCAGCGGCAAGTCCGGGTCGAGCATGGTGTTGAGCACGTCGACGAACGGCACTTCGGCAATCGCCACGCCGAACAGGTCTGGACGCTGGTTCAGCACCGCGCCAATCAACAAGCCGCCAGCGCTGCCGCCGCTGATCGCCAGTTTTTCAGCGGTGGTGATGCCGTTGAGGATCAGGAATTCGGCGCAGGCAATGAAGTCGCTGAAGGTGTTGTGCTTGTTTTCCTGCTTGCCGGCGCGATACCAGGCTTCGCCCAGCTCACCGCCGCCACGCACATGGGCGATGGCGAAAGCCATGCCGCGGTCCAGCAGGCTGAGGCGTGCGTGGGAGAACCACGGATCGAGGCTGGAACCGTAGGCGCCATAACCGTACAGATACAGCGGCACCGGTTTGCCGACCATCTCGCGTTTCATCACCAGACTGATCGGCACCTGCGTGCCGTCCGGCGCGGTGGCCCACAGGCGTTGGCTGACGTAGGCGTCGGCATCGAACGGGCCGAGCACCGGGGTTTCTTTCAGGACGGTTTGCTCGCCGCTGGCCAGCAGCAACTGCCGAACCTGCGCCGGACGGTTCAACGCCTCGTAACGCAGACGAATGCGGTCGCTCTCGAACTCCAGACTGTTCTGCACATAGAGGCTGTAGGCCGCGTCCGGCAGTTGTACGCGATACGGCGTCTGGCCTTGCGGGTGAACTTCGATGATCGGCAAACCGCCTTCGCGCAGGCTCAGGGTCATGGCCGCGGTGTTCAGCGTCACGCCGTCGAGCATCACCGTATCGCTGTGCGGGATCAGGTTCTGCCAGTCGGCTTCGCTCGGTACCGCACCAGTGTCCGGCGCCTGATACAGGGCGAAGTTGATGCCATCGCGGTTGGTGCGGATGAACCAGGTCCACGCGCCTTCAAGCACACCGTGGTCGACGTCGTATTCATGATCCTCGACCCGTGGTGCCAGGCAGGTGAAGGGCAGATGTGGCTGATGCGCATCCAGTGCCCAGACTTCGCTGGTGGTCTTGCTGCCCAGGGTCAGCAGCAATTGCTGCTCGGAACTGGAGCGGTAGCAATGCAGGAAGAAGCGCCCGTCCGGTTCATGGAAAACCTCTTCGGCGGCCGTGCCGTCGAGGCGATAGCGATACAGTTTGTGTGGGCGATGAGTGTCGTCGAGCACGCCAAAGAACAGCGTCAGGCTGTCGTTGGCCCAGGTCATGCTGCCGTCGCAGTCTTCGAATTCCAGCTCGCTGACCTTGTCGTTGGCCAGTTCCTTGACGAACAGTGTGTAGATCTCGTCGCCCGAGGCATCGACGCTGTAGGCCAGGCGCTGGTGATCCGGGCTGATGCTGAACGCACCGAGCGAGAAGAAACCGCCATTGGCCAGCACGTTCGGGTCGAGCAGCAGTTGTTCGCGGCTTTCATCGAGGGTCAGGCTGTCGTCAGCCGGACGCGGGCAACGGTAATGCCGAGCGTACTCGTCACCCGCGGTGGTGCGGGTGTAATACAGATACGGCCCCCAGGGCGAAGGCAGGGACAGGTCGGTCTCGAGGATCCGGCCCTTGATCTCTTCGAACAGGCTTTCGCGCAGGCCGGCCTGATCGGCGGTCTGTGCTTCCTGATAGGCGTTTTCAGCCTTGAGGTAGTCGAGCACCGCGTCGGTGTCGCGTTCCTGCAGCCAGGCATACGGGTCGGCACCGGCAGCCTTGTGGGCGATCGGGGCGCGGAGGACGTGGGCGGATTCGGGCATGGAAGGCTCTCGGACATTTACGGAATAAGGGTTTTCGCAGCTCTTGAAACCATCGCACTTCCCTGTGGGAGCGAGCTTGCTCGCGAAGGCGTCTTGTCAGATGACATTTGTTTCACTGACCCAACGCTTTCGCGAGCAAGCTCGCTCCCACAGGGTTTGCTGTTGGCCGTCTGGCATTGGGACAAGCCTGACGGGCGAAAAGTCGTTACTATAAGCGCCTCTTTGCCTGCCTTGCCATGGACACCATGACCGAGAACGACTATCTGATCGCCTGGGGCCTCTACGCCTTTGCCGCTGTGGGCTGCCTGTTGGTATGGATGCGCCTGACCCGCTGGATGTGGCGCTGGCTGCGCGAGCCGCTGCGGGTGCTGATGGCGGTGTTGCTGTTCAGCCCGACCATCATTGACCCGGTGAAAGCCAAGGTCGCACCGTCGATCGCCATTACCGCGCTGGACCTGGCCTTCAAGGTCGGCAACAACGCCTGGCGGGCGATTTCCGACCTGTTCATGTACGGCATGATTGCGTTCGGCATCTACCTGATCTTCGTGTTGATCCGCTTCCCGATCGAACGCGCTTCCCGCGCCCGACGCGAGCAGGCCGAAGCCGCCAAGGCCGCGGCCCGTGCCGATGATCGCGACGACGATCAGCCGTTCGGCGGTGCCGGAGACGACCGTTACGGTCGCCCGCCGTTGCCGAACAATCCGCAACGCATGCGCGTCGAGCCGCGTCTGTAATCACGAGAGTCAGCACATGTGTGAACTACTGGGCATGAGTGCCAACGTGCCGACCGATATCGTGTTCAGCTTCACCGGCCTGATGCAGCGCGGCGGACGTACCGGCCCGCACCGCGACGGCTGGGGCATCGCTTTCTACGAAGGTCGCGGTTTGCGCCTGTTTCAGGACCCGGCCGCCAGCAGCGAATCGGAAGTCGCCAACCTGGTACAGCGCTATCCGATCAAGAGCGAAGTGGTCATCGGCCATATCCGCCAGGCCAACGTCGGCAAGGTCTGCCTGTCCAACACCCACCCGTTCGTCCGCGAACTGTGGGGGCGTAACTGGTGCTTCGCGCACAACGGCCAGCTCGCCGACTTCACCCCGATCAAGAGTTTCTACCGCCCGGTGGGCGACACCGACAGCGAAGCGGCCTTCTGCGATTTGCTCAACCGCGTGCGTGCCGCATTCCCGGAACCGGTCGATATAGAAGTGCTGCTGCCGGATCTGGTCGCCGCCTGCGCCGAATACCGCAGCAAAGGCGTGTTCAACTGCCTGCTCAGCGATGGCGACTGGCTGTTCTGCTATTGCTCGACCAAACTGGCACAGATCACCCGGCGCGCACCGTTCGGTCCGGCGCGACTCAAGGATGTCGATGTGATCGTCGATTTCCAGGCAGAAACCACGCCCAACGATGTGGTCACGGTGATCGCCACCGAGCCTTTGACCGAAAACGAAACCTGGACCCGTTACGAACCGGGCCAATGGAGCCTGTGGCGACGCGGCGAATGCGTCAGCCAGGGCACGACCGAATAAAGGATCTCTCCTCGATGTTGCTCAGTTATCTACGGCTGGTGTTGTTTGCGGCGGGCCTGTTGATCGGTGTCCAGGTGCCGGGGTTCATCAACGATTACGCCAAACGTGTCGAAGCCCATCTGATCGAAGCGCAGACCGGTTTGCGCGGTTTCCAGGGCACCGCCGAGCAGTTCTTCAAGGGCGACTTGCAGGCGCTGGTTGCACATTACCGCGCCAGTGACGATCCGGTGTTTCGCAGCGATGCCGACAGCCTGAGCACTTTGCTCGACCGGCAGTTGGCGCTGGATAAACAGTTCCAGGCGATGCAGGGCCCGTGGTACATCCGCTTCCTGCAAGTGGTGCTGGCCGCCGACCCGGACATTCGCAAGGAAACCTGGAACGGCTACAGCTACCAGATCCTGCTGACTCCGGAAGCGATGATCTGGGGCATGAGCGGCGCGTTGTTGCTGTCGTTCGGCATTGAGTGCCTGATTCGTCTGATTGACTGGGTGGTGCTCGGTGGCCGGCGTTTGCGCCAGAGCCGGCCGATTGAAGACCGGGATGTGCGTGGTCTTTAAATCTTGCAAAGCTCTCTCTGTGGCGAGGGGATTTATCCCCGATGGGGCGCGAAGCGGCCCTCAACGGTGTGTCAGATCAACCTGATTGCTCAGGTTTCAGGACTGCTGCGCAGCCCATCGGGGATAAATCCCCTCACCACAGGTGTGATTACTGAGTGAGGGTGATGTACTTTTCACCGACCTTGCGCGCATACCCCTCCAGCACCTGCTGACACAACGTCACCATCTCCTCGACCCACTCCACGCCCACTCGCCACGACACCACCACTTGCAGATTCGGTGGTCGCTGGTCGATGTCGAGCAAGGTCAATTCACCCCGCGCCAGTTCCTCGGCCACCAGCACCGGCGGCAGTACGCCAATACCAAAACCATCGCGCAACAGCCGGGTAATCGCCGACACCGAATTCACGCAATTCAGGCGCGGCGCCAGCACACCGTTGGTCTGCATCAATGCCAGCAGATCCTGATGCGGTCGGGAGTTCTTCGAGTAGGTGATGATCCGTTCCTGCGCCAGTTCGCCGAGGTCGGCATAGTCACGGTTGTAGATTGAATTGCTCGCAACGATCCAGCCCAGCGGATGGCTGGCCAGCTCCAGACTGCGCACGCTTTCGTGACGCACCAGATCGGTTTGCAGAACGATGTCGAGAAAGCCTTTTTGCAGCTGATCGCAGAGGTTCAGCGAGGTATCCGCCACCAGCTCGATTTCCACCCGTGGATACAAATCGGTCATCTGCGCCACCAACGGGCTGAGCCAGGTGTGGATCACCGTGTCCATCACGCCGATGCGCACCCGGCCGACCTTGCTCGAGCGGGTCTCGATCGATTGCTTCAGGGCTGACATCGTATCGAGCATCTGCTCGGCATAATCCAGCACTTTCAGGCCTTCGGGTGTCAGGCTGACGCCGCGTGAATCACGCAGAAACAGCTTCACCCCCAGTTCGCCTTCGAGCACCGCGATGCGGCTGGAAATCGACGCCTGGGTGGTGAACAGCTTGTCGGCGGTCAGGCGAAAACTCTTCAGCCGGGCGACCCAGACAAAGGTCTCGAGAAACTTCAGGTTCATGGCAACGGCTCGGGTGACAAATTTTTCTTATGCCTAAGGCGGGTTTTTATTCGTTGGACGCAGCAGGGCGGCGCGCCCAAAAATCGGCGCATCCGGTTCCCACGATAGGCGTCGTCGGAACTTCGAACAAGACCAATAAAAGCCTGCGGAGACTTGCCATGCGTGCGCCCGACACCCTCGACCTCCCCAAGAGCACGGCCCGCCCCGGACCGTTCGACTGGTATCGCAATATCAATCAGCAGGAACGTCGCACCTTCTGGAGCTGCAAGATCGGCTATGGCCTGGATGGCATGGACACGCAAATGCTCAGCTTCGTGGTGCCGACCCTGATTGCCATGTGGGGTATCACCACCGGGCAGGCCGGGCTGATTCACACCAGCACCCTGATCGCCTCGGCCATTGGCGGCTGGGTCGCGGGGATTCTCTCCGACCGTATTGGCCGCGTGCGCACCCTGCAACTGACGGTGCTGTGGTTCGCCTTTTTCACGTTCCTTTGCGGTTTTGCGCAGAACTACGAACAGCTGCTGATCGCCCGCACCCTGATGGGCTTCGGTTTCGGCGGCGAATGGACCGCCGGCGCGGTGCTGATCGGTGAAGTGATCCGCGCCAAGGATCGCGGCAAAGCGGTGGGCATGGTGCAATCCGGCTGGGCGCTGGGGTGGGGGCTGACGGCGATTCTGTATGCACTGCTGTTCTCGGTGTTGCCGCCGGAAGATGCCTGGCGTGCGCTGTTCATCCTCGGCATTGTCCCGGCCATTTTCGTGATCTTCGTGCGGCGTCTGGTGAAGGACCCGGAGATCTATCGCGAAGCCAAGGCTGCGCAAACTCCGCAGAACCCGGCAAAGTTCTACGAGATCTTCGCCCCCGGCATGCTGTTCACCACGTTCCGTGCGTCGCTGCTGACCACCGGTGCACTCGGCGGTTATTACGCGATCACCTCGTGGCTGCCGACTTTTCTCAAGAATGAACGCGGCTTGAGTGTGCTCGGCACTGGCGGGTATCTGGCCATGGTGATCGTCGGGTCCTACGTCGGCTATGTGATCAGCGCTTATCTGACCGATCTGCTCGGGCGTAAAAAGAACTTCATCCTGTTCGCGGTCGGCTCGTTCACCATCGTTCTGCTGTACACGCAAATGCCGGTGAGCAACGGGGTGATGCTGTGGCTGGGCTTTCCGCTGGGCTTCTTCGCCTCGGGGATTTTCAGTGGCATGGGCGCGTTTCTCACCGAGCTGTTTCCGACGCGGATTCGCGGTTCGGGGCAGGGCTTCTGCTACAACATCGGCCGGGCGCTGGCGGCTTTGTTTCCGCTGCTGATCGGCCTGCTCAGCCAGACAGTGCCGTTGAGTGTGGGTATCGGCGCGTTCGCGGCGGTGTCCTACGGCGTGGTGATTCTCGCGGCGTTGAGCCTGCCGGAAACCCGTGGCAAGCAACTGGATGCGCAGTAACTGATAACCTGCTGAGCAAGCGTCCTACAGACAAAAAGACAAGAAGCTACAGGAGTGTTCACCGTGAGCCGCCTGCTATTGAATTGCGACATCGGCGAGAGTTTCGGCAGTTGGACCATGGGTCTGGACGCCGAAGTCATGCCCTACATCGACTGCGCCAACGTGGCCTGCGGCTTCCATGCCGGTGACCCGAGCATCATGCGCAAGACTGTCAGCCTGGCCCTGAGTCACGGCGTGCAGATTGGCGCGCACCCGGCCTATCAGGATCTGGTCGGTTTCGGCCGACGTTCCATGGCCTATTCCGCGCAAGAGCTGCAAGACATCCTGCATTACCAGATCGGCGCGCTCGATGGCATTTGCCGTGCGCAGGACGGGCGGGTCAGTTACGTCAAACCCCACGGCGCGATGTACAACGACATGATGGCCAACCCGGCGCAGTTGCGTGCAGTGATTCAGGCCGTGGCCGCCTATGATCGCAGCCTGCCGCTGATGCTGATGGCCACCCGCGATAACGCGGCGGCGCAGCAACTCGGTGACGAATACGGCGTGACCCTGTGGTTCGAAGCCTTCGCCGACCGCGCCTACGACAGCGCAGGTCGACTGGTTTCGCGGCAACTGCCGGGCGCGGTGCATCACGAGCCAGAAAAAATCATCGAACAGGCCCTGACCATCGCCCGTGGCGGTGAACTCGTCGCCAGCGACGGCAGCGCATTGCAGTTGCAGGCCAACACCTTGTGCGTGCATGGCGACAACGCCAGTTCGGTGGCCGCCGTGCAGCGCATTCGCGAGGCCCTGAATCAGCAGAGCGCGCCATGAACCCACGGATTGAAGTGGTGGCCGTGGATTGCCTGATGCTGCGCCTGTTCGATGAAATCGCCGAAGCCAACATGCCGTGGATGCTCGCTGCCAGTGAGCGCCTGCGCACGGTATTTGGCGCGCAATTGATTGACCTGGTGCCGTCCTACACCACGCTGATGGTGCATTACGACCTGACGGTACTGAATCCGAATCAGGCCCGTGAATTGATCGCTGAAGCGTTGATCGATCTGTCGCCGAACGCTCGAACCAGCGGCCAGTGCCATGTGTTGCCGGTCTGGTACGACCTGAGTGTCGGCCCCGAACTGAGCCTGCTGGCGCAGCGCAGCGGGTTGGCGGTGGAGGAGGTGATTCGGCGGCACAGCGCTCGCGAATATCAGGTGTTCGCCCTCGGCTTCGCGCCGGGATTTGCCTTCATGGGGCTGGTGGAAGAAATCCTCGCGGCGCCACGCCTGGACACCCCACGCAAGAAAGTCGCGGCCGGCAGCGTCGGTATCGCCGAGCGGCAGACCGCGGCTTATCCAGTGGTATCCCCCGGTGGCTGGAACCTGATCGGTCGCACCCCGGCGAAACTGTTCGATCGTCATCGCGACGGCTACAGCCTGATGCAACCCGGCGACACCGTGCGTTTCGAAGCGGTGAGCCACGCCGAGTTCATCAACCTGGGCGGCGATGACACGCCACTGGAGGCGCTGGCATGAGCCAATTGACGATTGAGGCCAGCACGCCGCTGTGCTTGTTGCAGGACGTCGGGCGCTTTGGCGTGCGCCATTTGGGCGTGACCCAGGGCGGCGCCGCGGATTGGAGTTCGATGAGTTGGGGCAATTGGTTGCTCGGCAATGCGCTGGATCTGCCGGTGATCGAAATCACCCTCGGCGGGTTTGCCGTACGGGCGCAGGAAGACTGCTTGCTGGCGTTGGCCGGGGCGGATCTCGGCGCGCAGATTGACGGGCAGGCGCTGGCGCCGTGGCGCAGTTTCAAGCTCAGCAAAGGGCAAATCTTGAAGTTCAGCCAACCGCTGCTTGGCGCCCGGGCTTATCTGGCGGCACCCGGCGGTTTCGACGCGCCGCAGGTGCTGGGCAGCAGTGCTACGGTGGTGCGCGAAGAGCTCGGTGGTCTGGATGGCATGGGGTTGCCGTTGGCCAAGGGCGCGGCACTGAGTTATCGCGGTGCGGTTCTGCAGGTGCGTGAAGTGCCGCTGGCGCATCGACCTGATCTGCGCCTCAATGCGCCGCTGGATCTGGTGCTCGGCGCACAGATTGGTCAGTTCAGCGGGCAGAGTCTGTTCGATGTGTTCAACAGTCCGTGGACGCTCGACAGTCGTGCCGACCGCATGGGCATTCGCTTGTTGGGCAAGGCGTTGCAGTATCAGGGCCGGCCGATGATTTCCGAGGGTATTCCGCTGGGGGCGGTGCAGGTGCCGCCGGATGGGCAGCCGATTGTCTTGCTCAATGATCGGCAGACGATTGGTGGCTATCCACGTTTGGGAGCGCTGACGCCGTTGGCGTTGGCGCGATTGGCGCAGTGTCTGCCGGGGGCGCAAGTGCGGTTGAGGCCGGTGGTGCAGGACGTGGCGCACCGGGAGCATGTCGAGTATTTGCGGCGCTTTCGAAATAGCTGAGAGCTTCGCGAGCAAGCCCGCTCCCACAGGGGAATGCATTCCAAATGTGGGAGCGGGCTTGCTCGCGAAGGGTCATCACGGCTAACGAAGGTTATTTCGACAGAAACCGCATCCCTTCCTCAAGCCCGCGCAGGGTCAGCGGATACATCTGATCCTCGATCAAATCGCGCACGATATTGGTCGACGAGGTATAGCCCCAGGTGTCCTTCGGATACGGGTTGATCCAGATGAGCTTCTTGTACTTTTCCATGAAGCGCTGCATCCACACGTAGCCCGGCTCTTCGTTCCAGTGCTCGACGCTGCCGCCGGCCTGGGTGATTTCGTAGGGCGCCATGGCGGCGTCACCTATGAAGATCACTTTGTAGTCGGCGCCGTACTTGTGCAGCAGATCCTGCGTCGAGAAACGCTCGGACGTGCGGCGCAGGTTGTTCTTCCACACCGACTCATAAATGAAGTTGTGGAAGTAGAAGTACTCCAGATGCTTGAACTCGGTCTTGCAGGCCGAGAACAATTCCTCGCAGATTTTCACGTGTGCATCCATCGAGCCGCCGATGTCGAACAGCAGCAACAGCTTTACCGTGTTGCGCCGCTCGGGGCGCATCTGGATATTCAGCAGGCCGGCGTCTTTGGCGGTGTGGTCGATGGTGCCGTCGATATCCAGCTCTTCCGCCGCACCCTGACGGGCGAATTTGCGCAGACGACGCAGGGCAACCTTAATGTTGCGCGTGCCCAGCTCCACCGAATCGTCGAGGTTCTTGTACTCGCGCTGATCCCAGACCTTGACCGCTTTGCCCTGACGCTTGCCGGCGTCGCCGACCCGAATACCTTCCGGGTTGAAGCCGCCGGAACCGAATGGGCTGGTGCCGCCGGTGCCGATCCATTTGTTGCCGCCGGCGTGACGTTCCTTCTGTTCTTCCAGACGTTTCTTGAACTCTTCGATCAGCTTGTCCAGGCCGCCGAGGGACTGGATCGCCGCGCGTTCCTCGTCAGTCAGCGAACGCTCGAATTCCTTGCGCAGCCAGTCTTCGGGAATCAGCGCCTGCAAGTGATCGTCGAGTTTTTCCAGGCCATTGAAGTAGGCGCCGAACGCACGGTCGAACTTGTCGAAATGCCGTTCGTCCTTGACCAGAATCGCCCGCGACAAGTAGTAGAACTCGTCCATGTCGGCGAAGGTCACGCGCTGTTTCAGCGCGTTGATCAGGTCGAGCAGCTCGCGCACCGACACCGGCACCTTGGCGGCACGCATTTCATTGAACAGGTTGAGCAGCATGACGATGCCCTTATCGAGAGCCGCGACGGCTCATGAATGCCAGGCGCTCAAGCAACTGCACGTCCTGTTCGTTCTTCACCAGGGCGCCGGCGAGTGGCGGAATGGCCTTGGTCGGATCGCGCTCGCGGAGCACCGCTTCGCCGATGTTGTCGGCCATCAGCAGCTTCAGCCAGTCCACCAGTTCGGAAGTCGACGGCTTCTTCTTCAGACCCGGCACCGTGCGCACGTCGAAGAACACGTCCAGCGCTTCGCTGACCAGATCCTTCTTGATGTCCGGGTAGTGCACGTCGACGATTTTCTGCAGGGTGCTGCGGTCCGGGAAGGCGATGTAATGGAAGAAGCAGCGGCGCAGGAAGGCGTCCGGCAGCTCTTTCTCGTTGTTGGAGGTAATGATGATGATCGGGCGCTTCTTGGCCTTGATGGTCTCGTCGATTTCGTAAACGTAGAACTCCATCTTGTCGAGTTCTTGCAGCAAGTCGTTGGGGAACTCGATGTCGGCCTTGTCGATTTCGTCGATCAGCAGGATCACTCGCTCTTCGGACTCGAAAGCCTCCCACAGCTTGCCCTTCTTCAGGTAATTGCGCACGTCGTGGACTTTTTCGTTGCCCAATTGCGAGTCGCGCAGACGGCTGACCGCATCGTACTCGTACAGGCCCTGATGGGCCTTGGTGGTGGACTTGATGTGCCAGGTGATCAGCTTGGCGCCGAACGATTCGGCCAGTTGCTCGGCGAGCATGGTCTTGCCGGTGCCCGGTTCGCCCTTGACCAGCAGTGGCCGCTCCAGGGTGATGGCGGCATTGACCGCCAGCTTCAGGTCATCGGTGGCGACGTAGGCCTGGGTGCCTTCGAACTTCATCTGCTAATCCTCGAACGGTAACGCCGACCTGCACGGGCAGGGCGGGGCGAAAAAATCGGATGCCCCGACTATAACGCGCAGCCCGGTCGACTGTGAACGCAGACGGCTTATTCAGTCTCTGAATGGGGCGTCACATGTTGACTCGGTTTCGGCCCGGGGCCAGTATTCAGGTATCGCCGATTTGGCGATAGCCTGTCGGACATGACGACTAAATACCGATTTCGCGACAAATACCGCATTCAGTTGCGCGAGAAAGATCACCCGCCACCCCATGTCCACCTGATCGGTGGCGGTGTGGACGTGATGCTGAGCCTTGAAACCGTCGAAGTCATGACGGGCAAGGCACCGCCGCTGATTATCAAGGAAGCGTTGGCTTGGGTTGCGGCTCATCAAGCGCAACTGCTGGAGGAGTGGAAACGATGTTACCCATGAAAAGGCCGCGTCTGTCGGCTGTGCAAGCACTTTCAGGTTTTCGATTGAAACTGACCTTTATTGATGGTCAGGATCTGACTCTTGACCTGAGCCGAGATATTCACGCTTATCCAGGTCTGCAACCATTGCTTGATCCCGAAGTTTTTGCGGCTGCGACCCTCGACGACTATGGCTGGACGGTCGAATGGCTTGAGCCCGATATACAGATTGGCGCAGACACGCTTTATATGGATGCGCTGGCTCAAAACGCTGCCGATGAAAACACTCGGATTTTCATCGATTGGCGTGCACGTACCGGACTCTCACTGAATCAGGCAGCCGAGGCGCTGGGGGTCAGTGCCCGCAGCATCAGCCGATACAGTAATGGGCGGGAGGCAGTGCCCAGGTCATTAGCCTTGGCTTGTCTTGGTTGGGACTCATTGCAGCAAAAGTCCACCCTGGCAGCTGAAGAGTCTGGTCGATATGTCGTTAATCGTAAGTCTTAGCCCGCATCCGGCTTAGGTCTTTCATACCGCGCATTAAAGGCCTGAATGAAACCATTGCGCAAAATCTGCAAAAACGCTTCGAACGCGCTGATGTTTTGCTGATGCACGTTGCCACTGAGTTCGACCTTGGTGGCGAACTGGTTTTTCGCCTGGTTCTTCAACACGGTTTCCGTGCCGCCGACGATGGCTTCCCAGACTGAGCGGAAGATGCTCTTGTCCTTGTTCTCCACGTCCTGCTGCCAGTTGAACACTTCGACGTCGCGCAGCAGCGGCTTGATGTAGCCAGTGACCTGGGCTTTTTTCGCCTGGGCTTCGATCACCACGTCGCCATGGCCGGCATTGAAGTCGAACTTGCCGTAGGCCGAGGCGAAGTCGTTCAAGCGCTTGAGTTCGATGTCGCGGGCGCGCAGGCGGAACTGGAAGTCCTCGAAATTGCTCAGCGGATCGAAAGTCGCCGTGGTTTCCAGCGGTGCCTGGCCGAGCAGTTTGGCCTTGCCCTCGAAACGGGCGTCGCGTTTACCCTGTTTGTCGACCACGTTGGTCAGGTTGTAGATGCTCGCTTCGACATTGCTGGCGTTCATGTTGACCGGCGGTTTGGAATTGAAATTGCGGAAACTGATCTTGCCGTCGTGGATCTGTACTTCGTCGAGGGTGATCGGCAGCAGCTTGCCCAGTTGTGCGCGCCAGTCAGTGCCTTTACCGGTCTGTGAATTCTGTTTGTTGGAGCCGCCATCGACGAAGTTGATCTCGGGATTGAAGAACTGCACCTGCGCTACCACGGCATGGTCGTACCACAGCGAGTGCCAACTGACCGCCAGATCGATCACGGGCGCGTTGACGAACGGCACCGGTACCTTGCCGTCGACCTTGACGATTTTCAGGCCGTTGATCCGATAGGCGCCACGCCACAGGGCCAGATCGACGTCGGTGACCTGGCCACGGTAATCGCCCATGTCGGCCAGTTTGTCGTTCAAGTAATCGCGCACCAAGTAGGGCAGGGCGATGTGCAGGACGATCAGCAGCACAACGACGACGGCAAAAATCCCTAATGGCCAGCTGTAGCGACGCTTCATGGCAACAATTCCCGAACGATGTAAGCGATTGACTGTAGCGCGGCGCAGACGTTCGACCCGACTGGACTGTGCCCGGCAACAGGCATACCTTGAAAGGCTGAATTCAACGCTGCATAAGGACCCAGCCATGAGCCGTATTTTCGCTGACAACGCCCATTCCATCGGCAATACGCCGCTGGTGCAGATCAACCGCATCGCGCCGCGCGGCGTGACCATCCTGGCCAAGATCGAGGGGCGCAACCCCGGTTATTCGGTCAAGTGCCGGATCGGCGCGAACATGATCTGGGACGCCGAAAGCAACGGCAAACTCAAGCCGGGCATGACCATCGTCGAGCCGACGTCGGGCAATACCGGCATCGGTCTGGCCTTCGTTGCCGCCGCCCGTGGTTACAAATTGATGCTGACCATGCCGGCCTCGATGAGTATCGAGCGGCGCAAGGTACTCAAGGCTCTCGGCGCAGAACTGGTCCTCACTGAACCGGCCAAGGGCATGAAAGGCGCGATCGAGAAGGCCGCGGAAATCGTTGCCAGCGACACTGGCAAATACTTTATGCCATCGCAGTTCGATAACCCGGCCAACCCGGCGATCCATGAAAAAACCACCGGCCCGGAAATCTGGAACGACACCGATGGCGCCGTCGATGTGCTGGTGGCTGGTGTCGGGACCGGCGGAACCATCACTGGCGTTTCGCGGTATATCAAGAATACCCAGGGCAAACCGATTCTATCGGTGGCGGTGGAGCCGGTGTCTTCGCCAGTGATCAGCCAGGCACTGGCGGGCCAGGAGATCAAACCGAGCCCGCACAAGATTCAGGGGATTGGCGCCGGTTTCGTGCCGAAAAACCTTGACCTGTCGATGGTCGACCGGGTGGAGCAGGTCACCGACGAAGAGTCCAAGGCCATGGCACTGCGCCTGATGCAGGAGGAGGGGATCTTGTGCGGTATCTCTTGCGGCGCGGCCATGGCCGTAGCAGTGCGTCTGGCTGAGACCCCGGAAATGCAGGGCAAGACCATCGTGGTGATTCTGCCGGACTCCGGTGAGCGTTATCTGTCGAGCATGCTGTTCAGCGATCTGTTCACGGAACAGGAGAATCAGCAGTAATCGAATTGATGCAGATCAGTCGGGATTCAGGAACCTTATGCTAATAAATGCTTTGTTGCGCAATTCTTAACACTGAATCTTTGGTTCGGCGGGTGTTGCCCCACGCCGGTAGTGTTTATCATTGCCGGCTGCCATGCCTGATGAGGGGCCATGCGCAGCGTTGTCTTTATTCAAGGAGTCGTTGATGACCTTTTCGTTAGCCGCCAAGGTGTTGGTGTTGCTGCTGTTTGTGGGCAGCATCCTCTATGTGCATTTGCGCGGCAAGGCGCGTCTGCCGGTACTGCGTCAGTTCGTCAATCACTCGGCGCTGTTCGCTCCGTACAACGCCTTGATGTACCTGTTCTCCGGCGTTCCGTCCAAACCCTATCTGGATCGCAGCAAGTTCCCGGAACTTGACGTGCTGCGCGATAACTGGGAAACCATTCGCGACGAGGCCATGCACCTGTTCGACGAGGGCTATATCCGCGCCGCCGAGAAGAACAATGACGCCGGTTTCGGCTCGTTCTTCAAGAAGGGCTGGAAACGTTTCTACCTCAAGTGGTACGACAAACCGCTGCCATCGGCCGAGACCCTGTGCCCGAAAACCGTGGCGCTGGTCAGTGCGATCCCTAACGTCAAAGGCGCGATGTTCGCGCTGTTGCCGGGTGGCAGCCACCTGAACCCGCACCGCGATCCGTTTGCCGGTTCCCTGCGCTATCACCTGGGCCTGTCGACGCCGAACTCCGACGACTGCCGGATCTTCGTTGACGGTCAGGTCTACGCCTGGCGCGACGGTGAAGACGTGATGTTCGACGAGACCTACGTGCACTGGGTCAAGAACGAAACCGATCAGACCCGCGTCATCCTGTTCTGTGACGTTGAACGACCACTGAGCAACCGCCTGATGACTCGCATCAACCGCGCCATCAGCGCCTGGCTGGGGCGTGCCACCGCCCCGCAGAACCTTGACGACGAACGTGTCGGCGGAATCAACCAGGCTTACGCCTGGAGCAAGAACTTCAGCGACCGGTTCAGCGGTGTGGTCAAACAGTGGAAGCGCCGCAATCCCAAGGCCTACCGCGTCCTGCGCCCGGTGCTGGCAGTGGTGGTGTTGACGTTGCTGGGGTATTGGCTGTTTGGTTGAGGCTGGATGTTGAAATGAAAAAACCGCTCCTTGTGAGCGGTTTTTTATTGTCTGTGAGTCAGCGGCGCCCGGCGAGAACGTTGGGTTCGTCTTCAATGCCTGTAATCAGTAACTGCAGAAAGCGCTGCTGATTGGCTGAAAGCCCGGATGACACAATCTTTTCTTCTGTTTTGATTGATCTTTTCTTAGCGGGGGATTTCTTGACTGATTTGCGCATGCTCCCTCCCTCATTGATCATTACTTGAGCTGTTTTCACGATACTTTACTCTCCACTGCGAGGACAAGACGACCTTCCAAATCAAATTTGAAGCCGAGCTTTGTATAAACAGGAATTGCCCCCTGCATCGGCTCCTGGACTTCAATGAACTTGCTGCCGATTATTTGGGCGAACTCATCGATGACCATCATCGCCAAGGTCCCGATACGATTTTTCAGCGGGTGAGAATCTCCTGGTCGCCCTTCCAATCGTACGATTCGAATACGTTGGCGGCTTTTGTTCGGATTGACGAAACACAGTCCGCAGAGCTGTTCTTCGAACCAGATCGCGATATCCAGGGACAGGGGTTCTCGTGATTTCCATGCGGCAACCTCTCGCCAGCAAAAAAGTGGATTCTCCCAGAGCTCGAACGCGCTCAGTGCTATGGCGTCGATGGCTTCGAAACGTACTTTCGACAAGTCTTGCCGCGCTGGTAGCTGCAATAGAGCTTTGGCGATGCTTGCCTGTTTCCTGGCCTGCGACCTGTGCAACTGATACCGCAAATTCGTCCGTTCCCTTGGCATGTGATTTCGAGCATTCCCTGTCTCCCCATCAATGGGCCTATCCGTTGCTCTTCAGCCTAATCACCTCGCGGCCAACTGTCCCTGCTGGCCCTTTGTCCAAATCATTGCAATCCATGTCCCGCGCTGGTTATAGTCGGCGCTCGTGAATCAGCTGATTCACGTTTCAAACCCTTCAAAAAGATCAGCCCCAATGCCTGCATCCCTCATCAACGCGGTAGTCGATTCAGCGGTCAACGCTGGCGTCGTGCCGTGCGGGAATCAGCAGCCAGGGCAGATCAGTCATTATCCTCCACCTGTCAGTAGCACGCCGGTGTGCGCCGTCGTATCACCGCCGGGCGTTGGCGTTTCGGGCTGATCGGCAATCTTTGCTGACCCCTGCGCCCGCCAGAACAACTACTGAATTTCAGCTTCGGCTGAGTTGGCTATTGGCCTGACTACAGGTGGTATTCATGTTTGTCCTTTCGAAAAAAACCGCGCTCGCGGCGACGTCCACGAGCCTGTTCGTTCTGCTGTGGAGCAGCGGAGCGATCTTCTCCAAATGGGGGCTGGCCCACGCTTCGCCTTTTGCCTTTCTGCTGATTCGCTTTGTGATCGCCCTGTGTGGGTTGCTGCTGTTGGCGCCGCTGCTCAAGTTGAAGCTGCCCAAGGGCGGTCGGCCGATGCTGTTTGCGATGGCTACGGGCGTGGTGTTGTTGGGGGCGTATCAGATTTTCTATCTGCTGGCGCTCAACACCAAAGTCACGCCGGGGGTGATGGCGACCCTCATGGGCGTACAGCCGATCCTCACTGTGGTGTTGATGGAGCGCCAGCGCTCGGCGAGCCGGATGTTCGGCCTGGCGCTGGGGCTGGCCGGGCTGATCATGGTGGTTTATCAGGGGGTCGGGCTGGCGGGGATGTCCTGGGCAGGGATGCTGTTCGGCCTGCTGGCGCTGGCGAGCATGACCCTCGGCTCGATCATGCAGAAACGCATCACCGACAATCCCCTCGGTACGCTGCCGGTGCAGTACCTGGCCGGGCTATTGTTGTGCGGGATCTTTGTGCCGTTTCAGCCGTTCCACTTTGAACACAACGCAGGCTTCATCGTGCCGGTGTTGTGGATGGGGCTGGTGGTGTCGGTGCTGGCGACGCTGTTGCTTTATCGCCTGATCGCCCGCGGCAATCTGGTGAATGTCACCAGTCTGTTCTATCTGGTGCCAGCGGTGACGGCGGTGATGGACTACCTGATTTTCGGTAATCGTCTGGCGGCGTTGAGTGTGCTGGGGATGCTGTTGATCATTGTCGGTCTGGCGTTTGTGTTCCGTAAATCCGCTTGAAAACCACAAGGCTGACCCAGGCATTTTCAGTGTCTGGGCCGGCCTCTTCACGAGCAAGCCCGCTCCCACAATTGGAATGCATTCCTCCTGTGGGAGCGGGCTTGCTCGCGAAGACTGACTTGTTAACGCGGCAAATCAGCGGACGGCTACGGCAGCGGGCTTCACCACCGCAGGCTTCAACACCAACCACAACGCCAGCGCAATCAACACCCCGCCATAAACATGCGCCATCGACAATGGCTCATCCAGCAACAGCGCCCCCCACAACACACCGAACGGCGGGATCATGAAGGTCACGGTCATCGACTTCACCGGGCCGATCGAACTCATCAGGCGGAAATAAATGATGTAGGCGAATGCGGTGCAACCCAGGCCCAGGCCCAGCAGCGACAGCCAGACACTCCAGCCACCCCAGCTCGCCGGGGGCTGCGTGATCACGCTGTAGCCGAACAACGGCAACAGGAACAACGTCGCGCCGAGCATGCTGCCCACGGCCGAAAGCCGGCTGTCGAGGCCACCGGCATGATCCAGCCAGCGTCGCGTCAGGAACCCGGCAAAGCCGTAGCAGGTGGTGGCGAGCAGGCAGGCGAGGGCGCCCATCAGCAGTTGCAGATCGAATGCCACGGGACCGGCGCGGGTCAATACGCCGACGCCGAACAGACCGAGGAATACGCCGCCAAATTTGGCCGCGGTGAGCTTTTCACTGAAAAACAACGCGCCAATCAACACACCCATCAATGGCGTGGTGGCATTGAAAATGGCAGAGTAGCCGGCCGGCAATACTTGGGCCGCGACCGAGTACAGCGTCGCCGGAATCCCCGAGTTGATCACCCCCAGCAGCATCACCGTTTTCAGCTTGCCCTTGAAGTCCCAACTGATGCGCATCAGGCCGAGAATCACCAGCAGCCCCACAGCCGCAATCGACACGCGAAAGAACGCGGTGGGAATGGTGCCGATTACCGGGGCGATGATGCGCATGAACAGAAAGCTCGCACCCCAGATCGCTGCCAGCGACAACAAACGAAAGATATCGACAGGGCTCACGGTGGGCACTCCTTCCTTGATGGGGACGAGAGTGTTGCCGAGCGCCCCGACGATGGCAACCGCTAATCGGGCATTTAATTTCGCACTCAGAGCACGAAACGCGTCACCAGACCATTGAGGTCGATCGCCAGCCGTGACAGTTCCTGACTGGCGGCAGAGGTCTGGGTGGCGCCGGCGGCGGTCTGGGTCGAGAGGTCGCGGATGGTCACCAGATTCTGGTCAACCTCACGCGCCACCAGCGCCTGTTGTTCGGCGGCACTGGCGATTACCAGGTTGCGCTGGTTGATCTGCGAAATCGACGCGGTGATTTTCTCCAGTGCCTGACCGGCACTGTTGGCCCGACGGAGTGTGTGGCTGGCTTGCTCGGCACTGCTTTGCAGCGCTCCGACGGTGGCACCGGTGCCTTGTTGGATACTGCTGATCATCAACTCGATTTCTTCGGTGGAGTTCTGCGTGCGTTGTGCCAGCGAGCGCACTTCATCGGCGACCACCGCAAAGCCGCGTCCGGCTTCACCGGCGCGCGCCGCTTCGATCGCAGCGTTGAGCGCCAGCAGGTTGGTCTGCCCGGCGATGCCGCGAATCACCTCCAGCACCTTGCTGATGTCCTGGGCCTGCGTGGCGAGGCCTTCGGCTTGCTCGGAGGCGCCGAGTACCGCGCCAACCAGTTCCTGAATCGAGCTGATGGTTTCGCTGACCTGCACATGTCCGTGCTTGCTGTCCTCGTTCGAGGCTTCGGAGGCCTCGGCACTGGACACCGCGTTGGCGGCGACTTCATCCACTGCCGTGCTCATCTCGGTGACGGCCGTGGCGGCCTGCTCGATCTGGTCGTTTTGCTGTTGCAGGCCACGAGTGCTCTGTTCCATCACCGAACTCATTTCCTCGGCGGCGGAAGCCAGTTGTTGCGCCGATTCGCTGATGCCCCGGATGGTCGAGCGCAGATTGCCTTGCATCTCGGCGAGGGCCGAGAGCAACTGCGCCGCCTCATCGCGACCGTTGTCGGCGATCTGGCCGCTGAGGTCGCCGGCGGCAATTTTTTGCGCGACGTTCAGCGCCTGATTGATCGGTGTAGTGATGCTGCGGGTCAGCAGCCAGGCGAGCAGCAGGGTGGCGATCAGAGCGACAACGATGATCGTCGCGACAATCCACAGCGCTCGCTGGTACATCGCAGCCGCGGCCCGGGCGGCGGCTTCAGCGCCTTGCTGGTTAAGGCTGATCATCTGCTCCAGAGTCTTGTCGAGCACTTTGCCCTGCGGGGCCAGATCATTGTTCAGGCGGTTGTAGGCCTGTTCGTTTTGCCCAGCGTCAATCTGGCTGATGATCTGGTCGAGGATGCTCAGATATCGGGTGATGTCGGCGTTCAAACCGTCGAGCATCACGCGTTCCTGATCGCCGGCGAGTAAGGCTTCATGGCTTTTCAGGCGTTTGAGCAATTCTTCGCGCTGCACCTGGATCAGACCTTTGCTGCGCTCACGCACGGCCGGTTGGGTGCTGGTGATCAGGCGCAGAGATTCGAGGCGGATGCTGGCGATATTCGCTGCGGCGTCATGAATGCTTTCGATACTCGGCATCCACGATTCTTCGATGACCGCGGCGCTTTCACGCAGGGTTTTCATTTGACCCAGGCCGAACAGGCCTACGATCACCAGCAGACCGGCCAGCACGGCAAAACTCAAACCAGCGCGCAAACCGATGCGCAGATTGCGGATAGACATCAAAGTGCTCCTTGATCTATGGGGGAGAAGTCGTCCTCGTGGGCCGAGGATCTTGTTGTGGGGCGGGTGCTGGCGGGCTGTATATCAAAGTGCCACTATTTTGGTAAGACCAATCGGTACGCTGTCCTGCCCCGCAATTGCCAACAGGGGCAAAGCCGCAAGCCAGAGGCCTGACCTGGTGATTGGATCCGAAAGCCAGAGAATTCGCGGTCTGGCGCGGGAATGCCGAGCAGACCGAACGAGTGATTAATTGACCGAACGGTCATCTGAAAAAACTTTGATAAAAACTGTGTCGCTGTACAACGCTGACGCGCATTTGGCAGAAATTGCACTTCTCCTGCGCGTGCATCCGTGGCTAAGCTCAGGCACAGATTTCCACATGCACGCAGAGGTCTCATCTATGCCGCAGCAATGGCCAGCCGCCGACATCGCCCGCATGATCCTCGATGGCTTTGACGATTACCGCGAGCATTTCCGGCGGATTACCGACGGCGCCCGCGAGCGCTTCGAGCAGGCACGCTGGCAGGAGGCGCAGACCGCGTCGGCGGCGCGGATCAACCTCTACGAAGAAAAGGTCGGCGAAACCATCGCCCGCCTGCGCGAGTATTTCGACGACGAGACACTGATGAATGTCGGCAGTTGGCCGCTGGTGAAAAGCGCCTACATCAGCCTTATCGACCTGCGCTTCGACGATGAGCTGTCCGAGACCTGGTACAACTCGATCTTCTGCGGGCTGTTCAGCCATGACCTGATCAGCGATGGCTGCATGTTCATCCACACCACCCGGCCGAGCCTGCGCCGCGCCCGCGCTGCGCAAACCCGCACCTACAAGCCGCAAGGGCAGCTGTCGTCGATGCTCGCCAGCATTTTTGCCGACTATCGCTTCAGCGAGGATTACGCCGATCTGCCCGGCGACCTGCAGCGCCTCGAAGCACAGTTGCGCGAGAACCTGCCGGACTGGGTGTGCAAGGATCCGGAGCTGAGCGTCGAGCTGTTCTCCTCGGTGCTGTACCGCAACAAGGGCGCGTATCTGGTCGGGCGCATCTACACCCGCGACGAGCAGTGGCCGCTGGTGATTCCATTGCTGCACCGTGAGGGTCGGGGGATTCAGATCGACGCGCTGATCACCGACGAAGCCGACGTGTCGATCATCTTCTCCTTCACCCGTTCCTATTTCATGGTCGATGTGCCGGTGCCGGCGGAGTTCATCGGCTTCCTGCGGCGCATCCTGCCGGGCAAGCACATCGCCGAGCTGTACACCTCGATCGGCTTCTACAAGCACGGCAAATCCGAGTTCTACCGAGCGCTGATCAATCATCTGGCCAACACCGACGACCAGTTCATCATGGCGCCGGGCGTGCGCGGCATGGTCATGAGCGTGTTTACCCTGCCGGGCTTCAACACCGTGTTCAAGATCATCAAGGACCGTTTCTCACCGTCGAAAAACGTCGACCGGGCGACGGTGATCGAGAAGTACCGACTGGTGAAAAGCGTCGACCGGGTCGGGCGCATGGCCGATACCCAGGAGTTCGCCGATTTCCGTTTTCCGCTGAGCAAGTTTGATCCGGCCTGCCTGGAAGAACTGCTCGAGGTCGCGCCGTCGACGGTCTCGGTCGAAGGCGACACGGTGCTGATCCGCCACTGCTGGACCGAGCGCCGCATGACCCCGCTCAACCTTTACCTGGACAACGCCAACGAAGCTCAGGTGCGCGAGGCACTGGAGGATTACGGCCTGGCGATCAAGCAACTGGCGGCGGCCAACATCTTCCCCGGCGACATGCTGCTGAAGAACTTCGGCGTCACTCGTCACGGCCGGGTGGTGTTCTACGACTACGACGAAATCTGCTTCCTGACCGAAGCCAACTTCCGCCACATCCCCGCGCCACGTACCCCCGAGGACGAAATGGCTTCCGAGCCGTGGTACTCGATCGGGCCGCTGGATGTGTTCCCGGAAGAGTTTCCGCCGTTCCTGTTCGCCGATGCCGGACAGCGCAAACTGTTCGATCAGTTGCATGGCGAGTTGTATAACGCGGATTACTGGAAGGGTTTGCAGGAGGCGATTCGGGCGGGGAAAGTCATCGATGTCTTCCCCTACCGCCGTAAAGGATTGGATAACGAATAATCCCGGAGCATGACTAACTTGTGGCGAGGGAGCTTGCTCCCGCCGGGCTGCGAAGCGGCCCTGAAACCATCCACCGCGTCCTGTCAGTGACATCCCGACAACCGGATTACGGTTGCTGCGCAACCGAGCGGGAGCAAGCTCCCTCGCCACAGTAGGGGGCAAATCTGCGACAATCGCCCCCCTGCATAAACAGACGACCGAATTGCGTACCCGATGACCGACGAATCGCCCTCCATCGACAAACTGCTGAAAAACCTCGATCACGCCATGCTCGCCGACCGTCACCGGCTGCGGCGGCAGTTGCTCGAGCTGCGCAAGAAACCCGACGAGGCCAAGCTGGCCCAGTGGGTGGCGCGCATGCAGGCGTCCTGCGATCAGGTGCTGGCGCGCCGTGCCAGCCTGCCGGTGATTCGTTACGACGACAGCCTGCCGATTGCCGCCAAGCGCGATGAGATCAAGGCTGCGCTAGAGAAGCATCAGGTCCTGATCATCGCTGGCGAAACCGGTTCGGGCAAAACCACCCAGTTGCCGAAAATCTGCCTGGAAATCGGTCGCGGTCAGCACGGTTTGATCGGTCACACCCAGCCGCGCCGAATTGCGGCGCGCAGCGTTGCCAGCCGGGTTGCCGAAGAACTCGGCACGCCGCTCGGCTCGCTGGTCGGCTATCAGGTGCGATTTGAGGATCAGAGCGATGCCAACACCCTGATCAAACTGATGACCGACGGCATCCTGCTGGCGGAAACCCAGAACGACCGCTACCTCGAACGCTACGACACGATCATCGTCGACGAAGCCCATGAACGCAGCCTGAACATCGACTTCCTGCTCGGTTACCTGAAAACCCTGCTGCCGCGTCGCCCGGATCTGAAGGTCATCATCACCTCGGCAACCATCGATCTGGAGCGCTTCTCCAGGCATTTCGATGATGCGCCGATTGTCGAGGTGTCCGGGCGGACTTTCCCGGTGGACACCTGGTATCGCCCGCTGACCCTGGAGCAGGACGAAGAGGGCAACCGCGTCGAGGACGACCTGACCGTGGATCAGGCGATCCTCGCTACCCTCGACGAAATCGCCGCCTATGAGCGCAGCGAACGCCGCAGCCCCGGCGATGTGCTGGTGTTCCTGCCCGGCGAGCGCGAGATTCGCGACGCCGCCGACATGCTGCGCAAAGCCCAGCTAAAACACACGGAAATCCTGCCGCTGTACGCGCGCCTGTCGCCGGCGGAGCAGCAGCGGATTTTCCAGTCGCATCCGGGGCGGCGCGTGGTGCTGGCGACCAACGTTGCCGAGACTTCGTTGACCGTGCCGGGCATCCGTTACGTGATCGACAGCGGCACCGCGCGCATCAGTCGCTACAGCTATCGTGCCAAGGTCCAGCGGCTGCCGATCGAAGCGATTTCCCAGGCCAGCGCCAATCAGCGTAAAGGTCGCTGTGGCCGGGTCGAGCCGGGGATCTGCGTGCGGCTGTACAGCGAGGAAGATTTCCTCGGTCGCCCGGAATTCACCGATCCGGAAATTTTGCGTACCAACCTTGCCGCCGTGATCTTGCAGATGCTGCACCTGCGCCTCGGTGAGATCACCGCGTTCCCGTTCATCGAGCCGCCGGATGGCAAGGCGATCAGCGACGGTTTCAATCTGCTGCAAGAGCTTTCGGCGGTGGATCGCAACAGTCAACTGACCCCGCTCGGTCGCCAGTTGGCGCGCCTGCCGGTGGACCCGCGTATGGGCCGCATGCTGCTCGAAGCGGCCAAGCTCGGCAGCCTGCAGGAAGTGCTGATCGTCGCCAGTGCGATGTCGATTCAGGACCCGCGCGAGCGTCCGCCGGAGCGTCAGCAAGCCGCGGATCAGGCCCACGCACAATGGAAAGATCCCGATTCGGACTTCGCCGGACTGGTCAATCTGTGGCGCGGTTTTGAAGAGCAACGCCAGGCGCTGACCGCCAGCCCGCTGCGCAACTGGTGCCGGAAGAATTTCCTCAATTACCTGCGCCTGCGCGAGTGGCGTGATTCCCATCGCCAGTTGAGCCTGATCTGCCGCGACATGCAGTTGAGCCTCAACAAGGAACCGGCGGATTACCCGAAACTGCACAAAGCGGTGCTGGTCGGTCTGCTCAGCCAGATCGGCCAGAAAACCGAGGACGGTGATTACCTCGGCGCCCGTCAGCGGCGCTTCTGGATTCACCCGTCGTCGGGCATCGGCAAGAAGCGTCCGCAATGGCTGATGACCGCCGAACTGGTGGAAACCACCAAGCTCTACGCGCGCATGGTCGCCAAGATCGACGCCGACTGGATCGAGCCGCTGGCCGGGCACCTGATCAAGAAAAACCATTTCGAACCGCACTGGGAGAAGAAGCGCGGCCAGGTCGTGGCCTACGAGCAGATCACTCTGTTCGGGCTGATCGTGGTCGGTCGCCGTCCGGTGCATTACGGCCCGGTGGATCCGCTGGTCTCGCGTGAGCTGTTTATCCGTGAAGGCCTGGTGCGTGGCGAGATTCAGTCGAAAGCCAAGTGCCTGACGGCCAACAAGCAGTTGCTCGAACAGCTCGACGAACTGGAAGCCAAGGCCCGGCGTCGCGACATCCTCGCTGACGAAGAAACCCTGTACGCGTTCTACGATGCGCGTTTGCCGGCGGAGATTCACCAGACTGCGACCTTCGACAGCTGGTATCGGGTCAACAGCCAGAAAGACCCGCAACTGCTGATCATGCGCGAAGAGGACGTGCTGGCCCGCGAGGCCAGTGAAGTCACCGCGCGCGACTACCCGGACACGCTGCACATTGGCGATCTGGAACTGGCGCTCAGCTACCACTTCGAACCCAATCACCCGCGCGACGGCGTGACCCTGCGCGTGCCGGCGCCGCTGTTGCCAATGCTGCCGCCGGAACGCCTGGAATGGCTGGTGCCGGGGCTGATCGAAGCCAAGTGCATTGCCCTGGTACGCAACCTGCCAAAGGCCCTGCGCAAGAACTTCGTGCCGGTGCCGGACTTCATCAAGGCGGCATTGCAGCGCATGACCTTCGCCGAAGGTTCATTGCCGCAAGCGCTGGGTCGCGAGCTGTTGCGCATGACCGGCGCGCGGGTCAGCGATGAAGCGTGGGCGGAAGCCGCGCAGCAGGTCGAAAGCCATCTGCGGATGAACCTGGAAATCGTCGACGGCCAGGGCAAGTTCCTTGGCGAGGGCCGCGATCTGGCCGAGCTGACCGCACGGTTTGCCGAAGCCAGCCAGGCGGCTTTGGCAGTGCCGCAGAGTGCGAAAAGTCAGCAACCGGTGGAGGCCAAGGTCTTCGCCCCGGTGGCGGAAAAGACCCAGCAGAAGATTGCCGGTCTGTCGATGACGGTCTATCCGGCGCTGGTGGAGGAGGGCGGCACGGTCAAGGAAGGGCGGTTCTCGACGCCGGCCGAAGCCGAGTTCCAGCATCGTCGCGCCTTGCAGCGGCTGCTGCTGCAGCAACTGGCGGAACCGGCAAAATTCCTGCGCAGCAAACTGCCGGGCATCACCGAGTTGGGCCTGCTCTATCGCGAGTTGGGCCGAGTGGATGCGCTGGTCGAAGACATTTTGCTGGCCAGCCTCGACAGCTGCATTCTGGAAGGCGAAGACCCGTTGCCCCGTGACGGCGCCGGGCTGGCGGCATTGGCCGAACGCAAGCGCGGCAGCTGGACCGAACACGCCGAGCGCGTGGCGCGGCTGACGCTGGAGATCCTCAAGCTGTGGCACGGCCTGCAAAAGCGCTTCAAGGGCAAGATCGATCTGGCTCAGGCCGTGGCATTGAATGACATCAAGCAGCAAATCAGCCATCTGGTGTATCCGGGTTTCGTCCGGGAGACGCCGATGCAATGGCTCAAGGAGTTGCCGCGCTACCTGAAGGCGGTCGAGCAGCGTTTCGAGAAACTCGGTGCGCAGGTGCAGAAGGATCGAGTCTGGAGCGGCGAACTGGCCGGCCTCTGGACGCAATACCAGACCCGCGCCGCCAAGCATGCGCAGGAAGGCAAACGCGATCCACAGCTGGAGCTGTACCGCTGGTGGCTGGAGGAATACCGGGTGTCGCTGTTCGCCCAGCAGTTGGGGACGAAAGCGCCGATCTCGGACAAACGGCTGAGCAAGCAGTGGAGTCAGGTCGAGGCCTGATCCACAGGCAAGCACAATCCCTCTTGTGGGAGCGGGCTTTTGTGGAGAGGGGATTTATCCCCGATGGGCGGCGAAGCCGCCCCAATAGTGACCCTCTCAGTTCATCAGTTTTGATGAGGGTGCTGGTTTGGCGACTGCTTCGCAGCCGATCGGGGATAAATCCCCTCGCCACACAGACAAGACCCCACCTTGGAAGAAGCGTTGTGCTTGAGAAAGGCGCCAAAACCTTGGGTTTATGGCAAACTTCGCGACCATAAATGCCGTTTTCGCGACCCAGAGCCTTTGGCGAGTTCGCGGATCGGACTAAAAGATGCCAGGTCAGCGTCCCCGGACGGGAATAGACCCTTTGTGTGTTGGTACGTCGGTGCCAGCGCTTTCTGCCTGAACAGATTAGAGAAACGACCATGCATAACGTCGTCATCAGCGGCACCGGCCTGTACACCCCGGCCAACAGCATCTCCAACGAAGAGCTGGTGCAGTCTTTCAATACCTACGTCGCGCAGTTCAACGCCGACAACGCCGACGCCATCGCCAGCGGTGAAGTCCAGGCGCTGACCGAATCCAGCGCCGCGTTCATCGAAAAGGCGTCGGGCATCAAGAGCCGCTTTGTCATGGACAAGGACGGCATTCTCGATCCTGCGCGCATGGCCCCACGTCTGCCGGAGCGCTCCAACGACGAATGGTCGGTGCTGTGCCAGATGGCCATCGGCGCCGCTGAACAGGCGCTGCAACGTGCCGGCAAGACCGCCGCCGACATCGACGGCGTGATCGTTGCCTGCTCCAATCTGCAACGCGCCTACCCGGCCATCGCCATCGAAGTCCAGGAAGCACTGGGCATTCAGGGTTTCGGTTTCGACATGAACGTCGCCTGCTCCTCGGCGACCTTCGGCATTCAGGCCGCGGCCAACAGCGTGCAACTGGGCCAGGCCCGGGCGATCCTGATGGTCAACCCGGAAGTCTGCACCGGGCACCTGAACTTCCGCGACCGCGACAGCCACTTCATCTTCGGTGACGCGGCGACGGCGGTGATCATCGAGCGCGCTGACCTGGCGACTTCCAAGCACCAGTTCGATGTGGTCAGCACCAAACTGCTGACCAAGTTCTCCAACAACATCCGCAACAACTTCGGCTTCCTCAACCGCGCCGCGGAAGAGGGCATCGGTGCCCGCGACAAGCTGTTCGTGCAGGAAGGCCGCAAGGTGTTCAAGGACGTCTGCCCGATGGTCGCCGAGCTGATCGGTGAGCATCTGGAGGAAAACAAACTCAACGTCGGCGACGTCAAGCGCTTCTGGCTGCACCAGGCCAACCTGAGCATGAACCACCTGATCGTGCGCAAGCTGCTGGGCCGCGAAGCCACCGAAGAAGAAGCGCCGGTGATTCTCGACACCTACGCCAACACCAGCTCTGCCGGGTCGGTGATTGCCTTCCACAAATATCAGGACGATCTGGCCAGCGGTTCGCTGGCGGTATTGAGCTCGTTCGGCGCCGGTTACTCGATCGGTAGCGTGATTCTGCGCAAGCGCTGAGTCACTAGCCCTCGTGGCGAGGGAGCTTGCTCCCGCTGAAGTGCGTAGCGCTGCCAAAACCGGCGATTGCGGTCTTGCTGAAGAACCGCAATCGCCGGTTTTGCGACTGCTGCGCAGCCGAGCGCGAGCAAGCTCGCTCGCCACAGGGTCGAGTGCGTTAACGTTAATCGGTATTTGCAAACGAGGCGTGCATGGCCGCAACCGACGACACCCAACTGCTCGAACGTCTGCTCGCGGGTGAGCAAAAGGCGTTCAAGGAACTGGTCAGCACCTACCAGAGCGCCATGCGCGCCGTGGCTTACGCGATTGTCGGCCAGCGCCATGTCGAAGAAGTGGTGCAGGACGCCTGGCTTTCGGTGGTGCGCTATATCGGCAGCTTCGAGGGTCGTTCCAGTCTCAAGACCTGGCTGCTGACCATCACCGCCAATTCCGCCAAAAGCCGTTACAAACAAAACCGCCGCGAAGTGTTGATGGACGATCTTCCGTCACCCCACGGCACCATCGACGACGATCGTTTTTCTCCCGGTGACGGCCATTGGCTGGTGGCGCCATTCGCCTGGCATCAGGACACCCCGGAAGCCTTGCTCACCGAAAGCGAACTGCGTGATTGCCTGGAGCACACCTTGCTCAGCCTGTCGGAACTGCAAAGTAGCGTGTTGCTGCTGCGCGAGCGTCAGGGTCTGGAACTGGAAGAGATCTGTAATCTTCTGGAGATCTCGCTCTCCAATGTCCGTGTGCTGCTGCATCGTGCGCGGCTGAAAGTCTTCGCCACGGTGGAGCATTTTGAGGAGACCGGCGAATGCTGACCTGCAAGGAACAAGTAGCGCGCTCCAGCGATTATCTCGATGGCCAATTGAGCTTTCGCGAGAAACTGCTGGTGCGCCATCACCTGATGTTCTGCCCGAACTGTCGGCGGTTCATTCGTCAGATGCGTTTGATGCAGGCGACCCTGAAGGCGCTGCCGGAGAAACCGCAAGAGGGTGTGGATGCGTTGGCCGAACGTCTGGCCGAGCAACGCCGAAAAGATAGTCTTCTGTAGGCGCTGAACCCTTGTGGCGAGGGAGCTTGCTCCCGCTGGGTCGCGAAGCGGCCCCCGCTTTACTTAGAAGCAGAGGACTGCTTTGCAATCCAGCGGGAGCAAGCTCCCTCGCCACAGGTAAGATAAAAATAGCCCGGCGCGGGACGAAACGAACGGATGATGGGGATCGTCCCGCCCGCGTCAGGCTAGAGGGTGACGCGTTTTAGAACTTGGCTTCGGCATCCAGTTGCAGCGTATTGATGTCGGAGTCGGTCTTCTTCAGGCTGGCGTTGGTGTAGTCCGAGTTGGCCATGAAGTAGGTGGCGCCCAGGGTGAAGTTCTTGTCCAGCTCGTAGCTGACTTTCAACTTGCTGCCGCGCGAACCGGTGTAGCCGTTGGCGAAGTCGGAGTCGGTGAAGGCACCGACCACCGCGTTACGCTGTACGTCGCGGTAGTTGTAGTCGATCCCGAAGCCATAAACCTTGGTCTTGACGCCGGCCAGCCAGCCAGTGTCCTGGTCGTTGCTGGCGTCTTTGTTGTTGACGTACTGACCGTAGATCGACAGCGGTACCGGCAGGTTGGCGATGTCCAGTTGACCAAAACCTTCGTACAGTTTGAAGGTTTCGTTCGGGCTGTTGCCGTTGACGGCCAAGGCACATGGCGCAGTGACGGTGCCGGTGGTCGGGCAGGCGCTGTCCTTGTCATTGTCGTAGGAATAGAGGCTGCCGCCCAGGGTCAGTTTCAGGCTGTCGGTGAGTGCGAAGCGACCACCCAACTGGCCTGCGTACAGACGCAGGTCGTGCTTGAACTGCACGCCTTCGCCGTCGACGTTGTCCTTGAGGGTGTAGTGGCCGGCGCTGCCGAACAGCTCGGTGCTGCCGTTCAGCGGGTACTTGTAGGTGACGGCCAGACCTTCCGGGTTGATGTCGCTGTCCCAGATGATGTCGCCCATGCTGACCCACGGCTGGTTCATTTTACCGGCGATCAGGTGCAGGTTCTTGATTGCGTCAGGGTGGTAGTCGACGTAACCCTGGTCGAGCCAGATCTGCTTCTTGTCGAAGTAGTTGTTCAGGTCCTGGTTGGTGGAGCGGGCGTCGTCGCTGCTGCCGGTAGCAATACGGATACCGGTGTCCACCTGTGGGTTGATTTCGGTGTAGGCACCCAGACGGGCACGAATGCGCTGACGGTCCTGGTCCTTGCTGTTCGGCACGCCGTCGTTCTTGACGGTCTCCTGACGGAAACGCACGTCACCCTTGAACTGGGTCTTGGCGGCCCAGGCAAGTTTCTGGTCGAAGGAGCTCAGCTCGTTGGTTTTCTTCGCGGTCGCCGCGATTTGCTCGTTGGTCTCTTGCTGCGCCTGCTGCGCGATTTGCTGAGCCTTCTGATCCTGGGCCAGTTCGGTTTGCAGTTCGATGTACTGCGCCTGGGTGATGGAACCGTTAGCCTTGAGCATGTCGAGCAGTTTGGCGTCGACTGCGGCACTGGCCGGAACACTCATGGCCAGCAACAGGCCACCGCACAAGGCCGCCGCAGTTTTTGTGGAAGCAAGACGCATAGCAATCTCCGAAGATGAGAGGGGATGGCTGAACCATCCTGGGCACACCGACGCGCACGTCGGAAAACAGTGTCCGGGTAGAACCCGGCGCTCTAAAAACAGGAGCGAGTATCGCGATGGTTTATGACAGAGCAGTGGCTAAGTGATGTCATGTCGATGACGATACAAAGATGTCCTGAACTATTGATCTAGAGCGCTGTCGTCCGAATGCTCGTGTGCAAAGGGCAGCGATAAGCGATACTCGCGCGGCTTTGATGCCCGGAAGTGGAGAGTCAGTTGATGCCGTTGCAACGCCTGCAAAGCCTGTCAGAAATCGCCCCGGCGACCTGGGATGCACTGGTGCCCGAGACCCAGCCGTTTCTGCGCCATGCCTTTCTCTCGGCGCTTGAAGACAGCGGCAGCGTTGGCCCGCACACGGGTTGGCAAGCCGAGCATCTGCTGCACGTTGAAGGCGGTCGGTTGATCGCCGCGTTACCCAGTTACCGCAAGTGGCATTCCTACGGCGAGTACGTGTTCGATCACGGTTGGGCCGATGCCTGCGCCCGGGCGGGCATCGATTACTACCCCAAGCTGCTGACGGCGGTGCCGTTCAGTCCGGTCAGCGGCCCGAGACTGTTGGCGGCGAATGTCGAGGATGGATTCGAACTGCTCAAGAGCCTGCCGGGCTATCTGGAAATCGAAGATCTTTCCAGCGCGCACATCAATTTCACCGACCCCTTCACCGACGCCGCCATGGCCGAGCAGCCGGGCTGGCTGCAGCGCATCGGCTGTCAGTATCACTGGCAGAATCGCGGTTACCGCGACTTCCAGGACTTTCTCGACGTGCTCAGTTCGCGCAAGCGCAAGCAGATGCGCAAGGAACGCGAACAGGTGGCGGGGCGGGGCTTCGAGTTCGAATGGTTGACGGGGTGCGAGCTGGACGAGCCACAATGGGATTTTGTCTACGCCTGCTATGCCAACACTTACGCCGTGCGCCGCCAGGCACCCTATCTGACGCGCGAGTTCTTCAGCCTGCTGGCCGCGCGGATGCCGGAGGCGATTCGGGTGGTTTTCGCCAGACAGGGTTCACGGCCGGTAGCGATGGCCTTCAGTCTGGTCGGGGGCGACAGCTTCTATGGGCGCTACTGGGGGTGTCTGGCCGAGTTTGACCGGCTGCATTTCGAGACGTGTTTCTATCAGGGCATGGATTATGCGATTGCCCACGGATACCAGCGTTTTGATGCCGGTGCTCAGGGCGAGCACAAGCTGATTCGCGGCTTTGAACCGGTGATCACTCATTCGTGGCACTACCTGCGCCATCCCGGATTGAAAGCCGCAGTTAAAGACTTCCTGCAGCAAGAGCGCGCCGGAGTATTGGCCTACGCCGAGGAAGCCAGAACAGCCTTGCCGTACCGCCAAACCTGAGTTCGCCTTTAATCGGCGCCGACATTCATTCCCGAGCGTGGCTGATTTCCTGATGTGGGAGGGGGCTTGCTCCCGAATGCGATGTGTCAGTGCAGTAAATAGTGACTGAAACGGCGCATTCGGGAGCAAGCCCCCTCCCACAGGGGATCTCCAGTGGTGTCAGGTGTCCTATTTACCCAGCCAGCGATAAAGCGTCCCGCCCACCACTGCGCCCAGCAGCGGCGCGACCCAGAACATCCACAACTGCGCGATCGCCCAGCCGCCGACCATCAGCGCCGGGCCGGTGCTGCGCGCCGGGTTGACCGAGGTGTTGGTGACCGGGATCGAGATCAGGTGGATCAGCGTCAGGCCCAAACCGATGGCGATCGGTGCGAGGCCCGCCGGGGCGCGTTTGTCGGTGGCGCCGAGGATGATGATCACGAACATCCCGGTCATCACCAGTTCGGTGACAAACCCGGCCGCCATCGAGTATTTGCCCGGAGAATGCTCACCGTACCCGTTGGAGGCCAGGCCGGCGGCGATGTCAAAACCCTCCTTGCCACTGGCGATGTAGTAGAGCAGGGCAGCGGCGAGTATCCCGCCCACTACCTGGGCGATGATGTAGGCCGGCAGCTCCCTCGCCGGAAACCGCCCGCCGACCACCAACCCGACTGACACCGCGGGATTGAGGTGACAGCCACTGATGTGACCGATGGCGAACGCCATGGTCAGCACCGTCAGACCAAACGCCAGGGCCACCCCCAGCACTCCAATGCCCAACGGCGAAGACGCTGCAATGACCGCGCTGCCACAGCCACCCAGAACCAGCCAGAACGTACCCAACAACTCCGTGACTGAACGTTTGAACAGAGACATGAGAGAGTCCTTGATAGCCCATGCTATCGAGACTGTATTGCGTTGTGCTTCCCTGCAGATTTACGACAGGTTCCGTGCTGGAGCCTTGGCTGAGTACAGCAGGCTTTGGATGGATTTCCAGCAGGCATGAAAAAACGCCAGAGCCCGTGGTTAGAGGCCTGTGGCGGTTCTCGATGTATTGTGAGAGGGGGCTTGCTCCCGAATGCGGTGTGTCAGACAAATGTTCGGTACTGACACCCCGCTTTCGGGAGCAAGCCCCCTCCCACATTGGAGTTGTATTGATCCAATAATCAATCGATTCCGACAAACCCTCCGGTCTGGTGCGCCCACAACCGCGCATACAGGCCGCGATGCGCCAGCAGTTCGGCGTGGGTGCCGCTCTCGGCGATCTTGCCGTTTTCCAGCACCACCAGCCGATCCATACGGGCGATGGTCGAGAGGCGGTGAGCAATGGCAATCACGGTTTTGCCTTGCATCAGGGTTTCCAGGCTTTCCTGGATCGCCGCTTCCACTTCCGAGTCGAGTGCCGAGGTCGCTTCGTCCATGATCAGGATCGGCGCGTCCTTGAGCAACACCCGGGCAATCGCGATGCGCTGGCGCTGACCGCCGGACAGCTTCACCCCGCGCTCGCCGACGTGCGCATCGAAACCAGTGCGACCTTCAGCGTCCGACAGTAACGGAATGAACTCGTCGGCGCGGGCCTTGTGCACCGCGTCCCAGAGCTCGGCGTCGGTGGCGTCAGGCTTGCCATACAGCAAGTTGTCGCGGATCGAGCGGTGCAGCAGGGAGGTGTCCTGCGTGATCATGCCGATGCGTGCGCGCAGGCTTTCCTGGCCGACTTCGGCGATATTCTGCCCATCGATCAGAATACGTCCGCCCTCGACGTCGTAGAGGCGCAGCAGCAGGTTGACCAAGGTCGATTTGCCGGCGCCGGACGGGCCGATCAAACCGATTTTCTCCCCCGGTTTGATGGTCAGGTTGAGGTCGCCGATGATGCCTTTCTTCTTGCCGTAGTGAAAATCCACGTGCTCGAAACGCACTTCGCCACGGGCCACGGCCAGCGGTTTGGCTTGCTCATGATCGGTGACGCTGACCGGTTGCGAGATGGTCTGCAGACCGTCCTGGACCATGCCGATGTTTTCGAAGATGCCGGTGACTACCCACATGATCCAGCCGGACATGTTGACGATACGAATCACCAGACCGGTGGCCAGCGCGATAGCACCGACGGTGATCAGCGACTGCGTCCACAGCCACAGCGCCAGCGCGGTGGTGCCGACGATCAGCAGGCCGTTCATGGTGGTGATTGCCACGTCCATGCTGGTCACCACGCGGCCGGCCATCTGCGCCTTGACCGTCTGTTCCTCGATGGCTTCCTTGGCGTAGTGCTGTTCGAAGTTGGTGTGGGCGAACAGCTTCAGGGTGGCGATGTTGGTGTAGCCGTCGACGATCCGCCCCATCAGTTTCGAGCGCGCGTCGGAGGCCTCCACCGAGCGATCTTTCACCCGCGGCACGAAGTAATACAACGCGCCGATGTAGGCAGCGATCCACGTCAGCAGCGGGATCATCAGGCGCCAGTCGGCTTCGGCGAACAGCACCAGCGAACTGATCGCGTAGATCACCACATGCCACAGCGCATCCACCGCTTGCACCGCCGAATCGCGCAGCGAGTTGCCGGTCTGCATGATGCGCTGGGCGATACGCCCGGCGAAGTCGTTCTGGAAGAAATTCAGGCTCTGCTTGAGCACGTAACTGTGGTTCTGCCAGCGGATCATGCTGGTCATCCCCGGGCTCAGGGTCTGATGCACCAGCAGATCGTGCAGGCCGAAAAAGATCGGCCGCAGCACCAGCGCTACCACCACCATCCACGTCAGTTCGAGGGCGTGGTCGCTGAAGAAATTCGGGTTGGGCGTGCCTTGGGCCAGGTCGATGATGCGGCTCAGGTAACTGAACAGCGCCACTTCGATCAGCGCGGCAAACAGGCCGACCACTAGCAGAGCAGCGAAGCTCGGCCAGACTTGTTTCAGGTAGTAGGTATAGAAGGGCCAGACACGATCTGGAGGGGACGCCGTCGGAGCGTCGCGGAATATGTCGATCAGTTGTTCGAAACGGCGATAGAGCATCAGATAACCGCCCGGAAGCCGGGCTCTCCTTTTATCGGTGCGAGCGGCGTGGCGTCAGGCCAGCGCCGCTCGATACACCCTGTACAGCTTAGTCGATGACTTTGGCCGACTTGATGATCACAGGGTCGGAAGGCACGTTTTGCATGCCCTGTTTGGTGGTGGTTGGCGAGTTGACGATGATGTCGACCACGTCCATGCCTTTGACCACTTTGCCGAATACGGCGTAGCCATCACCCTGGTCGAGGAAATCGTTGTCCTTGACGTTGATGAAGAACTGGCTGGTTGCCGAATCAGGTGCGGAGGTGCGCGCCATGGACAAGGTGCCACGGACGTTGGCCAGACCGTTTTTGTGTTCGTTCTTGATCGGCGCCTTGGTTTCTTTCTGCTGCATCTGTGGAGTGAAACCGCCGCCCTGAGCCATGAAGCCCGGGATCACGCGGTGGAAAATGGTGTTGGTGTAAAAGCCGCTGTTGACGTAATCCAGAAAGTTCTTGGTACTGATCGGCGCCTTGACCGAATCCAGTTCGATTTCGATCTGACCGTTGGTGGTGTCCAGCAGCACGTGCGGTGCTTTGGCAGGCGTGGCAGCCATCAGGTTGGCGGCAAACAGCACGGTACCAGCGGCGAGGGCGAGTTTTTTCAGCATGGGTCAGTGATCCTGAGATTGAGTGTCGGCTGCGGCAAGAAACTCCAGCAGCGTTTGGTTGAAGCGTTCGGGTTGATCGAGCGGGGTGGCGTGGCGCGAATCGGCGATCACCACCAGCCGCGCATTCGGCAGCAGTTTTCCATAGGTTTCTTTCAGCGCGACGGGTGTGTAGTCACGGTCGGCGCTGACGATGAGGGTTGGACAGGAAATTCTCGAAAGTCGTTCCTGAACGCCCCAGCCAACAATCGCGTCGAAGCTGGCGAGATAAGCACGTTTGTCGTTTTTTGCCCAGCGCTCGGACATTTTTTGCCGCAGTTCGGCCTGCTCAGGCTTGGGAAAAAGTTTGCTGCCCAAGGCCTTGCCGATGGTCGCGAGGCTGAGTACGCGCATCAGACTCCAGCGCTTGAACCACTGCCAATAGTCGTCGCGACTGCGGATTTTGACTTCGGGAGCGCTGTTGACGATGGTCAGGCTTTTCAGCATCCGCGGCTGATCGACGCCGAACTGAAAGCCGATCATCCCGCCCATCGACAGCCCGATATAGTGCACCGGGCCGAGGTTCAAGTGTTCGATCAGTGCCAGCAGGTCTGCGCTGAAACCGGCGATGCTGTAGCGCTCGCGGGGTTTGTCCGAGCGACCGTGACCGCGAATGTCCGGTACGATCACCCGGTAGTGCGCCGACAGCGCCGGGATCTGCATTTCCCAGTCCAGGGTGCTCGAACCGAGCCCGTGAACCAGCAGCAACGGCGAACCGTGGCCATATTCCTCGTAGTGCAGGTTGCAACCTTCGTGCTCGAAATAGGCCATCGGTGAACTCCGTGTCAGGCTTGTTCAGGGGCGGCGAACGGTGCGTCCAGCGGCAAGGTGTCGAAGGTGCGCAGCAGTTCGATGAGGATCTGTGTCGCCGGGCCCAGCGGTTTGTCCTTGTTCGAATACAGATAGAAGCTCGGGTTGCGGCTGCCGCCCTGATCCAACGGTAGCAGCTTGAGCGTGCCTTCCTTCAATTCCCGTTCGATCATGTGCCGCGGCAGCCAGGCGAAGCCCAGACCGCTGCTGACGAACGTGGCAGCGGTGGCGAGGCTGCCGACCGTCCAGCGCTGTTCGGCGCCAAGCCAGCCGACGTCGCGCGGCTGCTGGCGACCGGAGTCGCGAATCACCACCTGCATCTGGGTTTCCAGATCCTGGAAGCTCAGTTCGCGATTGAGCCGATGCAGCGCGTGATCCGGGTGGGCGACCGCGACAAACTCGACGTCGCTCAATTCCGCACCGAGGTAGCCGGGAATGCTCAGGCCGGTGATCGCCAGATCGGCGACCCCTTCGAGCAATACCTCTTCGACCCCCGACAACACCTCTTCGCGCAGCCGCACGCGGCAGCCGCGACTCTGCGGCATGAACGCGGTCAACGCGCGGACGATGCGTGCGCTCGGGTAGGCGGCATCGACCACCAGCCGCACTTCGGCCTCCCAGCCCTGTTCCATGTGGTGGGCGAGGTCTTCCAGCTGGCTGGCCTGTTTCACCAGTTGGCGCGAGCGGCGCAGCAGCACGCCACCAGCCTCGGTGAGCACCGCTTTACGTCCGTCGATGCGCAGCAACGGCACACCGAGCTGGTCCTGCATACGGGCGACGGTGTAACTCACCGACGATTGCGAACGGTGCAAGGCCTCGGCGGCCTGGGCGAAGCCGCCGTGGTCGACCACGGCTTGCAATGTTCGCCATTGATCAAGGGTCACGCGGGGCGCTTTCATCAATAGCTCCTCTTGTCCTAAGCTGGCCGTCCCTCATGGAGACTGGCGAATGAAAAAATTCTGTTGTGTGTTGCTGGCGCTGCTGCCGCTGACGGCGTTTGCTTACTCGATCGACGTGCAGAAAAACCTCAATGGCTTGAAGATCGACTACGAAACCTACGACACCGACAAGGACATCGGGTCTATCAAAGTGGTCAACTTCGGTGATGTCGACGCGAACTGCAAAGTCGTTTTCAACAATGGTCCGGAAGCTCCCCGTACGCGCAACATCGAAATCCCGGCCCACAAGCATACGAACGCCACGGCCAAGTTCTCCCGCGAGATCATCAGGCTGCGCATCGACCTGAGCTGCTCCCCGAAATAACGGTCGATCCCTTGTAGGAGTGAGCCTGCTCGCGATAGCGGTGTATCAGTCAGAGAATGCGTCAATTGACACACCGCTATCGCGAGCAGGCTCACTCCTACAAGGGTACGTGTCAGCATCTAAACGAATTATTCGATGCTTTGCAGCAATTATTTGCGCTTTTTCATCGATGCAACCCTGTTTAACCTTCACTCCATCGACCTACAACATTCTCGGATGGAGGCTACACACCATGTCCCGCGTTCTGATCATCGAAAGCAGTGCCCGCCAGCAAGACTCGGTTTCCCGTCAACTGACCCAGACCTTCATCAGCCAGTGGAAATCCGCGCACCCCAACGATCAGATCACCGTGCGTGACCTCGCCGTGAACCCCGTTCCACACTTGGACAGCAACCTGCTGGGCGGCTGGATGAAGCCCGCCGGGCAGCGCAACGCCAACGAACAATCGTCGCTGGATCGATCTAACGAATTGACCGATGAATTGCTCGCCGCCGACGTACTGGTGATGGCCGCGCCGATGTACAACTTCGCGATCCCGAGCACTCTCAAGGCATGGCTCGACCACGTGCTGCGTGCCGGCGTGACGTTCAAGTACACCGAAACCGGCCCGCAAGGCCTGCTCAGCGGCAAGCGTGCCTATGTGCTCACCGCTCGCGGCGGCATCTATGCCGGCGGCCCGGCCGACCATCAGGAACCGTACCTGCGTCAGGTCATGGGCTTCATCGGCATCCACGACGTGACCTTCATTCACGCCGAAGGCATGAACCTGGGCGGCGACTTCCAGGAGAAGGGCCTGAATCAGGCCAACGCCAAACTGTCCCAGGTCGCTTGACAGGTTAATCCCCAGATAATCGCCGATTGTTCTAGTGACCCGGCGCAACCCCTTCAAGGCCTTACGCGCATCGAACCTCCCTTTGCACTTGTTGCTCCTGAGTGCTGTAGCCCGATTGAACGCTTTAGCGAGATCGGGCTTTTTTTTTGCCTGCAATTATCTGAGCAACGTGTAACCCCTGTGGGAGCGGGCTTGCTCGCGAAGGCGGTGTGTCAATCAACTATTCGTCGACTGACACGATGCTTTCGCGAGCAAGCCCGCTCCCACAGGGTTCAGTGTTGCCTGAGGTTCGCGGTCTGGCGTAAAAACCGCTATCGTCGCCGCCATTCGAAACAGAGGCGACCATGGGCTATCTACTTTTTGTCACGCTGATTCAGGCGTTTTCCTTCAGTCTGATCGGCGAATACCTCGCCGGGCACGTCGACAGCTACTTCGCGGTGCTGGTGCGTGTGGTGCTGGCCGGGCTGGTGTTCATTCCGCTGACCCGCTGGCGCTCGGTGGAACCGGCGTTCATGCGCGGCATGCTGCTGATCGGCGCGTTGCAGTTCGGCATCACCTACGTCTGCCTGTACCTGAGCTTCCGCGTGCTGACGGTGCCGGAAGTGTTGCTGTTCACCATCCTTACACCACTGCACGTGACGTTGATCGAAGATGCGCTGAACCGACGCTTCAACCCTTGGGCGCTGGTCGCCGCACTGGTAGCGGTGGGCGGTGCGGCGGTGATTCGTTTCGACAGCATCAACCCGGACTTCTTCATGGGTTTCCTGCTGCTGCAACTGGCCAACTTCACCTACGCCGCCGGCCAGGTGTTGTACAAACATCTGGTGGCGAAACACCCAAGCGACCTGCCGCATTACCGGCGTTTCGGCTTCTTCTACCTCGGCGCATTGGCGGTGGTATTGCCGGCATTCCTGATGTTCGGAAAGGCTAACTTCCTGCCCGAAGCGCCGCTGCAATGGGGCGTGTTGCTGTTCCTCGGACTGGTCTCGACGGCGCTGGGGATGTACTGGTGGAACAAGGGCGCGTGCATGGTCAACGGCGGCACGCTGGCGGTGATGAACAACCTGCATGTGCCGGTGGGCTTGCTGCTGAATCTGCTGATCTGGAATCAGCATGAGGAACTGGGAAGGTTGTTGCTGGGTGGCAGTGTGATTCTGGCGGCAGTGTGGATCAGCCGGTTGGGCATCCGCAAAACTCAAGCCACCGCATGACCCCTGTGGGAGCGGGCTTGCTCGCGAAAGCAGTGCGTCATTCAACGATTAAGTTGACTGACCTGACGCCTTCGCGAGCAAGCCCGCTCCCACAGTTTTGATCTGTGGGGTTACAGGAGGTGTTTTTGTGGTTCTGGTATGTGCGCTGAGCCGAGTACAGCCGGCAACAACCCGGTCCGCAAATCCCCGCCACTCGGCTGCTGATACAGGCTCAAGCCAAACTCCGGCAGCACCGCCAGCAGATAATCGAAAATATCCCCCTGAATCCGCTCGTAATCGGCCCACACCGTTGTGGTCGTGAAGCAGTAGATTTCCAGCGGAATGCCCTGCGCCGTGGTCTGCATCTGGCGGACCATGCAAGTCATGTTCGGCTGCACCTCCGGGTGGCTCTTCAAATAGGCCAGCGCATAGGCGCGGAAGGTGCCGATGTTGGTCATGCGTCGACGGTTGGCCGACATTGCCGCCACATTGCCCTGGGCTTCGTTCCACGCCTTGAGCTCGGCTTTCTTGCGGCCCATGTACGCGGTCAGCAGGTGCACCTGGGAGAGCTTTTCTTCTTCATCATCACGGATGAAGCGCACGCCGCTGGCGTCGATGAACAGGCTGCGCTTGATCCGTCGGCCGCCGGACTGCTGCATGCCGCGCCAGTTGCGGAACGATTCGGACATCAGGCGCCAGGTCGGGATCGAGACGATGGTCTTGTCGAAGTTCTGTACCTTGACCGTGTGCAAGGTGATGTCGACCACGTCGCCATCGGCGCCGACTTGCGGCATTTCGATCCAGTCGCCGACGCGCAGCATGTCGTTGCTGGTCAGTTGCACGCTGGCGACGAACGACAGCAGGGTGTCCTTGTAGACCAACAGAATCACCGCCGACATCGCACCCAGACCGGAGAGCAGCAACAGCGGCGAACGGTCGATCAGCGTGGCGACGATGATGATCGCACCGAACACGTACAAGACCATTTTCGCCAGTTGCACATAGCCCTTGATCGAGCGGGTGCGCGCGTGTTCGGTGCGCGCGTAGATGTCCAGCAGCGCATTGAGCAGGGCGCTGACCGACAGCAGCAGGAACAGGATGGTGAACGACAGCGCCACGTTGCCGAGAAAGGTCATCGCGGTTTTGCTCAGTTCCGGCACCAGGTGCAGGCCGAACTGGATCACCAGCGACGGCGTCATCTGCGCCAGGCGCTGAAACACTTTGTTGTGGCGAAAGTCGTTGATCCAGTGCAGGGCCGGCTGCCGGCCGAGCATGCGGCTGGCATGCAGGATCAGATAGCGCGCCACTCGTCCGAGGACCAGCGCGATCACCAAGAGCAACATCAGCGCCAGGCCGGATTGCAGGAACGGGTGCTGTTCGAGGGCACCCCAGAGGTCTTGGGCGTTGAGCCAGAGCTGTTTGAAATCCATGTGAGCAACGATTCTTCTGTAGGACGCGATAGGCGATTAGAGCATTTAAGACGCTGTGTATTACCGTTGGAGACAAATCGAGCAACAAAAAAGCCACTGATTACGCCCGTTTGTATAAAGAAACTCGGCCTGAGCGCTCGAAACCGGTAACCTATGCAGCTGTTTTTTTGCATATCTTCGAGGTAGCACCCGTGTTTTCCCAATTCGCCCTGCACGAACGCCTGCTCAAAGCCGTGGCCGAGCTGAAATTTGTCGAGCCAACGCCTGTGCAAGCAGCGGCCATTCCGCTGGCGCTCCAGGGGCGTGACCTGCGGGTGACGGCGCAAACCGGTAGCGGCAAGACCGCCGCTTTTGTCCTGCCGATCCTCAACCGCCTGATCGGCCCGGCCAAGGTTCGCGTCAGCATCAAGACCCTGATCCTGCTGCCGACCCGCGAACTGGCCCAGCAGACCCTGAAAGAAGTTGAACGCTTCTCGCAGTTCACCTTCATCAAGTCCGGCCTGATCACCGGCGGTGAAGACTTCAAGGTGCAAGCGGCGATGCTGCGCAAGGTGCCGGACATCCTGATCGGTACCCCGGGCCGGATGATCGAGCAACTCAATGCCGGCAACCTCGACCTCAAGGAAGTCGAAGTGCTGGTGCTCGACGAAGCCGACCGCATGCTCGACATGGGTTTCGCCGAAGACGTGCAGCGTCTGGTCGACGAATGCCCAAACCGTCAGCAGACCATGCTGTTCTCCGCCACCACCGGCGGTTCCGGCCTGCGTGAAATGGTCGCCAAGGTGCTGAACAACCCTGAGCACCTGCAGCTCAACGCGGTCAGCCAACTGAACTCGACCACCCGTCAGCAGATCATCACCGCCGACCACAACCAGCACAAAGAACAGATCGTCAACTGGCTGCTGGCCAACGAGACCTACCAGAAGGCCATCGTCTTCACCAACACCCGTGCCATGGCCGACCGCATCTACGGTCGCCTCGTGGCTCAGGAATACAAGGCGTTCGTGCTGCACGGCGAGAAAGACCAGAAGGATCGCAAACTGGCGATCGATCGTCTGAAGCAGGGCGGTGTGAAGATCCTGGTAGCGACCGACGTCGCGGCCCGTGGTCTGGACGTTGATGGCCTGGATCTGGTGATCAACTTCGACATGCCACGCAGCGGCGACGAATACGTGCACCGCATCGGTCGTACCGGCCGCGCCGGTAACGATGGTCTGGCGATCTCGCTGATCTGCCACGGCGACTGGAACCTGATGTCGAGCATCGAGCGCTACCTGAAGCAGAGCTTCGAGCGCCGCACCATCAAGGAAGTCAAAGGCACCTACGGCGGGCCGAAAAAGGTCAAGGCCTCGGGCAAAGCCGTCGGCGTGAAGAAGAAAAAGACCGACGCCAAGGGCGACAAGAAGAAAACCGCCGCCAAGACCCCGACCAAGCGCAAGAGCGCCAACCGTCCGAAGCCGGATTCGCTGGTGAGCAGCGACGGCATGGCCCCGCTCAAGCGTCGCAAGCCGGCTGAGCCAGCGGCTGAGTAAGGCGTTTTCGCAGGCAATAAAAAACCCGGACAGTGTCCGGGTTTTTTTATGCGCAGGGTTTATCAGTTCCCCAACTGTCCGCTGGTATCCGCGTCAAAGCGCTGTTTGGCGCGATCTGCCGCCGGTTTAAGCAGGGCGAGCAGCGCGGCTTCGCTGTACAACTGCGAGTCGCCCAGCTCTTTCGGCGTCGGCTCGATCGGGATCAGTACATCCTCACCGTCAGCGTGCAGCCAGATCGCCACGACGTGCAGCGCAGAGACAAACAGCACCCGTAGTTCAACGGTTTTGCCCTGCAATTGCGGCGCCTGTTCCGCCAGTTTCAGCGCGCCCACGGTGTCGGCGGCCCGGGTGCCGTGGTTCAGCGAAGCGAACTCGACGTGGCCACGCACCTCGGCCAGTTGCGCATCGGCAATACTCACGCCGTCGGCAAATACCAGGTAATGCCAGTCACCGATGCGTGCGTCTTTCAGACCCTTGCCCTGGCTCAGATCGTCCAGCGTCAGCGAGTAGCCGCGATAGGCTTCGCTGAGGCTGACTTTGGCCGGTGTCGCATTGGCGAACTGGCGGTTGATACCGAAGCCCTGGTTTTGCAGCGCGGCTTGCAGCACCGGACGCAAAGTCTGTACGCCGTTGGAAGGCGCCTTTGGATAAGTCAGTTGCATGATGTCGCCCTCCTAGTTTTTCGCGGTGAAGTAAGTGTGAGTCCAGTTGCCGCCGCCGTTGTACGAACCGGGGAACGCGTTCAGCGCGCGAGTCGAGTAACCGTAGATCGAGTCGGCGACCAGCACGTAGTTGCCGTTGGTGCCGTAGATCGCCAGGAAGTGCGCGCCACCACCGTACCAGGCGCAACGCAGGCCCACCGGGCGCCCCATGTTGATCTGGTTCTGAATGGCCGACATCTGCAGCGAACCCTGATTCATCCCGTTGTAGCTGCGGGTGGTTTGCAGGGCCGAATCCAGATAGCCGTAGACGTTGCACGGACCTGGCTGGTTGCAGCAGTTGCGATCCAGTTGGGTGCTCGCGACCCCGCACTGTGTCCAGTTCCCGGTGCCGTAGTAGTTGCCGACCGAGGCGGAAACGGCGGCCCAGCACCAGTTGGTCTGCGTCTGTTTCTGCATGGTGAAGTTGAGGTTGGCGGCGGCCAGTGCCGCAGTTTGCGCAGTGGCTTCAACCTCGACCAGTTGCGGGTCGAGCAGGTGGCCGATAAGGCACCTTGGCAGGCTCTCGCCGGTGAACGATGTTGCTTGAGTGGTTAACATTTTTTCAGTCCTCCATGAATGAAAACAAGCGTCCAGCTTGTGATTGTGTTGCGGTATTGCCGAGCGATCGGTGGTTAACGGTTTTCATCTGCGATGAACGGTGCCGATCTCCTTGCTCGATGTAACCATAGTCTGAATATGCGTTTGTGCAATAAAATAAATGCACAAATGCATTTTTAAGAGCAAAAGATCGCAGCCTGCGGCAGCTCCTACAGGGTTCGGTGCAGGAGCTGCCGCAGGCTGCGATCTTTTGCTCTTGCTTTAGCTCTCGGTTTTTTTCTCAGCCGAATCCAGCTCTTTCAAGCGCTGATCAATCAACTGGCATTTGTCCGGCAAATCCGCACTGGCCGTGCCCAAGTCCATTTTCTGCAACTCGGCATTGATCTCCTTGGCCTTGGTCGGGTTCTGCTCGGTGAGCTTGGCCACTTCCTTGGCCAGTTGTTCGCGTTTGGCGGTGGCCTCTTCTGGTGTGCAGGCCCAGACCGGCAGGGCGCAGGCTAGGGTGGCGGCGAGGGTGAGCTTGAGCAGGGTTTTCATGGGGGCGGGCCTCCGTTCCGGGTAAGACGGGTTAATCGGTGGAGGGTTTCGGACGGTGAAAAGTTCAGTGACAGTGTTTTTACCAGCCCATTTGAAGTGACCGAACGGTTGCGATCCCCCCTGAAAAGTAGACTTCTTGAGGAAAAGCCGCGCGCTAGAGCCGTTGCGAAAAAAGACACTGTACGACTTATTGACGTCAGAATGATGGCAATCTACCATCGCGCCATCACATTGATATCAATCGGTGATTTCGAGGGATCGAACAAACTCTTCGCAAGCAGTTCTGCGATCGTTTCTGCCACGCTTTGGACGTTCTGACCAAAGCGCGCATTTATCCCCTTTTGCTTGTTCTCTCACCTGGCGCCGTGCTTTGCCGGGCAGGGATCGCTTTGCCTGTTGATTACCCAGACCTCATTCGCCTGTCGCAACGAGAGCTCAAACATGGACGTTCGCCAATACGCCTTCCTCGCTCGTCAGCCTTCTGCTGCCGTGAAAACCCGTGAGCATTTCTGGGGCATGCCCAAGCGCGGGCTGGCGTTTCTATTGGCGAACGTCATGTTCTGGCAACCGATGTGGGCGCAGGCCGACGGCATTGTCGTGGCCAACCCGAACACCTCGCTGGATCGTGCCGGTAACGGTGTGCCGATCATCAACATCGCCACGCCCAACGGCAACGGGCTGTCGCATAACCAGTTCCATGATTACAACGTCGGCGCGCAGGGTGTCATCCTCAACAACGGCTCGACGCAAACCTCGAATACGCAGTTGGCCGGGCACATCATCGGCAACCCGAACCTGAAAAACAGCGGCTCGGCGCAGGCAATTCTCAACGAAGTCATCAGCGGCAACCCGAGCCAGTTGCGCGGTTACACCGAAGTGGCGGGGCAGTCAGCGCGAGTGATCGTCGCCAACCCGTATGGCATCACCTGTAATGGCTGCGGCTTCATCAACGCACCGCGCGTGACGCTGACTACCGGCAAGCCGGTGCTGGATGGCGCGGGCCGGCTGGATCGTTTTCAGGTTGATCAAGGCGCTGTAGCGATCGAAGGCGCCGGCCTCAACGCCAACAACGTCGACCGTTTCGAAATCATCACCCGCAGCGCGAAGATCAACGCTGAACTCCAGGCGCAGAATCTGACGATTGTTGCCGGGCGCAACGACGTCAATGCGCAGACCTTGAACGCCACGGCCCGTGCCGATGACGGCAGCACCAAACCGCAACTGGCGATTGACTCCTCGGCACTCGGCGGGATGTATGCCGGGGCGATCAAACTGGTTGGCACCGAGGCCGGGGTCGGCGTGAAGCTCGACGGCAAACTGATCGCCAGCGGTGGCGATATTCAGCTTGATGCCAATGGTCAATTGAGCCTGGCCGATACTTCGGCGACCGGCGCGGTCAACGTCAAGGCGGCCAGTCTCGATGCGCGTGGGCCGGTGTATGCCGGCACGGCATTGAACGTGCAGACCCAAGGCAATCTGACCAACCACCAGACCCTCGCCGCCCGTGACAGCATCGCCCTCAGTGCCGGTGGTCAGTTGACCAACGCCGGCGTCATTGAGGCCGGGGTCAACGCCGACGGCAGCCGCAACGCCAACGGTGATCTGAGCCTGAATGCGCAGAACCTCGACAACAGCGGCAAGAGCCTGGTAGCCAGTCGCAATCTGACAGTCAACACCGCGCAAACCCTGAACAACCAGAGCGGCACACTCAGTGGGCAAACCACAGCGATCACCGCGGGGACACTGGACAACCGCAACGGTGGTCGCGTGCAGAGCAGCGCTACGCTGAACCTCAATGCCGCTCAAGTGCTGAACAACAAAGGCGTGATCAACAGCCAGGCCAGACTGACCGGCAATATCGGCCAACTGATCAACCGCAATGGTGAACTTGCCGGCCAGACCGACGCGGTACTGACGGTCACTTCGCTGGATAACGTTGCCGGCGTGATGACCGCCGGGCAGTTGCTCGACATCACCGCCCTCAGTGCGATCAACAACAGCAACGGCGGCCGGATCGGCGCCAAACAATCGCTGACCCTGCGCGCGCAACAACTCGACAACAGTCAGCAAGGCCAGTTGATCAGTGAAGGCACACTGACCACGCGCATCAGTGATCGCCTGGACAATCAGAACAAAGGCCTGATCCAGGCCAACGCTGCCACGGACGTACAGGCCACGCGCCTGGATAACCGCGCCGGCAAGATTTCCAGCCTCAACACCCTGACGCTCACCAGCGCCAATACGGACAACCGCGGCGGCACGATTCGCGCTGATCAGGCGGCGAAACTGCTGATCAGTGAACTGGACAACCGCGACAAGGGCCGCGTTGAAAGCAAGGCAACACTGACGTTCGAAGGCAACACGCTGGACAACCGCAATGGTGGCTTGCTCACTTCGACCGGCCTGCTGGGCCTCAAGGCCAAAAATGTCACCAACGATGGTGGGCGGATTTCCGGCAAGGGCGATATCGACGCCAGTATCGACAGCCTGAACCAGCAGGGCGGTGAATTGGTCGCCGAAGGCAACCTGTTGCTGACTGGCAAGACGCTGCAGAACCATCAGGACGGTCTCGTCGGGTCGCTCAAGACCCTGACGGTCAACGTCGACCAGATCGACAACCGCGGTGGCTCGCTCTCCAGCCAGCAGGACCTGCACATCAACGGTTCGCGCCTGGACAACAGCGAGGGCGGCAAGGTGTTGTCCGACACCACGCTGGAGGCGAAAGTCGCGCAGATCATCAACGCCAGCAACGGCCTGATTTTCAGCAAGGGCGCGAGCACCCTGAGCGGTACCGGGTTGAGTAACGTCGCTGGGCGGATCGTCAGTCAGAACAGTCTGGGGCTGACCTTCGACGGCGCGATGGATAACCAGCAAGGCCTGATCAGCAGTGAAGGGCAAATGATCCTCACCGCCGGCAGCCTCGACAATCGCTTGGGCAAACTGTCGAGCCTTGAAGCAATGGCGCTGACCGCCACCGGCGCGGTACTGAGCCAGGGCGGCCTGATCGTCTCGCAGAAAGGCCTGACCTTCAAAAGTGGCAGCCTGGATAACAGCGACAACGGCATCATCAGCGCCAAGGCTGATTCGACCCTGACTACCGGCGAGTTGAAGAACCGTCAGAGCGGCAGTATCGCCACCGATGGCACGCTGTTGTTGACCGCCGGGCACCTGGACAACTCCGGGGGCACCATCGGTAGCCAGCAGAAACTTCAGGCTTCGCTGACTTCGCTGGAACAGGACGGCGGCGAGTTGTTCAGCAACAGCGACCTGACCCTGGACATGAACAACGGTTTGCTCAACAACCAGCGCGGCAATATTCATACGCCGGGCCAGTTGCTGCTGAAAAACCTCAAGGACGTCGACAACAGCGCCGGTGAAATTTCCGCTGCCAAGGCCTGGAGCCTCGATGCGCAAAGCCTGAACAACGACGGCGGCAAATTGCTCAGCAATGAAAAGCTCACCCTCGTCATCGACCGCGCCTTAAGCAACGTCAAAGGGGTGATTGCTTCCGCCAGCCTCGACAGTCGCAGCGACAGTCTGAACAACAACAGCGGCGACATTCGCGTGCGGGGTGATGTCGATTTCAGCGTCACCGGAATGTTCGATAACCAGAATGGTGTGGTCATCGCCGACAACGGCCTGACGATCACGGCCGCCAGCCTGGATAACCGTCAGGAAGGCCTCATCGGTTCAACAAAAGCGCTGAACCTCAACGTCGACCGTATCGACAACCGCAGCGGCGAGCTGTCGAGCAAGGCTGATGTGAGCCTGATCGGCGCCTGGCTGGATAACAGCGACAGCGGCTACATGCTCGCCGGCGGCAATCTGGCGCTGACGGTTAATGAAGTCATCAACCGCAACAAGGGGCTGCTGTCCGGTGTCAGCGGCTTGACCCTGACGGGCAAGACCCTGGAAAACAGCGGACGTCTGACCAGCCAGAAAGATCTTGCGATCAACCTCTCCGGAGATCTGAACAACGCACAGGGCAGCCTCGTCAACGAAGGCGCTTTGGCGATCAGCGCGCAAAGTCTCGACAACAAGGCCGGCACGGTCTCCAGCGCTAAAGCGCTGACCATCGACACCCGTGGCGCCGTCAGTAACCAGGGCGGCAAACTGCTGACCGACACCGACCTGACGTTCAACAGCAGCGCGCTGGATAACCAGCAACAAGGCGCGATCAGTGGCAAAGGCAAACTGAGCATTACCACCGGCGACCTCAACAACAGCCAGGCCAGCATTTACTCCGCCGATCAACTGCACATCACGGCCGGCCAGGTGACCAACATCGCCGGCAGTCTCGGCGCGGCCAATTCGCTGGCGGCCAATGTTCGTGGTCTGGATCAGCAGGGTGGCAAGCTGTTCAGCAGCAATGCTGATGTCAGCGTCGATCTGAACGGCGGCGCGTTGAACAACCAGGGCGGCGTCATCAGTGCGCCGGGTCAGTTGCTGTTGAAGAATCTGGCCGACGTGAACAACCGTGGCGGCGAGATTTCCAGCGAGCAGGCTTTCGAGCTGCTCGCCAAGTCATTGGATAACAGCAGCGGCCAACTGCTGAGCAATCAGAAACTCACCCTGCAGATCAACGACGCGCTGACCTCGATCAAAGGCAAGATCGCTGCCGCGGCGCTGCAGATTCGCGCGGCGAGTCTGGATAACAGTGGCGAAGGTGTTTTGCTCAGTGACAGCGATATCGACGTCAAGGTCGATGGCCTGCTGAACAACCAGAACAAGGGCAGCATCAAGGCCGCGCAACAGCTGAACCTCAACAGCACCGGCCTGAATAATCAGGGCGGCACACTGGTGGGTGTTGCGGGCATGGCGATCGATCTGGGCGCCACCGCACAGGATCTGAATAACCAGGACGGCCTGATCAGCAGCAAGGGTTTGCTGAGCGTCGCCCACCTGCGTGATCTCAATAACCAGAACGGCGTGATCAACAGCAAAGGCGTGTTGAGCATTGAGACGCTGCGCAACCTGAATAACCAGAAGGGCGAGATTTCCAGCGTCAACAGCTTCCGTTTGAAAGGCAACAGCCTGGACAACCGTAGCGGCAACCTGATCAGCAACGATCAACTGACCCTGACCGCTGCCGACCTGAACAATCAGGGCGGTCTGGTCTCTGGCTGGAACGGCGTGAGCGTCACCGGCGGCACCCTCGACAACAGTCAGGAAGGCAGTGTCTCCAGCCTGCTCGGCAACACCAGCATCGACCTCAGTGGTGCGCTCACCAACCACAGCAAAGGTGGCGTGGGCGCGAAGGGCGAAGTGAGTATCAAAGCGGCCAGCCTCGATAACAGCAACGGCACGGTCAGCAGTGGCGGCAAACAGACGCTGGCCCTGACTGGCGGCACGCTCAGCAATGCTTCCGGCGGCTTGATCGAGAGCGGTGACGCGCTGGATGTCCGCGCCGCATCGCTGGACAACAGCGGCGGCAGAGTCACTGCGAAAAAAGCCCTGACCTTCACCGGCACGCACCTGAACAACAGCAATGGCAGCCTCGTTGGCGATGACAGCGTCAGCCTCGACCTGCTCGGTGCCCTGACCAACGTCAATGGTGCGCTGGGCAGCAGCGGCCCACTGCTGATCAAGCGTTCCGCCAGTGTCGACAACCGCGGCGGACAATTGATCAGCCAGACCTTGCTGAGCCTGCTCACCAGCGGTGATCTGAACAACAGCCAAAGCGGCACCGTGTCGGCCAACGGCCAACTGGATCTCACCGCTGGCGGCACTCTGCACAACGACACCGATGGCCTGATCTCCAGCCGCGATGCCGGGGTGAACCTTACCGCTGCAGCGCTGAACAACGCCAAGGGTGCTGTGCAAAGCATGACAGCACTGACCGTGAATGCGGGCAGCGGCGCCATCGACAACCAAGGCGGCAAGATCATCGCCCAGAACGGCGACCTGACCCTCACCGCCGCCAGCCTCAACAGCCGTGGCGGTGTGCTGTCGAGCCTCAAGGGTTTGCTGCAGACCCGCCTGACCGGCGTGTTGCGCAACGGCCAGGGCGGCAAGATCGAAGGCAGCCGCCTCGATCTGCGCGCACTCGGTGGTATCTACAGCGACGGCGGGCGCATCGCCGCCAACAGCGGCGACATTCTGCTCGATGCCGGTGGTAATGCACTCGACAACAGCAGTGGCGGCATCTATGCCCGAGGCATGGTCAAAGTCAGCGCCGGTTCGCTCAACAACAACGCCGGGCAGATCAGCGGCAATGGCATCGAGCTGGGCGTCAACGGTAACCTGACCAACCGTGGCGGCCTTGTCGAAAGTGCCAACACCCTGGCCGTGCGCGCTGCCAGCCTCGATAACCAGAGCGGCAAACTGCGCGCGCTGGGCGTCGGTGGTAAAACCGATTTCCAGATCGGCAGCCAGTTCGATAACCGCAACGGTCTGGTGGAAACCGCCAACAACGACTTCAACCTTGCCACGCCGAACCTGCTCAATGCCGGCGGCTCGATCACCCATGTCGGCGTCGGCGAATTCGGCATCTCGACCGCCAACGTCATGAACGCCGGCGGCTCGCTGGTGACCCTAGGCGGCCTGACGCTGAACGCGGACAGCTGGACCAACAGCAGTGTGATTCAGGCTGGGCGGTTGACGGTGAATGTCGGCAATTTTGTGCAGACTGCGAGCGGCCAGTTGCTTGCCTCCAATCAGTTGATTGGACGTGGCGGCAATTGGACCAACGACGGATTGATTGCCAGTAGTGGCAATTTCGATATCCAGTTGAGCGGCACTTATGGCGGCAACGGTCGGCTCAGCAGTGTAGGCAATCTTGGCCTCACCGCGTCCGGGATCGACCTGAGCAGCGCGGCCAGTATCACCGGTGCGACGACCGCCACGATCACCAGTCGCGGCAACCTCACCAACCTGGGCCGACTGACTTCGGCAGACAGCCTGACCGTCAATGCCGCAGCGCTGACCAACAACGGAACGCTGGGCAGCGCCGGCTATCTGCGCGTCAACACCGATTCACTGCTTAACCAGAACGGGCTGATTTTCAGTGGCGGCGACATGGCCTTGCGCGTCGGCACGCTGACCAACCGCTACGCCGACATCTATGGCATCGGCAACATCAGCATTGCCCGGGACGACAGCAACGGCTGGAGTTCGTCGATCAACAACGTTTCAGCGACCATTGAAAGCGTGGGTGATCTGAGTCTGGCGGCGGATCACATCGAGAATCGCAAGGATGTGTTTGAAGTGGCTGCCGGGGGCGGGCTGATCTCCGGGGCGATTGGTGTTCGGTGCGAAACCTGTACTTCGTTCTCCAACATTTTTTACGAGACTCGCCTGCCGAGCCACATGGTGTGGATTGAAAAATACCACTCAACCATTGTTCAGGATTCGGCTTCCGGCACGCTGACGGCCGGGCGAAACCTTACTGGGAATGGTCGGGAGTTCATCAATAACGCCTCTGTCGTAAGCGCCGGGCGTGACATGACAATCAACGTGCAGAACTTCACGAACCAGGGAGCGACTGTCGGGGACTACACCGTCAGTCGCTGGTTCGCCGCGCCAGGTCGGCATGACGTGTTTTTCTGGAGGGACGTACTCGCCTATAACGCTGCCAATGATCCGGACTATGACTCAGGAAAAATGGGGGTCTCGGACGGCAAAATCAAAATGATCCCGAACCTCCACACTTGGGACATGAACAACGTCGAAACGTTGACTACGGTCGGCGGGCGTCATACCGGTAGCGAGGCCGCCAACTTCTTCCTGTTTGGGTCGATCCTTCTAGACTACGACGGGAAATTGCCTTTCCCTGCACCGAGCTACGACAGCGGCGTGCGCACGGAGGCGCCGGCTGCGGTCAAGAACGCAGCGTTTTCCAAAGTCACCACTATTGAAAGCAGCCCGACGGCCAATGCCAACGCAGTCGTTCAGGCCGGCGGCACCGTCTATATCAACGCGACCAACAAACTGGACAACGGCGTCGTTCGCAACGGTAACGCCGCTGCCGGCGGAGCGTCTCGCCTGGGCTCCACGCAACTGGCGGGTCAAGTCACCCCGACAGTCATCCGTATCAACGCCCAGCTTCCTCCAGACCTCGCCCAACAACAGGTCAACCCACTGGCCTTGCCGGGCTTCACCCTGCCGACCGGCGACAACGGTCTGTTCCGCCTCAGCCGCAAGGACGGCAGCGAGCAAACGCTCGTAGCCGGTAAAGACTGGACGATCGGCTCCATCACTGCCGCACCCTCGACACATGCGGGCGGTATGCCGGTCAGGCATGCAACAGACCTCCAGTTCGATAAAAACGATCCAGTCTCGGTGAAGAACCGTGAGCTGGCATTGGCCAGCCGTCCTTCGCTGAATCTCAATGACAAGACGGCTGTCATCAACGTCAATTCCGCTGCCGGTGACGGGCCGGTCGGTGTGCTGATGCCCGCTCGTGGCAACGTTTCTTTCGACGTTCCACGCGTGCAGGCCCTACCCGATACCAGCGTGCGCTCCAACCCGCACAAATATCTGATCGAAACCAACCCGGCGCTGACCGACCTCAAGCAGTTCATGAGTTCGGACTATCTGCTGGGCAAGCTCGGTTATGACCCGGACACCAGCGCCAAGCGACTCGGTGACGGTCTGTTTGAACAACGCATGGTGCAGCAGGCCGTGGTGGCCCGCACCGGCCAGCGCTTCATCGACGGACAGACCTCTGACGAAGGGATGTTCAAGTACCTGATGAACAACGCTATCGCCAGCAAGGACCAACTCAACCTGTCGATGGGCGTTACCTTGACCGCGCAGCAAGTGGCGGCATTGACTCACGACATCGTCTGGCTCGAAGAGCACGAAGTGAACGGTGAGAAAGTGCTGGTGCCGGTGTTGTACCTGGCTCAGGCCAACAACCGTCTGGCGCCTAACGGGGCGCTGATCCAGGGTAACGATGTGACGTTGATTGCCGGTGGCGATCTTACGAACGCGGGTACGTTGCGCGCTTCAAATAACTTGTGGGCAGAAGCCGACAACAACCTTGTCAACAGTGGACTGATCGAAGCCGGAGAGCGTTTGAGGCTCAAAGCCGGTAACGACATCATTAATAAGTCAGGAGGCATCATTTCCGGTAAGGATGTCAGTCTCACGGCCACCCATGGGGACGTAATCAACCAGCGCGATGTAACAAGTGTTGATGTCAACCGAGGTGGCAGTGTGTACCACCGTGACTATCTGGATAACGCCGCACGGATCGAAGCCGCCAACGACCTGACGATCAGCGCTGGTCGTGACATCAATAACATTGGTGGCGTACTCCAGAGTGGTCAGGACATGACGCTCGATGCCGATCGCGATGTGAACATCACCTCGGTTCAGGATCGCAGCACCAATGCGCGGGGCAGCAGCTACCTCAATCAGACGATTACCCAGCATGGGGCTGAAGTGACATCAGGGCGCGATCTGTCGATCAGTGCCGATCGGGATGTGACAGTTGTGGCCAGTCGGCTGGATGCCAAGCGGGATCTGAGCTTAAACGCCGGCAATGATGTACAGATCGCATCCGCGGCAAATGAAAGTGATTACGTGGCGCGCAGCAAGCGCACGCAGGTGGAGTCCCTCAATGTTTCCCAGCAATCAAGTGTCATCAACTCGGGGCGTGACATTGCTGTCAACGCTGGCAAAGACCTCAATCTGATTGCCAGTCGCATCAGCGCCAGCAACGAGGCGTACTTGTTCGCTGGTGATGACGTCAATATTGAGACGGCAGAAGACGTTGATTACGACTACTACTCGAAAACCAAAAAGGGCTCCTTCGGCAAGAAGAAGTCGACGATGAGTGAAAGCGAGACGGTCTTGTCCGTCAGCTCGACAGTCGAGGCGGGTACCAAGCTGGTGGTGTCGGCAGGTCAGGACATTAATCTGACCGGAGCGAAGCTCAACAGCGATGGGACTTTGCTTGCTACCGCGGGTCGCGACATCAACTTGTTGGCTGCTGAAGACTCTTATAGCCAGGCCAACGCTTCATCCAAGAAAGGCTGGAGCAAAAGCAAATCGAGCAGCAGTGAGCTGACGCAGACACGACTGAACAGCACCGAACTCAGTGCAAAGGATATCGAGCTCAAATCGGATAACAACATCACTTTGCAAGCGGCTGCCCTGCGTGCGGAAAACGAGGTGAAGCTGACAGCGGCCAATGATGTTCTGATTGGCGCCGCTCAAGAGACACAAACTTCCAGTCAGTCTAAGAGCTCCAGTAAGACAGGGTTTTCCCTTTCGGGCGAGCTTTCGTCAACTCGCAAAACCCAGCAAGCTCAACAGACGTCAACGCAGAATATTGGTAGCGATATAAGTGCTGGCAGCATCCAGATCAAGAGTGGTCGCGATTCGGTTGTCGAGGGCAGTACGCTCGTGGCCGATAAGAACATTGGCATAGATGCCGGTCGCAATCTCGAAATTACCAGTGCACAGAACACTTCGTCCTCAAGCTCGAAGTCCGGCAGTACGAAAACCGGGCAGATTGGTAGCTGGTGGCAACCCGCGACCGGGGTCGTCAAAACGAAAGAATCGGAGCAAAACACCTCGACGCGTCAGTCGGGCAGTCAAATTGCCTCCCTTGGCGGCAATATTTCCCTGACCGCCGGGGATCATTACACCCAGAGCGCGAGCCAGTTGGTCGCCCCTCAGGGCGATATCAACATCAAAGCCAAGCACGTTGATATCGAGGCAGGATTCGACACTCTCAACACCAACAAAACTGCGAGCACCAGCCGCACGGCAATCGGCGGCACCGTCAGCATTCCTCTGGTAGATGCCCTGCGTGGCATTCAGCAAATGGGCGAAGCAGCGCAGAAAACCAGCGATGATCGAATGGTCGCACTGGCAGCAGTGAACGCCGCCATGAGTGCCAATCAGGCGCTGGATGCCGGCCAGGTGATGACGCAGAATCCTCTGGGTGGCGTGAAAGTCAGCGTCAATCTGAGCAACAGCCAGAGCAAGATGAACAGCAGCCAGAGTGGCCGCAATGTGGTTGCCAGCGATGTTGTCGCAGGTGGCAACGTCAACATCGTTGCAACGGGAGCCGGTGCTGACAGTGACATCAATGTCGTGGGCAGCCGAATCGAAGGCGGCGGCGATGTCAGCCTGAAAGCCGACGGTGAAATCAATCTGTTGTCCGCGCAAAACACCGCACATCAACAAAGTGCCAACAGCAACAATGGCTGGAGCGCGGGCATCGGTTTTGGCTTCGGCGAAAGTAACGGCATTACCTTCGAACTCGCTGCCAACGTCGGGCGCGGCAGCAGCGATGGCGATGACGTTACTCACACCAATACCTCGATCAAGTCTGGTCATACGCTCAACCTGGAAAGCGGTGGCGACACCAACATCAAAGGGGCCGTTGCCACCGGTGAGACAGTCAAGGTGAAAGTCGGCGGTGACCTCAATGTCGAGAGTCAGCAGGACACCAGCACCTATACCTCCAAGCAGATGAGTGCAAACGTCGGGCTGAGTGTTTGCGTTCCACCATTCTGCTATGGCACCAGCAGTGTCAGCGGCGGCATTGCTGCGCAGCACATGCAAAGCGATTACGCCAGCGTTTCGGAACAGTCAGGCATCAAGGCCGGTGACGGTGGCTTCCAGGTTGAGGTCAAGGGCAATACCGATCTGGTCGGCGCGGTAATCGCCAGCACCGACAAGGCGGTCGACGACGGCAAAAACACCCTGAGCACTGGCACGCTGACGAGTTCCGATATCAAGAACAAGGCCGAGTACGACGCCAGTAGCATCAATCTCAGTGGTGGTTATGGCGGCGATATCGGACGTGACAAAAACGGTAATGCCAGCGCCACCGCTAGCCGGGGCGGGCCGGTTGTCGCCAGTAAGAATGGCGTGAGCGCCACCACGCCTGTCGTCCTGTTCGCCAGTGATAGCTCCAGCAGTATCACGCACAGTGGGATAAGCGGTGCTGCGGTGACGATTACCAACGGCGCAAAACAGCAGGAGCTGACTGGAAAAACCGCTGAGCAAACCATCGCAGCGATAAACACGAATGTTTCAAGTGATCGCGATGGCAGCAATAAGCTGAAGCCTATCTTCAATGCAGAAGAAATCGGTGCGAACTTCGAGATCGTTGGCAAGTTTGTGCAGAACGTTTCTCAGTTCGTTGAAGACCGCGCGCGGGAGATGGATAGCAAGAAGAAGCAGGCTGATCTGGAGTTGGCGGCCTCCTCTGATCCGAAACTTTCCGAGAAAGCTCAACTGGCTCACCACGAAAACTACCTACAGCTCAAACAGCAGATCAAGGAGATTGGCGATAACTGGGGGGCCGGGGGTACTTACCGCCAAATCGCTACAGCCCTCGTCGCAGGCGTCAGCGGTAACGTAAGCGGTAGCAGTGCGCAGTTTGCCCAGAACATGGTGGTCAATTACGTACAGCAGCAAGGCTCATCGTATATCGGTGACTGGGTGAAAAAGGGGCTGAAGGAAGGCAGCCCTACACACACCGCGTTGCATGCGATTCTCGGCTGCGCCGGTGCGGCGGCCAGCAACCAGTCCTGTTCGGCAGGTGCTTTGGGCGGTTCAGCAGCGAGCGTGCTGGCGGGACTGTTCGCAGACACTGATCCAAATGAAACGGCGATAGAGCGCGAAGCCAAACGCAACATCATCACCAGCCTGGTGACCGGCATTGCGGCCATGAGCAATCCGAATGGCGCCGCCACAGCGAACAACGCAGCTACGGCGAATATCGACAACAACTGGTTGGCGACGCAGCAATACGTCCAGGCCATGAAAGAAATTGATGCCGAACCCAATATCCTGAAAAAAATAGCGATCGCGGTGAAGTGGCAGAGCCAGTCTACGCGGCAGGATTTGCTGACCGGCTCCGGAGCCCTCAAAGGTTTTACCGATGGGATGGCGGGTGCGGGCCTTGGGACTTTGGATAGCGCCGTCATGCTGTTGAGGGATCCTATGCAGAGTTGGGACGCCGTCGTGGAGTTCGCTGGCTCTGATGAGGCTCAGGCGCTGCTGGGTAAAGCAGTTGGCGCTGCTTTCAAATCCCAGATTGATCAGATTGGGCAGGCGCTCGCCGAAGGCGGCGATGCCAACGCGGAAAACCTCGGCCGGCAAATGGGGCAAGCCGTGGCGCTCGTTGTTCAGTTGCTGGCGGGCGGTGGGAGCAGTTCTGCAAATAGCGCGTTGACCCTTTCGCGGATGGGTATTGATGTCTCGGTCAATACCGTCAAGAAAATAGGCGCGTCGTTTGATCTCGACCTCGTCAAAAACCAGATCAATAAGTTGCAGACTGTCGTACGTGATACGGATGTGCCTGTGCTTGACTCCAAGCCTCCTGCGACGGGTGGGTTGACTGACAGCGAGGCAGGCCTCTCGACATTACCTAAAATCGGATCTCTTTTGGGGGATGCCGAACTACCACCGAAGAATGCTTCTATCGAAATGGTAAGGTCCATTAAAAGGCAGAACGAGGCTGCAAAGGCTCTGGCAAAAGCAGGGTATGATGTGGAACAACTGCCTAATGTTGCAAAGAATAAGGCGAATCCAGATCTTAAAATCAATGGAGAAGTAGCCGATGTGGCATCGCCTCAGACTGGCAGCCTCCTTTCGGTATGGAAGACGATTAATGATAAAGTTATTAAGCAGGCTAAAACTGTTGTTCTGAATCTGGCTGATTCGCCGTTAGGTTTCGATGACATACAAAAAAATATAGCGGAGTATCCAGTGAAAGATCTTAAAAAACTTTATTTGTTGAAAGATGGCCAGTTCAGAGTAATTGAGGTGCACAAACCATGAGCATAATGATGGTGTTCGAATTTGAGGGTTACCCCCGTGTAGAGCAACTGGTAGATGTCCTGGGATTGCTGGGGGCGTCAGTCGACGTTGAGGATTCTGAGTTTTCCGGGGATTTTCCAGAATCAAATGCTTTTTTTGTATACACCCAGCATGCCACTCTGGAGGATATAGGTACAGATCAAGCAAATCCCTTGGGTTGGAAAATAGGCGCAAGGTTGGTTGTGCATTGCCCGATAAGCACATTGGCAGAAAGTGCAAAAGAATTGGATGAGTTCATGGTGGCGTTGGTAGGGGGCATAAATAACCGCTTTCTGCTGTCCTTTCAATATGAGTCAATATACGCCGTTAGAGATCACGATCTTGTGGTGTATAAGAAGATGATTGAATAAGTGCAGGTTTATAATGAGCTGAATAAGCTTCTGCAATCTTTTTTCTCAGAGAGGATAATGGGACAGGCCACGTTTAAATAAACTTGGTCTATCCCTTAGGCCCTTAGGCATCATGACAGTTGGAAATGAAGAAGGCCATCTCCTGAATGTTATTGCTCGGGGTAAGCTAACAGATTTATTTTGGCAGGTAGAAGATAAAATATCTTACCAAAAAATAAATCTGTCCCCTTTGACGCCCTTTGACGCCCTTTGACGCCAGGACAAGAATTTCAACAATTCAGCCTACAAAGTGTTCTATGAGAATAGAGTGAAGGAAGCCCTAGATGATCCTGCCCGAACGGTAGGGCCTACTACGGTCAGGTTTGAGCGTGCAGATCCCGGTTCAGTGCGCCCTGATTCGTTAGTATTGACGTACGTTATTGACGGTAAACCCAAAACCGTGACATTTAAAAATGAACCTCATCAAATTCCGGAGGTAATAGAGTGATTACAGAAGACTTCGAACTCGTTAAATCAATTTTCGAGCTGGTAGAGAACGGAGTTGTTCACGGTTATGACGCCTTTCGATACAGCGTTGAGTGGGGGGGAACTATATGGAGGCCGACCTCGCTGTAGAAAAAAATGGCTCAGAAACTTGGGACGCTGAAACTGATTTCAATAACTCGAAAATCTATGCGCTTGTAGAAAAATTACACGAGAATGCGGTCACTCGCGGCGAGCCATGGAAGTCGTTTGTCCTGTCTTATCGCGAAGGCGAACAAGTCAAAACGAAATTCAACTACTAAACGGTGATGCGTATTCCAGGCATCCAGGATGCAGCGGGCGGTATTGCCGGCCGCTGCCTTTCCTTTGATTTGCTGATTATCTCTGGTGGCAGCAACTCGAGGCTTTTTCATGTTCATACCGATCATGATGCCGCACCCACTCCATGATCTCGTCCTCATTCCTGCCCTTGGGCGTGAGGTCGAGGTAGTTGTAGGCAACGACCAGCATGTCCAGACCGCGGGCATAGGTTGAGTAGGTGTGGAAAATGTCGCCCTTTGCATCACGATAAAACGCACTCAGCCCCGGCATTTCTTCCTCGGCACTGTCAGTCTTTTCGTAGTTGTACGTAGCCTTTCCTGCAGCGACATCTTCAGCGCGGGCACACACGCCAAAGTCGTAGTTGAAATCGGAACCGTCTGACGAGACCCAGTCGAATTTCCAGCCCATGCGCAGCTTGAAGGCCTGAAACTGCTCAAACGGGGCGTGGGAGACCGCGACCATGGCGATGTCGTGGTGGGCCAGGTGCAGATTGGCGCCGTCGATGTGGTCGGACAGGAACGAGCAACCCTGACAGCCTTCCTCCCAGTCCTTGGCAAACATGAAGTGGTAAACGATCAACTGGCTGCGATTGCCGAACAGGTCGGCCAGTTTCAGCTCGCCGTGTGAGCCGTGAAATCGGTAGTCCTTGTCGACTTTGACCCAGGGCAACGCGCGGCGTTTGGCGCTGAGGCGATCGCGTTCCTTGGTGAAGGCCTTTTCGTCGGCCAGATGCTGTTTGCGCGCAGCGAGCCATTCTTCTCGCGATACCACCGGATGATTCTCAACGTTCATGATGATTTCTCCTGCGGGGGTTGAAACCGTCTTTGTCAGACTAGTCGTTTAACACACGATCAATTCGACAGACCGCCGGTCGGTCGCGGCGTGAAATGCGGCTGAACGGCGGCGACAGGCACCGGTCACAACCTATGACAGCGCCCCAAATCACGCGCACCGGAGGTTGAATCAGGATGACGACTTATAACTGGGATTTGATTGAACGCTTGCTGCATGAAGTGCAGAACAGTGCAGGCGAAAGTTTCGCGCCGCGAAAATATGCCGAGGACTATGCGGCGCAGAAAGCCAGTGCAGGCGAGCCGATCGAGAATCTGGATCACCTGAAAACGCTGGCCTGCGAATATGAAGGCTTGTTGCTCGATCGTGGATTTATCGAACCGCGCCCGGATCATATGGGCAGTACCGGCAGCAATTTCATTCTGACGCCACGCGGATCAAGCCTGCTGAGCCTGATCGACAGCAGCATTCCCGGAAATGATCATCCGCGGCAGGTGCTGGACGAGCAGGAAGATGCGCTGGATGAGGCGACGTTTGATGAGGTGGCTTCCAAGGCGCAGATTGCCTGATAGTCTTTTGTGGGAGCGGGCTTGCTCGCGAATGCGGTGTATCAGACACATAAATGGTGAATGATCCACCGCATTCGCGAGCAAGCCCGCTCCCACATTGGATTGGCATCCTATTAAGGTTTTTTTGCAGCCTTCAGGCACTTCAGGTCATTGAAGTCTTTACGCACCCCTTCGATTTTCTTGAGCAACCGCTGACGCTGCTGCGGCGTGCTCTGCGCCATCAAATCAACCGCCAGCGAGCGCGCCTGTGCTTCGGTGTTGGCGTAAGCTTTCTGGTAATCCGCTGTCCATAAACGCTCGCGATTGACCAGAAGTGTCTCGATCTGTTGTGGGAATTCCGGACTTTTACGCTGGGCAACGGCCGCGCTGAACTGTTGCTGCCAGTGCGCGCGGTTGGCGATCCATTGGGTGTTCTGCTCGCCCAGCGCGGTTGACCAGGCCATCACCCGTTGTTCCTGAGTGACGCTCAACGGGCCAAGCCAGTCGGTGAGGCGCTTGTCCATGCGTGCAGCGCGTTCGGCAATCTGTTGCGCCAGCGGCGGTTTGACGTATTCCTTCTCACGTTTGCGCAGGTCCTTGGCGAACGCGTCGTTCATTTCCGCGACCTGTTTATCGTCCAGCCCTTGCAGCAGTTCGATGGCCGATGGCGTGATCTGGCGTGCGGTTTCGGCGATGGCTTTTTTCGCTTCTACGGTTCGCGCTTGCAGTGCCGCGTCTGTCACCTGATTGGTTTCAACCATCGCTTGCAAGCGATCCAGCCAGTCGAGGTAGCCCGGCAATTGCGTGGTGCAGTGCCAGTTCAGGTGCTCCTTGAGGCGATCGTTGAACCAGTCTTTTTGCTCGCTGGTCATGTCCAGATAGTCGCCAAGCGTCCATGGAATGATCACGTCGAGATTGCGGTAGGCCAGGCCGACGCGACTGCAGCCGCCGAGGGCGAGGGTGAAGATCAGCAGGGTGGCGAGGTGTTTGAACCAGCGAGACATGAGCGAATCCTTGCGAGAGCCAGGCGTCTGATTCTTATGTGAACGCGGGAGGCTGCCGGCAGTTCAGCCGATCAATAGAACGCGCGTTCGGCCTTGAGCGTGACCAGCCCGTCGCACTCGCTGTTTTGCCCGGAGTAAGCCGAGCAATCGCTGCCGCTGAGGTTGGAGTTGCTGTAGATCAGGTCGAGATCGACGCCCATGAACGGCCGGGAAAATTTCACCGACCAATCGGTAAAACTGCTGACATAACCACCGTCCACCGACACGGGCGTGTTCAGTTGGTGGGTGGTGTATTTCATGCTGATCCCGATGCCGAACGGCTGATTGCCGCCGAGGTCGGCGAACAGCGTGTTGTTCTGTTTGTCCGGGTCATTGCTCACGGCGACGCCGAAGCGGCTGCCGAGCAGGGTCAGGCCGCCGAACAGCTCCTGGCTGTCGAGGGTGTCTACTTTGGGATAACTGTAGTGGATCATCCCGACTTCATAGCCGAGGGTCTGATCGAAAGGTTGTTTGAAGCCGACGTAGGAGTCGATTTCGAGGTTCTTGCCCGGTGTGAGGCCCATGCTCGGTGCGTACTGGCCGACATACAGGCCGCTGTCGTGGCTGAGGTCGAGGCCGCCGTGGAACGAGCCGACTACCGCCGGCTTGACCAGGCCTTGGGCCATGCTGCGGCTGGGCGTGGTGCCGAGTTTGAGGTCGAAGTCGCCGAGCTCGCGCTGGAAAATCTGCGCGTGCGCAGTCGAGCAGACCAGCAGGCCTACCAGCAGTAAACAGGAAGTGGGTTTGAGCATGCGTCACTCCATGAACAGCGAGGGCAAGGCATTGAGCCTGCTGAAACGCTTGATCCAGACGCGTGCAAGGATACCGGCGAATGCTCGGCGATGATGGCCGTTCGTCGATTTTCAAAAGATTGGTTAACAGAATGGAGGGTATTGCGCGGGTGCCAGTCCAGACGCTTCGAAACTCAAAGCGCCTCAGGACGGGTGTATTACCGGGTGTTACTTCTTGCCCAGGCTGATCTGCTTGGACGGACCGAACGTCTGGCCGCTGACGCCTTTGGCAATTTGCTGGATTTCGCCGCCGGACTTGAGGAACGCTGCGATTTGATCGTTGATCGATTCGCTGGTTTCAACGGCTGGAGCTGGCTTTGCTTTGCTGGTGGATGCTTTTACACGCATGGCGGCCATTAACCTGTAGAAAAGTAACTCGGCCAGGCATCGTACAGGAATAACTTGACAATTGCTTGATAAATATCCCCGGGAATAACTGGGCGCGTGGGTGGATTATTCTCGATTAATTATTCGAAATATCCACCTAAGCCACTGTTTTAAATAAGAACATTTATTTGCCATCAGTGAAAACATCCTGCGCGAAATGGCGCGGCCGGTGCTGCGCTGGTCAGACGAGTGGCAGCCCGACCGTGCGAGACCCAGGAAAATCAAGGTGTCCCGTGGATTTTCTCGAGCGGGTTGCTCAGCCAGCGAACGAAACCGGTAAAACCGGGTAGAATGCCGCCACGCAATGAGGGTTTTGGAAAATGGCTTTAGTCGGGCGTTACAACAGTTTGCAAGTGGTTAAACACACTAACTTCGGTTTATATCTGGACGGCGGTGCGGACGGCGAAATTCTTTTGCCTAACCGTTATATCCCTAAAGATATTCCCAGCGAAGATGAAGACTGGCTCAACGTTTTTATTTATCTGGACAGCGATGACAAACTTATCGCTACCACTGAAAAACCAAAAGTTCAGGTCGGCGAATTTGCCAGTCTGAAAGTTGTTGAAATCAACAGCATCGGCGTGTTCCTCGATTGGGGTCTGCCGAAGGATCTGTTGCTGCCGTATTCCGAAGAGAAGCGGCAGATGACCGCTGGTGAATATTGCGTGGTGCACGTCTACCTCGACAAACACACCCGCCGCATCACCGCGACCGCACGTCTGGATCGCTACCTCGACAAGACCCCGGCCAACTACAGCGCCGGGCAGGAAGTTGATCTGCTGGTGGCTGAAGCCACCGACATGGGCTTCAAGGCGATCATCAACAACAAGCACTGGGGCTTGATCCACAAGAATGAAATCTTCAAGTTCATGCGTTCCGGCATGCGCGAGAAGGGTTACATCAAGGAAGTGCGCGCCGACGGCAAGATCAGCCTCAGCCTGCAACCGGTGGGTCAGGAAGCGGCCAGCAGCCTGAGCTCGAAGATCCTCGCCAAGTTGCGCGAAAGCAACGGCACGCTGGCCATCAGCGACAAGAGCGATCCGGCGCTGATCAGCAGCATGTTCGGGGTCAGCAAGGGCAACTTCAAGAAGGCCATTGGTTCGCTGTACAAGGAAGGCAAGATCGTCATTCACGCCGATCGCATTGAACTAACCTGAGCCTCGCGTAGCCCATGTTGCATGGGCTCACTTGAGGTCGGTTAAATGAAAAAAGCGTTGATTGCCTATGGCGCCACACTGGTGGCGTTTCTGTTGCTCGATGGCATCTGGCTCGGCGTATTGATGGCGCCAACCTACCGCGAGCTGCTCGGTTCGCTGATGCTCGAAAAACCGCTGCTGTTACCGGCAGCGGTTTTTTATTGCCTGTATGTTTTCGGTTGTGTGCAGTTTGTGGTGTTGCCGGCGCTGAGCTGGCAACGCGCGGCACGCATGGGCGCGTTGTTGGGGCTGGTGGCGTACGGCACTTATGACTTGACCAACTGGGCGACATTGCGCGGGTGGTCGGTGCAGGTGAGCTTGATGGATTGGGCGTGGGGGGCGTTTGCGACGGCTGTTGCCTGCACGGTCGGTTTCCTGGCTGCGAAGCGATTTGTGAGGTCAGCTGGGTAATCCTGGTTGTCTGGGCCGACGCGTTCGCGAGCAAGCCCGCTCCCACAGGGGGAATGCGTTCTAATGTGGGAGCGGGCTTGCTCGCGAATGGCGGCGCAGCCGACAGCCATTCACCGCTGACGTTACTGACGCAGACAAAGTCTTTTTCAGACGGCTTTTTCTGCCCGAGTGATTGATAATCCCCGACACAGATTTTCGACCAGCGGATGGCTGCCATGTTGTGTGTGTTCGAGGTGTTGCGGTGAGTGTCGAGCGGCGCAATGCCGACGGTTTTGCCCTGCAGGTGATGATCGGCCTGTGCCTGATCTGGGGCGTGCAGCAAGTGATGATCAAGTGGGCCGCGCCGGACATCGCGCCGGTGATGCAGGCGGCCGGGCGTTCGGGGATTTCCGCGTTGCTGGTGGGTTTGCTGCTGTGCTGGAAGGGTGGTTGGGATCAGGTCGGCAACACCTGGCGCGGCGGACTGCTGGCCGGTGCGTTGTTCGGTCTGGAGTTCTTCTTCATCGCCGAAGGCCTGCAGTTGACCACTGCCGCGCACATGTCGGTGTTCCTCTACACCGCGCCGATTTTCACTGCATTGGGTGTGCATTTCCTGTTGGCCAGCGAGCGTCTGCGCCCGTTGCAATGGCTGGGGATTCTGCTCGCGTTCATCGGTATCGCGATTGCCTTCGCTGGCGGCGTGTCGTGGGACAACCTCGACCGGCGCATGCTGCTGGGCGATGCGTTCGGGGTCATTGCCGGTGCCTGCTGGGGCGCGACCACTGTGGTGGTGCGCGCTTCGCGGCTATCGGAAGCGCCGGTGACCTTGACCTTGTTTTATCAATTGATCGTCGGCTTCGTCGGCCTGCTGTTGATCGCGCTGTTCAGCGGCCAGATCACTCACGTCAGCCTGACCACCGTGGCGGTGGCCAGCGTGTTGTTCCAGGGTCTGGTGGTGTCGTTCTTCAGTTACCTGACCTGGTTTTGGCTGCTGCGACGCTATCTGGCGGCCAATCTGGCGGTGTTTTCGTTCATGACGCCGCTGTTCGGTGTCACCTTTGGCGTGGTGCTGCTGGGTGAAGAATTGAGCATTAACTTCGTCATCGGCGCGGTGCTGGTGTTGCTCGGCATCACCTTTGTCAGCGCTGAGCAGTGGGTGCGTCGGCGTTTGCGCAAAGCCCTCGGCCAGCACTGACCGATTGCAGCGCCAGCCCGCCGGCAATCAGCAGACCGCTGCCGGCAATGATCAGCGCCGGTTGCAGACCGCCGCTGAAATGGCTGCTCAGTGCCGCGAGCAACGGGCCGCTGAGCTGGCCGACGGCGAAGCACGCGGTCAGCAGCCCGGCGTTGCGTTGGGTGGTGTGGGGCGCCAGTTCTCGCGAACGTTGCATCACCAGTTGCATGCAGGCCAGAAACGGCATGCCGCACAACATCACCCCCAGCGCCAGGCCATAACCGCTGCCCAACAGACAGGCGAAGACCCCGAGCGCCTGCAACCACAGGGTGGCGGTCAGCCAGTGCCGTGTGGTGTTCGGGTCGTGGCGACGCAGACTCACCAGCAATACGCCGATGGCGGCGCCGAGGCCGAAGCACGGCCAGAACAGATCGGCCTGCCATTGCCCATGAAACTGCGCGTTGGCCATCTGCGAGAGGAACGTCGCCGGAATGATGTAACCCACGCCGTACAGCGCATACACCGCCGCCAGTCGCGGGATGCCGCGATTCGCATGGCTGACGTTGAGGGTGGCGACCGGCGTGTGCTCGCCCGGTTGCGGCAGGATCCGCACGATCCTCAACAACATCACCAATGCCACGGCGGCATAGATCAGCCACAACGTAGCAGACGTCTGGTTCAGCAGATGTGAGAACAGCGCCAGCAACCCTGTAAGAAAAATCCCCAGCCCCGGACCGGCGAACACCAGCGCACCCAGTCGTGGCCGGCCTGCCGCCGCTGCCAGTGGTTGACTCAGCGCCGTGATCATCACCAGCACCCAGGCACTCGCCACCCCGGTGCCGAAGCGCAGCAACAAGTGCGCCCAGAAGCCGTTGGCCCAGAACGACGCCAGGGTCAGCAGCACGCACAGCCACAACCCGCCATGCAACCGGCGCTGCACTTGCTGCGGACGGTGGGCGAACATCGCATCCACCGCGCCCAGCAGATAGCCGAAGTAGTTGGCCGCGGCAATCAGACCGGCGGCCGTCAGGTCGACCTGGCCTTCGCTGAGCAGGTGCGGCAGTTGCGGGGTGAGGGCGAAACGCCCGATGCCCATGGCCATCATCAGGGCGACGAAGCAGGCGGATAAGCGAATCAGTGGCGACATGGTCGGGATTCCTTTGGAGGAGCAATGACCGTCAGGCTAGAACCGATTGACTTTCTTTAAAATTGAATAATAGTGAGTAACTTGTTCTGTAATGGAGAATGGTTGTGGAATTCAGCCAATTGCGGATCTTTCAGGCAGTGGCCGAGGAAGGTTCGATCACCCGCGCCGCCGAGCGTCTGCACCGGGTGCCATCCAACCTGTCGACCCGGCTCAAACAGCTGGAAGAGCAATTGGGTGTCGAACTGTTCGTCCGCGAGCGTCAGCGTTTGCAGTTATCGCCTGCGGGAAAAGTCCTGCTGGACTACACCGGCAAACTGTTCGCCCTGCGCGATCAGGCCAGTGCGGCGGTGATGGGCGGGCAACCGGCCGGGGATTTCGTCCTCGGCACGCTCTACAGCACCGCAGCGATCCATTTGCCGGCGCTGTTGGCGCGCTATCACAAGCAATACCCGGCGGTGAATCTGCAAGTGCAGTCCGGGCCCAGCGGTGAGTTGCTTGAAGGCCTGGTCTCCGGGCGTCTCGATGCGGCGCTGGTGGACGGTCCGCCGCAACTGGCCGGTATCGACGGCGTGCCGCTGTGTGACGAGCGTCTGGTGCTGATCAGCGAAGCCGATCACCCGCCGATCCGCAGCGCCAAAGAGGTCGAGGGCAGGGCGGTGTTCACTTTCCGCCATGGCTGCGCCTATCGCGCGCGACTGGAGGCGTGGTTTGTCCACTATCAGGCGGCGATGGGCCGGGCGATGGAGATCGAGTCGTATCAGGGCATGCTCGCCTGTGTGATTGCCGGCAGCGGCGTGGCGCTGATGTCGGAGTCGATGCTGGCCAGTCTGCCCGGGCGCGAAAGTGTCGCGGTGCACCCGTTGGCCGAGCCGTTTGCCAGTGCGACAACATGGCTCATGTGGCGCAAGGGCATGGTCGGGGCCAACCTCAATGCCTGGATTGAACAGCAGCAAGCGCTCTATCCCGTGGTATCCAGTGAAACCCGGCAGACGGCGTGAACCAATCGATCCGAATTCTGTTCAATTCAGTAACAGATCATTGCGGATTTGGCCGAGCATTGCGTAGGACTTAGGACTATTATCAGTGCGAAGCGGCCTCAGAATTCCGGCCGCTCAGCACTACCCTGAAGGGGGCATGACGATGAAAGAGAAAATTCAGAACTGGCTGCACGATTTGGGTGTTGCCCTCGGCTTGATCGAACCGCCTCTGCAACCCGTACCGATCCGCACCGATGACGAACAGCGCCGGCGTCAGCAGCGTCGGCGGTAAGTACGACTCAATGTGAGTGACGCTTGTTGTGGCGAGGGAGCTTGCTCCCGCTCGGCTGCGCAGCAGTCGTAAGGTTCACTGAACAAGGTCCGTCTGGCACAACCGGGCTGAATGTTGTTGGGGCTGCTTCGCAGCCCAGCGGGAGCAAGCTCCCTCGCCACAGGGTTTCAGCTCACCCTGATGGTTGTATTTTGCAAACCCTCTCAATGCCTTCCAATCTCTAGCAAAAATCGACTCAGGTCATTCGCGGTCTTCGCGGTCTTGAGCATGTGATCCTCTTCGGCGGTGAACGCCGTCAGTCCGAACTCATCTTCCAGATGAAAGATCAGATCCTCGATATCTGCCTTCTCCAGCCCTAATTGCACCAGGCTGGTGTCGTCGTTGAATTCGCGGGAGTCCAGCAGGCGCTGAATGTATCGGTGCACGGCAGCACGCACGGCAGCTCTTCTCATGGCAGACAGTTTCGTTGTTGTTTTGACTGATTACAGCAGGCCTCAAGCGTGTCGGCGCAGCCATTCGTCAATCATCGAACGTAAATGCGCGCCGGAAAAACTGCCGAAATGCCCGCCATGCACCGTGCGGATCGGCAGCGCATGCAAGCGCCGCAGACTGGCGGCGTAGTCATCGAGATTGGAGTGGTAGGCATCTTCGATCAACGGCCCGTCGTAGATGATGTCACCGCTGAACAGGGTTTCCGTCGCTGCTTCATACAGGCTGATCCCGCCCGGCGAATGCCCCGGCGTATGCAGCACTTGCAGCGTGCGGTTGCCCAGATCCAGCACGTCGCCATCCTCGACAAACCCGGTGGCCGGTGCAGCCTGGACCCGGTATTCGGCGTAGCACAGCGGACAGTCCGGATGCGCGTCGAACATGTCATCGCCGACGAAGGCGCGGCTCAGGTCGTTCTCACCATCCGGCGCGGCAAGAATGTCGGCCTCGGCGCGATGCACCAGGCGTTCGGCGAATTCGTGATGCCCGGCGATGTGGTCGAAGTGGCAGTGACTGGCAACAGCCACCAGCGGCCGTTCGGTGATCCACGGCAATTGCTCGCGCAGGCTGACCAATCCCGAACCGCTATCCAGCAACAAGTCTTTGTCGCGGCCCTGAACATGCCACAGGTTGCAGCGGTAGAACGGTCGAATATACGGTTCATGGATCAGCCGGATGCCATCGCTCAAATTCAGAACCTCAAACCACTGATCGCGCGAAACGATCTTCATAAGCCATTTTCTCCAGACGTAAAAAAACGGGTGTGGCAACCGACGCCACACCCGTCGAAGAAAGCATCAAGTCGTTACATCAGAGCTTAGATCGCACTCGCCACCGTCGCCGGGCGAGGGGAGACCAGGCTGACCACCACAAAACTCACCAGACCTACCGCAAGGCTGTAGTAGATCGGCGTGTTCGCATCCAGGCCGTCCTTGAACATGAACAGCAGCGCGGTGGCAAAACCCAGGCCCATGCTGGCGATGGCGCCGGCGGTGGTCGCACGTTTCCAGAAAATTGCACCGATCAGCGGGATCAGCATGCCGCCCACCAACAGGTTGTAGGCCAGGGTCAGGGCGCTGATCACGTCATTCACCACCAGCGCGATGCCGAGTACCACGACACCAGTCAGCAAGGTGAACAGGCGGTTGATCGTCAGGCTCGACTGTTTACCGCCACGCAGTTTCGGCAGCAGGTCTTCAGTCAAGGTGGTGGCGGCGGCGAGCAGGCCGGCGCTGGCGGTGGACATCATCGCTGCCAGAGCTGCGGCGATCACCAGACCACGGATGCCGTCCGGCAGCGACAGTTTGACGATGGCGGCGAAGGCGTTGTTGACGTTGTCCAGATCCGGGATCAGCACGTGCGCAGCCATACCGATCAGCGCGCAGGCCAGGCCGTAGAGGATGCAGTAGATACCGGCGATGCTGCCGGCGTACTGGGCGACTTTGGCGGTCTTGACGGTGAACACCCGTTGCCAGATGTCCTGACCGATCAGGATGCCGAAGAAGTAGATCATGAAGTAGGTGATGATCGTGTCCCAGCCGATGGTGGTGAAGTTGAACGCCGCTGCCGGCAGCTTCAGCACCAGTTCGTCCCAGCCGCCGACGCGGTACAGGCAGATCGGCAACAGGATGAACATCAGGCCCACGGTCTTGATGATGAACTGGACGATGTCGGTCAGGGTCAGCGACCACATGCCGCCGATCGCCGAGTAGATCACCACCACGCCACCGCCGAGCAATACCGAGATCCAGAACGGCAGGCCGAACAGCACTTGCAGCACGGTGCCGATCGCCAGGATCGAGGTCACGCCGATCATCAGCGCGTAGGCCAGCATGATCACCGCGCTCGCCGAGCGGGCCATCGGGTTGTAGCGTTTTTCCAGAACCTGGGTAACGGTGTAGATCTTCAGTTTCAGCAGCGGTTTGGCGAGGAACAGGTTCAGCGCGACGATGCCGCAACCCAGCGCGGCGCACAGCCAGAAACCGGAGATACCGTGCACATAGCCCAGACGCACGGTGCCGACGGTGGATGCACCACCGAGCACGGTCGCGGCCATGGTGCCCATGTACAGGCTTGGGCCCAGGTTACGCCCGGCGACCAGAAAATCCTCGTTGGTCTTGGCCTTGCGCATGCCGTAGTAGCCGAGCAAAAGCATGCCGGCGGCGTAGATGAGGACGACGAATAAATCCAAAGCCATGATGGCGTGTCTCCGATTGTCTTTTTTATGTGAGGCGGAATTCAGTTCCCTGTGGGAGCGAGCTTGCTCGCGAAGGCGGTCTGTCAGTCACTTCAATGTTGAGTGTGCTGAGGTCTTCGCGAGCAAGCTCGCTCCCACAGGGGATTTGCGTCAGGCGGCCTGACGCAGTTCAGGTTTTGTTACGCCTTGGCTGCGGGCATCCGTGGGCCCGAACACTTCGCGCGGTTCCGGGAACAGGCTCAGCAGCGTCAGGTACACCACCGAAGCCAGCCCCAGGGTCACCGGCAGGCTGATGTCGATGCCGCCGGCCATCTCGCCCAGCGGGCCGACGAACTGCCCCGGCAGGTTGACGAAGCACAGGCCGACCGCCGCGCTCGGGATCCACGCGCCCAGACCACGCCAGTTCCAGCCGTGGTTGAACCAGTAGCGTCCACCTTGCTCGCCACGGGTGAACACTTGCAGGTCATCTGGGCAGTAAAAGCCGCGACGCACCAGCAGGCCGATGATCATGATCACCATCCACGGGGTAGTGCAGGTGATGATCAGCACGGCGAAGGTCGACACGCTCTGCACCAGGTTCGCCGCGAAGCGTCCGATGAAGATGAAGGCAATCGACAGCACGCCGATCAGCAACGTTGCCTTGACCCGCGACAGCACCCGTGGGAACACGCTGGACATGTCCAGCCCGGTGCCATACAGCGAGGTGGTGCCGGTGGACATGCCGCCGATCACCGCGATCAGGCACACCGGCAGGAAGAACCAGCTCGGCGATACCGCCAACAGACCACCCACATAGTTGTTCGCCGCGATGTAGTCCGGCGCCTTGATCGCGACGATGGTCGCGGTGCTCAGGCCGAACAGGAACGGGATGAACGTGGCGATCTGCGACAGCACCACAGCGGCCATGATCCGCTGCTTGGACGTGTCACGCGGGATGTAGCGCGACCAGTCGCCGAGGAATGCACCGAAGGAAATCGGGTTGCTCATCGCGACCAGCGCCGCGCCGATGAACGCCGCCCAGAAGCCCGGTTGCCCGAGGTTCACGGTGCCGGCGTAGTTGACGTCGAAAGGACCGGCGAAGGCGAAGATGCCCAGCAGGAACAACAGGCTGGCGCTCCACACCGCGATCTTGTTCACCCACAGCAAAAAGCGGAAGCCGTAGATGCACACGGTCAGCACCAGAATCGCGAACAGACCGTAGGCCAGGCCCAGGGTCAGGTCGGTTTCCGGCAGGCCGATCAGGCGTTTCGCCCCACCGATCAACGCATCCCCCGAACTCCACACCGAGAGCGAGAAAAACGCGATGGCGGTCAACAGCGACAGGAACGAACCGACGATCCGCCCGTGCACGCCGAAGTGCGCCCCGGAGGACACGGCATTGTTGGTGCCGTTGATCGGACCGAACAGGCCCATCGGTGCGAGGATCAGCGAGCCGAGCAGCACGCCCGCCACAATCGCCCAGACGCCGGCCTGAAACGACAGGCCGAACAGCACCGGGAAACTGCCGAGCACGGCGGTGGCAAAGGTGTTCGAACCACCGAAGATCATCCGGAACAAGTCCGTCGGGCCTGCGGTACGTTCGTGGTCCGGGATCTGTTCGACCCCGTGGGTTTCAATTTGCGTAAGGCTTTGGTCGTTGGCTTTGTTGTTGTTATTCATGATCAGCTCCGATCATAAAGGCGCGCTCATCGTGCGTGAGCGTCACCTGTTTTGGCTAAGGGGGTGGCAGCCCTTCCGGCATTGCGGACAAATGTTCATGGCAGGCCAGCCAATGGCCTTGTTGTTCTAGGCTCGACGCTTGTTTCTTGAAAACAATCGTCTCGCGCTCCTGGCTGAAATGTTGCTCCCCTTGCATGCGCAGCTCGGTGGCCACGTCATGGACAAACACCGCCACGTCACCTTGCAGGCTGACGAAAGCGTTGCTCGAAGTGCACGACAACACTTCGAAGCCATCCTCGGCGCGCCAGCTGTCCCACAACGCCTGATAGGCATCGCGCGACAGCAGCGGCTGTTCGAGGGTGTAAAACACGAAACTTGCATCGGCGCTGAACGCGCCGAAATAAGCTTCGCGATCGTTACGAGCGAAGGCGGACACCAGATCGGCAGCCGCTTTCAACACCTGATCACGTTCGTTCATGGCCGAACCCTCAGCGGTGGACCACGCCAGGCAGTACGCAGAGCATTTCGTACAGCAGGTTGGCGGCCAGCAGCGAGGTGTTGCCGGTGGTGTCGTAAGCGGGCGAGACTTCTACCAGATCGCAGCCGATCAGGTCGAGGCCCTGACAGCCGCGAACGATTTCAATCGCCTGAATGGTCGTCAGACCCCCGATTTCCGGGGTGCCGGTGCCAGGCGCCCAGGCCGGGTCGATGCCGTCGATGTCGAAGCTCAGGTACACCGGACCGCCACCGACTTTCTCGCGCACTTCAGCCATCAGCGGTGCCAGCGACTTGTGCCAGCACTCTTCGGCCTGCACTACGCGGAAACCCTGATCGCGGCTCCAGTTGAAGTCGTCAGCGGTGTAGCCCTGCGCGCGAAGACCAATCTGCACCACGCGGTCGCAGTCCAGCAGACCTTCTTCGACGGCGCGACGGAAGGTTGTGCCGTGGGCGATTTTCTCGCCGAACATGTGATCGTTGACGTCAGCGTGGGCATCGATGTGCACCAGACCGACCTTGCCGTGCTTCTTGTGAATCGCCCGCAGGATCGGCAGGGTGATGGTGTGGTCGCCACCCAGGGTCATCGGGATCACGTTGTGCTCGAGGATGTTGTCGTAGGCTTCTTCGATGATGCGTACGGCGTCGAGCAGGTTGAAGGTGTTGATCGCCACGTCACCGATGTCGGCGACCGACAGCGAGTCGAAGGGCGCAGCGCCGGTGGCCATGTTGTACGGGCGGATCATCACCGATTCGGTGCGGATGTCGCGCGGCCCGAAGCGAGTGCCGGGGCGCAGCGAAGTACCGATGTCCAGGGGCACGCCAACGAAGGCAGCGTCCAGGCCGGCAGCGGTCGGTACATGGGGGAGTCGGAGCATGGTGGCGATGCCGCCGAAGCGCGGCATTTCGTTGCCGCCCAGTGGTTGGTGAAGAATCTTGTCCACGGGTAGGGCCTCATCGTCTTTGTTTTATTTATGTCGGCGCGCCGTTGAACACAGGTTCGGGCGCCGCTGTGGGGCCGATTCTGCGAAATGTAGTGCGGGGGAAGAATCGCTACGGGCAAAAACTTAGTTCAGATTTTTCTAAACTAATGTGGGCGGGCGGATTAGACTCTGCGGTTTCGGGATTCATGCCTGGCTGAACATTGCTGCCCTCACCCCAACCCTCTCCCGGAGGGAGAGGGGGCCGACAGAGTTGTCAGCGGAATCTGCATCGACCTGAAAAATCGAGTCGAACTCAGGATTTGAAAGCCCTGGAGATCAGCTCCCTCTCCCTCGGGGAGAGGGCTGGGGTGAGGGGGGCAACAGACAACGCAGTTCCAAAGCCCGGAGTAGACATGGCCAACGCTTTACCCGACCTGAAACTATTGCGCATCTTCGTCAGCGTGGTCCGGCATCAGGGTTTTGCCAATGCGCAGCAGGAACTCAACCTCTCGACCTCGGCGATCAGCACCTACATGAGCCAGCTCGAAGCTGCGCTCGGTCTGGTGCTGTGCCATCGCGGGCGGGGTGGGTTCAGCCTGACCAGCAAGGGCGAGCTGTTCCATCAGGAAACCTTGCGCCTGCTGGCCGAGCTCGAAGGTTTCGAGCAATACGCCGCCGCGCTCAAGGGCGAACTGCGTGGCACGCTGAATCTCGGGGTGATCGACTCCACGGTCAGCGACAAGGCCTTGCCGTTCGCCGAAGCCATCGGCGCCTACAGCCAGGAACACCCGGCGGTGCATTTGCACCTGTCGGTGATGAGCCCTTACGAACTGCAACTCGGCGTGCAGGACAACCGTCTCGATCTGGCCATCGGTGCGTTCTCCACGCGCATGAGCGGTCTGGTCTACATGCCGCTGTACCGCGAGCAGCACTGGCTGTATTGCAGCAGCCGGCATCCGCTGTTCAACGAGCGGCGGATTCCCGAGCAGGTCATCACTCAGCAGCGCATGGTCGGCCGTGGTTACTGGAGTCAGGCGGAGCTGGCGCGCCATGGTTTCAAGCACAGCGCGGCGACCGTGGAAAGTATGGAAGCGCAGCTGATTCTGGTGCTCTCTGGTGCCTACATCGGTTACCTGCCGGAGCACTACGCGCAGGCCTGGGCCGACAAGGGCGACTTGCGCGTGTTACTGCCGGCGACTTTCGGTTATCAGGCGCCGTTCTCGATGATCATGCGCCGGGGCCGCAGCCGCGAGCCGCTGATCCAGACGTTCCGTGATCTGCTTAAAGCGCAGTTGAATCAGGCGTAAAAACCATGTCCAGACCCCAATGCCCGCGCTGCCTGCGCCCACAAACCCATTGCCTGTGCCCGCTGATCCCGAACCTCGACAGCCGCACTCGGGTGTTGCTGTTGCAGCATCCGAGTGAGGTCAATCACGCACTCAACACCGCGCGACTGGCGGCGCTGGGTTTGACCAATGCCGAGTTGATTGTCGGCGAGGTGTTCGAGGATTTACCCGTGCTGCTCAACCGGCCGGGGTATCAGGCGCGGTTGCTGTTTCCCGCCGACGATGCGCAGCCGTTGCAGGCTTATCGCGAGTCTGACCAACCGCTGCTGTTGGTGGTGCCGGACGGCACCTGGCGCAAGGCGCGCAAGATGCTCCATCTCAATCCGTTGCTGGCGGCGTTGCCACGGGTGACGCTGGCCGCAGGCGGGGTGTCGCGCTATCGGTTGCGCAAGGCACCGGGGCCGGGGGCGTTGTCGACGATCGAGGCGATTGTGCAGGCGCTGGAAACCCTTGAAGCGCCGACCACGTTTGCGCCGTTGCTCAAACCGTTCGAGGCGTTGATCGAGGGGCAGATTGCGGCGATGGGGGAGGAGGTTTTTCAGCGTAATCATTCAAAATAATGGGTGTTGGTGCGGGCCTCTTCGCGAGCAAGCCCGCTCCCACAGGGGCATGCATTCCAACTGTGGGAGCGGGCTTGCTCGCGAAGGCGTCGGATCAATCACCGCAACTCTCAACAATGCCTACCGCTCACGCATCGCCTCGGTCCGCGCCTTCAGCACCGGTTTAAGCAGGTAATCCAGCACACTTTTCTCCCCGGTAATAATGTCCACCGTCGCCACCATCCCCGGGATGATCAGCAGCGGTTTAACATCCCCGCCCAAGTGGTTTTTATCGGTGCGCACCTGAATCAGGTAGAAGCTGTTGCCCTTGTCATCGGTGATGGTGTCGGCGCCGATCAGCTCCAGTTTTGCGCTCAGCCCGCCGTAGATCGTGTAGTCGTAGGCGCTGAACTTGACCATGGCTTTCTGGCCCGGATGCAGGAACGCGACGTCTTGCGGACGCACCTTGGCTTCGATCAGCAGGTTGTCTTCCAGCGGCACGATTTCCACCATGTCGCTGCCCGGCTGGACCACGCCGCCGATGGTGTTGACCTTGAGTTGCTTGATCACTCCGTGCACCGGCGAAGTCACGGTGGTGCGGCTGACGCGGTCGTCGATGGCGATGCTCGATGCAGTGATTTTCGACAGGTCGGTGCGTTTCTGATTGAGGTCCTTGGCCGCGTCGGAGCGGAAAGTCTGTTCCGATTCGTCGATCTTGCTCTTGATCTCGTTGATTGCCGATTCGGCGCGAGGGATCGCCAGGGTCGTCGCATTCAGCGAACCGCGAATTTCCACCGCGCTACGTTTCAGTCGCAGGATCTCCACCGGCGACACCGCACCCGTGCCTACCAGCGGCGCCGACATGTTCATCTCTTGCTGCAGCAGCGCCAGGCTGGAGCTGTACTGACCCTGTTTGGAGCGGAACTCCGCCAGCTCCTGGGTCTTTTGCCGCAGCTGTTCGGTGAGGGTGCGTTGCTCACTGGCCAGACGCCGTTGGCGCTGGTCGTACAGCGCGCGCTCGTCTTCGGCGACCTGTGGCGCCTTGGCGATCACCTCGTCAGACAGTTTGAACGGACGGCCCTCGGCTTCGGCGGAGAGGCGCTCGACTTGCGCGGTCAGCGCGTAACGGTCGGCTTCGCTCTCGCCCTTGTTCGACAGAAAACGCGTGTCATCCAGGCGCAACAGCTTGTCGCCCTTGTTCACCATCTGCCCTTCACGCACGAAAATCTCGGTGACGATCCCGCCCTCCAGGTTCTGGATCACCTGAACCTTGCTCGACGGAATCGCCTTGCCTTCGCCCATGGTCACTTCTTCAAGCACGGCGAACTTGGCCCAGACCAGCGCACTGATCAACAGCGCCGCCGCCAGCCACACGGTGATCCGCGACCAGCGCGGCGAATCCTGCAACGCCGCGCCGGCGGTTTCCGGCATGAACTCGGCTTCGGCGCTTTTGCCGAAACTGTTGAAGTAGCCGCGCTCTTTCGAAGATGAAGCTGACATGCGGCGATACCCCTCAATCAAGAGAAACCAAGCCAACGCGAACCTGTGGCGAGGGAGCTTGCTCCCGCTGGGTTGCGCAGCAGCCCCAAAAATCTTGTGGGCGCTGCGCACCCAAGCGGGAGCAAGCTCCCTCGCCACAGACAGTAGGTGGCCACAGGTTTGTGTTGCATCGACTAAACCGCCGCCGAGCCGACGCGGCCCTTGCGCAGTGCATCGATGACCGCTTCTTTCGGGCCGTCGGCGACGACCCGGCCGTTGTCCAGCACCAGCAACCGGTCCACCAGACTCAGCATCGAGGTGCGGTGGGTGACCAGCAGCAGCGTCTTGCCTTGCACCCAGCCGTGCAACTTCTGACGCAGCAGGTCTTCGCTGCTGTTGTCCATGGCGCTGGTGGGTTCGTCGAGCAGCATGATCGGCGGGTCGAGCAACAACGCCCGAGCGAGTAAAACCGCCTGACGCTGGCCACCGGAAAGTAGCTGGCCGCGTTCGCCTACCGGCCGGTCGAAACCTTGCGGATGCTGCCGGGCCAGTTCAGTGACGCCGGTCAGTTCGGCAACTTCGAGCATGCGTGAATCGCTGATGTAGCGCGCGCCGAGGGTCAGGTTGTCGCGCAGGCTGCCGGCCAAAAGCGGCAGGTCGTGGGCGACATAACCGATCTGCTGGCGCAGGTCGGCGACATCCAGTTGCCGCAGGTCGAGGCCGTCGAGCAGCAACTGGCCTTCCTCGGGTTCATAGAAGCCCATCACCAGCCGCGCCAGGGTGCTTTTGCCCGAGCCGCTGCGGCCGATGATGCCGATCCGCTCGCCGGGTTTCATGCTGAAGCTGACGTTGCTCAGCGCCGGCGCGTTCTGGCCGTTGTAGTGAAAGGTCACGCCGCTGACGTCCAGCGCACCTTGCAGCTGCGTGCGCTCCAGGGGCCGCTGCTTGCCGTCGCGTTCTTGGGGCAGGCCCATCAGCGCATCGGTGCTTTTCATGGTCAGTTGCGCTTGCTGGTAGCGGGTGATCAGCCCGGCAATCTGCCCCAGCGGCGCGAGTACGCGGCTGCCGAGCATGTAGCTGGCCACCAGCGCACCGACGCTGAGGTTACCGGCGATGATGCTGTAGACCCCGGCGACAATCGTCGCCATCCCGGAGAACTGCTGGATGAACAGCGTGCCGTTGGTCGCCAGCGCCGAGAGGTTGCGTGCGTGGCTGTCGAGGCGGGTGAGGGCGCCGTGGGTGCTTTCCCATTTGTGCTGGCGCTCGCTTTCGGCGCCGCAGGCCTTGAGGGTTTCCAGACCACCGAGGGTTTCGATCAGCAGCGCCTGCCGTTCCGCACCCAGGCTCAGACTCTTTTGCACGGTGTCGCGCAGGCGTGCCTGAATCACCATGGCGAAGATGATCGTGATCGGAAACGCCAGCAGTGGAATCACCACCAGCCAGCCACCGAGCAGACCGATCACCACCAGCATCAACACCACGAAGGGCAGGTCGATCAGGCTGGTCAGGGTCACGGCGGTGAGGAATTCGCGCAGGCCCTGAAAGTCATGAATGCTCTGGGCGAAACCGCCGATGGTTGCCGGCCGCGCCTTCATCGCCATGCCGGTGATGCGCTCGAACAACGTCGCAGAAAGGATCACATCGGTTTTCTTGCCGGCGGTGTCCAGCAGGTGCGCGCGCACCACCCGCAGCACCAGCTCGAAACCGGTGCCGATCAGCAGACCGATCGCCAACACCCACAGGGTCGAGGTGGCCTGATTCGGCACCACGCGGTCGTAGGTCTGCATGACGAACAGCGGCACCATCAGGCCCAGCAGGTTGATCAGGAAACTGGCGAGAATTGCATCGCTGTACAGCCATTTCGACAGCTTCAGGGTGTCGCGAAACCAGGCGTGGACCCGCGGCACCAGCGGTGATCGCAAGTCTTCGAGTTCGTGGCGCGGACGGGCGAACAAGGCCTGGCCGCTGTAGTGTTCGGCGAGTTCTTCACGCTCGACCCATTGCTCGCCGCCATCGGCTTCGCTGGGCAGGATCAGCGCTTTGCCGTCGTCGCCGAAACGCCGCAGCACGGCGGTGCGCCCATCCTTGAGCAGCAACAGGATCGGCAGATTCAGCGCAGAAATATCTTTCAGTTCGCGGCGCAACAGACGCGCCTGCAACCCGGCCCGGGCCGCTGCGCGGGGCAGCAGATCGAGGCTCAGGCGTTGCTTGTTCAGGGGCAGCCCGGCACTCAGACTGGCGCGACTCACCGTCGCGCCATGCAGTTTGCAGAGGATCAACAGACCGTCGAGTAACGGGTCATCGAAGCTCAGCCGCGGATCGATCCCGGTGTTCCCGCCTTCGACCATGCTAGTCATATTGATCGCCCCTGTAATGACTGGTCCAACCTGTGGCGAGGGGATTTATCCCCGATGGCTGCGCAGCAGCCCCATGGATCTCATTGCTGCTCAAATCTTTGGGGTCGCTGCGCAACCCAGCGGGAGCAAGCTCCCTCGCCACAATGGATCGTGGGACTTACTTCAGTTCGGGCAGGCGTGCTTCATTCTTCACATCGGTTGCGGCTATCGCATCCGCCGGCAGCACCACTCGTTGCTTGCTCAGCAACTGGCCCATGTTCGCCAGTACGCGGTACATCGAATATTCCTCGGTGTAGCGGATTTCGGTGTAGCGACGGTTGGCGTTGTAGAGCTCGTTTTCACTGTCGAGCAAGTCGAGCAGGGTGCGTTGGCCCAGACCGAACTGATCCTGATACGCCGCGCGCACACGCTTGGTGGTCTCGGCGTATTCACGGGCGGTCGGGGTCTGTTTCTTCGCGTTGACCATGGCGTTCCACGCCAGGTGGATGTTCTCGTTCAACTGCCGCAGGGCGTTGTTGCGAATGTCCATTGCCTGATTGATCTGGTGCGCATCGGACGCCAGCCGGGCTTTGTCGCTGCCGCCACGGAACAGGTTGTAGTTCATGATCACGCCCACGCGCCATTCGTTGTCGTGGCCTTCATCACCTTGCACGTTGTTGTTCGCGCCCACCGCCGCCTCTGCATCGAAACGTGGATAGAACGGCGACTTGGCGACTTCGTACTGGCTCTCGGCCGACTGCACGTCAGCCTGGGCGGATTTCAGATACGGGTTGTTCTCGACCATGCTCTGCTGGGCTTCCGGCAGGCTGGTGGGGATTTCACCGCGGGTCGAGGGTGGCGCTTCCAGTTCATCGGGCATGCGCCCGACCACGGCGTAGAAGTTCGATTCGGCGTCGGCCAGATCGACTTCGGCGGTGTCGAGGTTGTTCTCCGCCAACGCTTTACGGGCGACCGACTGATCGGAGTCTGCGGTGCTGCCGATACCGCGCTGGGTGCGCAGGCCGATCTGATCGTTGACCCGCAAGTGCGCTTGCAGGTTGTTCTTGGCCAGGGTCACCAGTTCGCGGCGCTTGAGCACTTCGAGGTAGACCTCAATGGTGCGCAGGGCCAGATCCTGGGCGGTGCCTTGCGCGTAATAGGCGCGCGAGTTGGACACGCCTTTGGTGCGCTCGACCTCGTTGGCGGTGTTGAAACCGTCGAACAGCATCTGCCGCAAGCGTAATTCGGACTGGGTGTAGTTGAGGATTTCGGTGTTGTGACCGCTGGGAGTCAATGCCCGCGTATTGGTGTTGTCGCTGTAGCCGCGACCGTAAGCAGCGTTCAAATCCACGGACGGATAAAAGCCGCCCTTGGCCACTTTCACCTGCTCATCGGCTGACAGCTTGGCGTCCACGCGCGAGGCGAGTTCTGGGTGGGTGGCGATGGTGCTTTGTATCGCGTCGGTCAGGTTCATGGCCTGAGCTTGGGAAGTGCAAGCCATGGCCAGCAAAACCGCGCTGCAGAGGGGGGTTAAAACGCGCATGGGTGCATCTCCCTGGTCCTGATGGTGTGTTACTGTCGCCAAATATTTGACGAAATTTTGAGGTTTAAGCGTTTCACTCTTGTAACAACAGAGCTAAGAACATCCTGGAGCGTAGCTAAGAAAAAATTTTCATAAGGGTTATGCCAAAAAAAACTTATGCGCTGCGACAAATCCGGGACATTGTTCAGGACGAAAGCCTTTGTTTTCCGCGCATCAGGGTGCACGGAAAGGCTTGAGGAAAGTTCCATTCACTTTGCGACATACGGCGAAGTAATGCTGAAGGGGAGGGACGCGTAGCGGCAGATGAGCGACATTTTTTTGTCACTCGGGTGATTCACCACCGTTACGTAGCGTTAGTGGGTTTGCTGCATTGATCAGGAGTTTTAAGTGCTTGATCGCACTGAAGTTTCCTTGTTTGCGCTACCTGCGAAACGAACTGCCGAGGTGTGAGCGTCACCCCGGCAACCCGATTGAGCCATGGGCTGCTTCGCGAACCAGTGCCGACGGTGGTCGGCAGCGGAGGAAATTCACATGGCAACGCTCATCGGGATCGTCACTAAAGTCATTGGTCAGGTTTTCGCGCAGGGCACCGACGGCACTCGCCGCGCCCTGGTCGAGGGCGACCGCCTGTTTGCCGGCGATCAGGTGATCACCGGGGCAGAAGGTGCCATCGCCGTTCATCTGCAAAATGGCCACGAGTTGACCCTGGGTCGTGACAGCAGCATGACCATGACCGGGCAGCTGTTGGCCAATCAGGCGCCGCATGTCGATTCGCCTGAAGCGCTGACCCCGACCGAAGCGCAATTGACCGACGTTGAGCAAATCCAGAAAGCCATCGCCGCCGGTGAAGACCCGACCAAAGCCGCCGAAGCGACTGCTGCCGGGCCGAATGCGCCAACGGGTGTACCGGGGGAACTGGGTGGTGGCCACAGCTTTGTGTTGCTGACGGAAGTCGGCGGACGCGTCGATCCGCGAATTGGTTTCCCCACCGCCGGTTTCAACGGGATTCCCGAGTTTCCCCTGGAACGGCACTACATCGTCGATAACAACGGCGACAACACTCCGGCGCCAGTGGTGCCACCAGCGGTGAATAATCCGGTGACGCTCAGTGGCCTGTCGGTGCCGGGCGGTGAACTGACCGTCAACGAAGCCAATCTGCCCGACGGCTCTGCCGCCAACCCCGCTGCGCTGATTCAAAGCGGCAGCTTTACCGTGAGCGCCCCGGACGGTCTGAGCAGTCTGAACATCGGCGGCATCAACGTGATCAGCGGTGGCGTGGCCGTCGGTTTTCCGCAGTCGCTCACCACCCAGTTGGGCAACACCCTGACCATCACCGGTTATAACGCGAGCACCGGCGTGGTCAGCTACAGCTACACCCTCAATGGCAATGACGCCCATCCGGCCGGTGGCGGCGCCAACAGCCTGAGCGAGCATTTCACCGTGACGGCGGGTGACAGCAATGGCGACAGCGCCACCGGCTCGCTCGACGTCAACATCATCGACGACGTGCCCCGAGCGGTGAATGACAGCAACACCGGCACCGCGTCGGAAACCAATCTGACGCTGACCGGCAACGTTCTGACCAATGACGTACAAGGTGCTGACCGCGTCGCTGGCGGGCCGGTCACCCCCGGTACTTTCACGGGAACCTACGGCAATTTGGTGCTGCACGCCGATGGCACTTACACCTACACCCTGAACACCAGCGACGCCGATTTCAAAAACCTGCACGGTGGTGGCAACGGTACTGAAACGTTCGCCTACACCATCACCGATTCCGACGGTGACAGCAGCACCGCGAATCTGGTGCTGCAGATCCACAACAACGATGATCCGGTGACGATCAATAACGGTATCAATGGCGGCGTGCTGACCGTGAATGAGGCCAATCTCGGCAGCGGCAGTGCGCCCGATGCAGCGGCGTTGACGCAAAGCGGCAGCCTCACCATCACCGCGCCGGACGGCGTCACCACGCTGATGGTGGGCGGTATCACCGTGGTCACCAATGGCGTGGCCGCAGGCTTCCCGCAATCGATCACCACGCCTTTGGGCAGCACGCTGACCGTCACCGGATTCAACACGGCGACCGGCGTTCTCACCTACAGCTACACCCTCAATCACAACGACACGCACCCGACCGGCAATGGCGCCAACACATTGCCCGAACAGTTTGCCGTGACGGTGACGGACGACAACGGCAGCACCGCCAATACCACCATCAGCGCGAACATCATTGACGACGTGCCCAAAGCCGTCGATGACAGCAACACCGGTACTGCCTCGGAAACCAACCTGACCCTGACCGGCAACGTGCTGACCAACGACGTGCAGGGTGCTGACCGCGTACCCACCGGCCCCGTCACTGCTGGCACCTTCACTGGCACTTACGGCTCGCTCGAACTGCACGCCGATGGCACTTACACCTACACGCTGAACCCGACCGATGCCGATTTCAAAAACCTGCATGGCGGCGGCAATGGTACTGAAACGTTCACCTACACCATCACCGATTCGGACGGTGATACCAGCACTGCGAACCTCGTCCTGCAGATCCACAACAATGACGATCCAGTGATCATCAACGGCCTCGACGTAAACGGCGGCGAACTCACCGTTTACGAAAAAAACCTAAGTACCGGTAGCGCTCCTGACGCTAATGCACTGACCCAAAGCGGCACCTTCACCATCACCGCTTTGGACGGCGTGACAACGCTCACTGTCGGCGGCATCGCGGTGGTCACCAACGGCGTGGCGGCAGGCTTCCCGCAATCGGTCACCACGCCATTGGGCAGCACACTGACCATCACCGGTTTCAACGCAACAACCGGTGTTGTGAGTTACAGCTACACGTTGGATCACAACGACGCGCATCCGACCGGCAATGGTGCGAACAACCTGCCGGAACAGTTCGCCGTCACGGTGGTGGACGACAACGGCACCACTGCCAACGCGACCCTCGACGTCAACGTGATCGACGACGTGCCCAAAGCAGTGAACGACAGCAATGCCAACACTGCTTCGGAAACCAACCTGACCCTGACCGGTAACGTCCTGACCAACGACGTACAAGGCGCCGACCGCGTACCCACCGGCCCCGTCACCGCCGGCACCTTCACTGGCACTTACGGCACGCTCGAACTGCACACCGACGGCACTTACACCTACACGCTCAACCCGACCGATGCCGATTTCAAAAACCTGCACGGCGGCGGCAATGGCACCGAAACCTTCACCTACACCATCACCGACTCTGACGGCGATACCAGCACCGCGAACCTCGTCCTGCAGGTCCACAACAACGACGATCCGGTGGTCATCAGCGGCCTGGATGTGAACGGCGGCGAGCTGACGGTTTACGAAAAAAACCTCAGCACCGGTAGCGCTCCTGACGCCAACGCGCTGACCCAAAGCGGCACCTTCACCATCACCGCTTTGGACGGCGTGACAACGCTCACTGTCGGCGGCATCGCAGTGGTCACCAACGGCGTGGCCGCAGGCTTCCCGCAATCAGTCACCACGCCGCTGGGCAGCACGCTCACCATCACCGGTTTCAACGCAACGACCGGCGTGGTCAGCTACAGCTACACCCTCGATCACAACGACGCCCACCCAACCGGCAATGGTGCGAACAACCTGCCCGAGCAATTCGCCGTCACCGTGGTCGACGACAACGGAACCACCGCCAACGCCACCCTCGATGTGAATATCATCGACGACCTGCCAAAAGCAGTGAACGACAGCAACACCGGCACTGCTTCGGAAACCAACCTGACGCTGACCGGCAACGTCCTTACCAATGACGTGCAGGGTGCTGACCGTGTTCCGACCGGCCCAGTGACTGCCGGTACTTTCACCGGAACCTACGGCACCCTGGAACTGCATACAGACGGCACCTACACCTACACGCTCAACCCCACCGACGCCGACTTCAAAAACCTGCACGGCGGCGGCAATGGCACCGAGAATTTCACCTACACCATCACTGACTCGGACGGCGATACCAGTACCGCGAATCTGGTTTTGCAGATCCACAACAACGACGATCCGGTGATCATCAACGGCCTGGACGTGAACGGCGGCGAACTCACCGTTTACGAAAAAAACCTCAGTACCGGTAGCGCTCCTGACGCTAATGCACTGACCCAAAGCGGCACCTTCACCATCACCGCACTCGATGGCGTAACGACGCTGACCGTCGGCGGCATTGCCGTGGTCACCAACGGCGTGGCCGCAGGCTTCCCGCAATCGGTCACCACCCCGTTGGGCAGCACGCTGACCATCACCGGTTTCAACGCCACCACAGGCGTGGTCAGCTACAGCTACACCCTCGACCACAACGACGCCCACCCAACCGGTAACGGCGCAAACAACCTGCCGGAACAGTTCGCCGTCACGGTGGTGGACGACAACGGCACCACCGCCAACGCGACCCTCGATGTGAATATCATCGACGACCTGCCAAAAGCCGCGAACGACAGCAACGCCAATACCGCGTCAGAAACCAACCTGACCCTCACCGGCAATGTCCTGACCAACGACGTACAAGGCGCCGACCGCGTACCCACCGGCCCAGTCACCGCCGGGACTTTCACCGGCACTTACGGCACCCTGGTTCTCAACGCCAATGGCACCTACACCTACACGCTCGACACCAACGACGCCGACTTCAAAAACCTCCACGGCAATGGCAATGGCACGGAGACCTTCACCTACACCATCACCGACTCTGACGGCGATACCAGCACCGCAAACCTCGTCCTGCAGATCCACAACAACGACGATCCGGTGGTCATCAGCGGCCTCGACGTGAACGGCGGCGAACTCACCGTCTACGAAAAAAACCTCAGTACCGGTAGCGCTCCTGACGCTAATGCACTGACCCAAAGCGGCACCTTCACCATCACCGCACTCGATGGCGTAACGACGCTGACCGTCGGCGGCATTGCCGTGGTCACCAACGGCGTGGCCGCAGGCTTCCCGCAGTCGGTCACCACGCCACTGGGCAGCACTCTGACCATCACCGGTTTCAACGCAACGACCGGTGTTGTGAGTTACAGCTACACGTTGGATCACAACGACGCGCATCCGACCGGTAACGGCGCAAACAACCTGCCCGAGCAATTCGCCGTCACCGTGGTCGACGACAACGGCACCACCGCCAACGCCACCCTCGACGTCAACGTGATCGACGACGTGCCCAAAGCGGTGAACGACAGCAATGCCAACACCGCGTCGGAAACCAACCTGACCCTGACCGGCAACGTCCTGACCAACGACGTACAAGGCGCCGACCGCGTACCTACCGGCCCCGTCACCGCTGGCACCTTCACCGGCACTTACGGTTCGCTCGAACTGCACACCGACGGCACTTACACCTACACGCTCAACCCCACCGATGCCGATTTCAAAAACCTGCACGGCGGCGGCAATGGCACCGAAACCTTCACCTACACCATCACCGATTCGGACGGCGATACCAGCACCGCAAACCTCGTCCTGCAGATCCACAACAACGACGATCCGGTGATCCTCAACGGTCTCGACGTCAACGGCGGCGAACTCACTGTCTACGAAAAAAACCTTGGCAACGGCAGTGCGCCGGACGCCACGGCACTGACCCAAAGCGGCACTTTCACCGTGACTGCGCTCGACGGTCTGCAAACCCTGACTGTCGGCGGTATTGCCGTGGTCACCAATGGTGTGGCCGCAGGCTTCCCGCAGTCGGTCACCACGCCGCTGGGCAGTACGCTGACCATCTCCGGCTATAACCCGACCACGGGTGTCGTGACCTACAGCTATACCCTGGTGCATAACGACGCACACCCGACCGGTAACGGCGCCAACAGCCTCACCGAGAATTTCAACGTGGTCGCCACCGATGGCGACGGCAGCACGGCGTCCGGGCAGATCAACGTCAACATCATCGACGACTTGCCGACCGCCAAAGCCGATACCGGCTCGGTGACGGAGGGCGGCACGGTCAACATCAGCGTGCTCGGTAACGACGTCACCGGTGCCGACGGCGCAGCGGCGGGTGGGGCAGTGGTGGGCGTGCGTGCCGGCAGCAACACCGCGAGCTCGGCGATCGGCGGCCTCAACAGCAACATCAATGGCACCTACGGCTACCTGACCCTGGACGCGGCGGGCAACGCCGTTTACCACAGCAACCCGAACTCGGTGAGCCCGCCGGGCGCCACCGATACGTTCACCTACACCATCCGTGATGGCGACGGTGACGAAAGCACCACCACCATCACCATCAACGTTGCCGACAGCAAACTGGTGGCCTCGGTGGATCAGGACGTCACGGTCTACGAAAAAGCCCTCGACCTGACCAAGGATGGCCAGGACCTGGCCCCCGGCACGGTCACCGGCAGCGACCCGACCAGCACCGGCGAAACCGCCACCGGCACACTGGTTGGTGCGGTCACCGGTGGCAGTGGCGCGATCACCTACACGCTGGTTGGCAGTTCAACCGGCCAGTACGGGCAGATCCAGCTCAACGCTGACGGCACGTACACCTACACCCTGACCTCGGCACCGAAAACCACGCCAAGCGCCAACGATGGGGCCAACACCCTCAGCGAAAGTTTCACCTACAAAGCCACCGATGCGCTGGGCAACAGCACCACCAGCACCATCGTGGTCAACATCGTCGATGACGTGCCCAAAGCCGTGCCGTCGGATCGCTCGGCGGCGGCGGTAGAGATCGACTCCAACATCCTCATCGTCCTCGACATTTCCGGCAGCATGGCCGACGCGTCCGGCGTGCCGGGCCTGTCACGGCTGGCGTTGGCCAAGCAGGCGATCAGCGCCTTGCTCGACAAATATGACGACCTCGGCGATGTGAAAGTGCAACTGGTGACCTTCAGCAGCAGCGCCACTGACCGCACCTCAGTGTGGGTCGATGTGGCCACCGCCAAAACCCTGCTGGCCGGCCTCACCGCCGGCGGTGGCACCAACTACGACGCCGCCGTGGCGGCGATGCAGACCGCGTTCAACACCGCCGGCAAACAGGACGGTGCGCAGAACATCGGTTACTTCTTCTCCGACGGCAAACCCACCACCGGCCAGGAAATCGGCAGCGCCGACGAGACCGCACTCAAAGCCTTCCTTGATGCCAACAACATCAAGAACTACGCCATCGGCCTGGGCAGCGGCGTGAGCAACGCCAACCTCGATCCACTGGCCTATGACGGCATCAGCCACACCGACACCAACGCGGTGGTGGTCACCGACCTCAATCAGCTCAACTCGGTGTTGTCGGGCACCGTGGTTGGCGCGCCGGTCACCGGCTCTCTGCTGGGTGACACGGGCACCTTCGGCGCCGATGGCGGTTTCATCAAATCCATTGTGGTCGATGGCACCACGTACACCTATGACCCGAAAGCCAACAGCGGCCAAGGTTCGTTGGTCGCGAGCGGTGGCACCAACCACGGCACCTTCGACACCACGACCAACACCCTGAGCGTTGCCACCAACAACAGCGGCACGCTGCAGATCAACCTCGACACTGGCGATTACACCTACATCTCACAGAAAACCACGACCACCGTGATCACCGAGAACATCGGTTTCACCCTCAGCGACAACGACGGCGACCTCGCCAGCTCGACGCTGACCGTGAAAGTGATCCCCAACTCGCCACCCGTGGCGGTCGACGACCATGTCATCACCAACGTGTTGTCGAGCACGGTCACGGTGCCGGGCGAGTTGTTGCTGGCCAACGACAGCGACCCTGACGGCGATCCGCTGACTGCATCGCCAACCACCTTCAACACCGGTTGGGCGGCCAAGGGTGCGGACTTCACCGGCACCGGCGCGATCAACTTCGCCGGCACCGGCAACACCGCCGCCAACCAGAACCTGGCCGACGTGCGCAGCGCCTTCACCGCTAATGCCACGGCGATGACCGCAGTGCTGGTGGTCAGCGGCTACCTCGGCGCGGTGACCACCGCCAACGCCAACGATGAAGACCTGATCACCGTCAAACTGAAACAGGGCGAAACCCTCAACCTGGATCACAACCTGGCGGCCGGGCACATCACCATGGAGTACTCGGTGAATGGCGGCGCGTTCGTCAGCATCGCCGATGGCGGCACCATCACCGCCAGCGCCGATGGCACCTACCAGATTCACGTGACCAACATCAGCAACACCAGCGGCAGCAACCCGACGGCGGCGGAAAATTACCAACTGACCATGACGGTCAACTACGCCGGCGCCCACGACGTGACGCCGGACTTCAACGGCACCTACACCGCCAACGACAACCATGGCGGCAGCGACACGGCCAACGTCAGCATCACTTATCAGGACGGTCATACGCTCACCGGTACGTCGGGGGATGACATTCTGGTGGCCGGCACCGGCAACAACATCCTTAACGGTGGCGACGGCAATGATGTGCTCAGCGGCGGTTCAGGCAACAACGAAATGCATGGCGGCGCCGGCAACGACTTGCTCTACAGCGGCCCAGGCAACGACATCCTCGATGGCGGTACCGGCATCGACACCGTGAGCTATGCGCATGCGACGGCCGGGGTCACGGTCAACCTGAGCCTGCTCGTGCCGCAAAACACCATCGGCGCTGGCATCGACACCATTACCAACGTCGAAAATCTCATCGGTTCGAACTTCAATGACACCCTCACCGGTGACAACAATAACAACGTGATCAACGGCGGTCTGGGCAACGACATCCTCAACGGTGGCGGTGGCGATGACCTGCTGATCGGCGGTATGGGCAACAACACCCTGACCGGCGGGCCGGGCGCCGACACCTTCCAGTACCTCAAGGGCAACAGTGGCCACGACACCATCACCGACTTCACCCCCGGCACCGACAAGCTCGATCTGTCGCAACTGCTGCAAGGTGAAAACAGCACCACCGCATCGCTCGACGACTACCTGCACTTCACCGTCACCGGCAGCGGCGCCTCGGTGCTCACCAGCATCAACGTCAGTGCCATCGCCGGCGCGACGCCGAACCAGACCATCGACCTGGCCGGCGTCAACCTCGCCAGCCACTACGGTGTAACCCCGGGGGCGGGTGGGGTGGTGGCCGGCGGGCACGACACGGCGACGATCATCAGCGGCATGCTCAATGATCATTCGCTGAAAGTGGACACCGTGTGATCAAGGCCTGAAACGACAAAACCCGCCGCCCCGATCAGTCGGGACGGCGGGTTTTTTCTGTCTGGAGAACTGTGTTGCCAGTGCGTCAGCCTGCTCGCGAAAGCGGCCTTACAGTCGACCCATCCCTGACTGAGCGCACGCGGTCAATTTGTGGGAACTGGCTTGCCAGCGATGGCGGCCTACCAGCCGAACAATCCCCAACTGAATGCACTCATTCCAACTGTGGGAGCGGGCTTGCTCGCGAAAGCGGCCTACCAGTCGATCAATCCCCAACTGAATAGACACGGTCAAATGGTGGGAGCTGGCTTGCAAGCGATGGCGGCCTACCAGCCGAACAATCCCCCAACTGAATGCACTCATTCCAACTGTGGGAGCGGGCTTGCTCGCGAAAGCGGTCTACCAGTCGACCAATCCCCAACTGAATAGACAGGTCAAATGGTGGGAGCTGGCTTGCCAGCGATGGCGGCCTACCAACCGACCAACCTCCACCTGAATGCACTCAATCCAACTGTAGGAGCGAGCCTGCTCGCGAAAGCGGCCTACCAGCCGACCAATCCCCAACTGAATACACACGGTCAAATGGTGGGAGCGGGCTTGCTCGCGAAAGCGGCCTGCCAGACAAAATCAAAACAACAGAGCAAACCCCGCAAATAAACATAACCCCGCAACCACGTTTAAAGTACACGAACCGTTACGCCATACCGGCTACAACGCCTTGCGCCGTTACCTACGCGTACGCCAGAATCCGCCGGCTTACACGGCTATGGGCCGGGCTATATCGTTTCCCTGTCACTGAAAATCAGTGATGGGGTTTGGTAGCCCGTCTCGAGTTGTATTGCGACACCTTCATTGCTGTCCCTTTTTTGAGGAATAGCTTTGTATGGTGGGCATGCGTGGGGCTCATTCGTGAGCGCCGGGTTTCCCAATTCGACCGGTCTACCAACCCGCGCATGGCCGCCACCCGCCGTTTGGTAGCGAGGGTGATGGCTCCTATTGTTCAAATTGGAGTTTCATTTATGTTCAAAGCCACACCCAACCCCCCAGACACCTCAATCCCATACGACCCAGCCCTCGACCCGCAGAAGATAAAAGCGGCAACCGACCGCGCCATCAACTTCTACCTCAACCCCGGCGCCCTGAAGATCTCGATCCCTTCAACCTCGTCACGCCAATCGAACAGAATCTTCCTCATCGACCCCACCGTGGACGAAGAAACGTTGCTCGTCGAAGCCTGCGAATCGTTAGCCGCCGCCAGCGACATGGCCCGCGATATCGGCGACTCCATCGACAACCCACAGCGCCGGGCGATGCTGATGCTGCATCAGGTGATCATGCTCAGTGAACTGATGGTCAACCGGGTACTGGACGGCCGCCGCGTGCCGAACTAACTGCTCGGTCCCCCTGTAGGAGCTGCCGCAGGCTGCGATCTTTTGATTTTGTTTTTCAAGATCAAGATCAAAAGATCGCAGCCTGCGGCAGCTCCTACAGTGAGTAATCTTTTCAAAGTGCCCCGATCGGAGTTCCAGCTGATGTCCGAAACCTCACCCAATCCGCCAATCACAGACCCGGCATCGCCGTACGAATCCCTCAACTCCAGAAAACTCCACGAAGCCGCCGAACGCGCCCTCGACCACTACCTCGCGCCCGCAAACATCATGGCCACGCCGTACACCCCCAGCAGTATGTTCATGGTCAACCCGCAAACCGACACCGAATCGCTACTGGCCAACGCCTGCGAATCCCTGGCCTCGGCCACGGTGATGCTCGGTGACTTCGCCGGGACGCTGGAGGGGCCGAGTCGTAATACGGCGCTGGGCATTGCTCAAGTGGTGATGCTGGGGGAGTTGGCGGTGAGTCAGGCGCTGGATAATGTTATGCCAAAGGAATAGCCGACAGCAGTAATGGCCTCATCGCAAGTAGGCTTACTCCTACAGTGGATCTGCGTTGGTCACAGGTTATGTGCCCGGCAAAGATTTGTTGGAGGTGTGAGCCTATTTGCAATTGCCATTAATAAATCCTTCTCCTTACCCCAGTCCCCTTATCCTCTTTACTCTGTATATTTTTCGCCATTAAGGTAAGGGCTCGAATAAAGCTGTATTCGGGCTTATTGAACGGTTTAAAACTTTCCTGGAGATACGTTATTCCGGCCAATTACTTCTTGTTAAATTTATGCCTGTCGAAAAAACGCGCAGATTTAGGCGCAAGCGGTAAGCAGCCCTCGATCAAAGATGGCTGCTTAACTAGGGTTGTCGTTCCCTACCACGTAGTTGCTGTTTTATATGTATCCTAAAACCGGTTTAGGTACATCAGTCCCGGCCCCGTGGCCTCCTATAAAAAACCGAGGATAGCCATTAATCGGCTCGACCGCGACAACAGCTGTCCCGGCATTTGAATGTGACCAGCTTGTGCTCCACTGCAAGCTCTGGTTTATGTATCGCGCATCAAAGTTTTGATTAAAGGCCGACACTTGTTCGTAAGTAAGCACGCTCCCTCCTTGAGATTGTATCCATGCTCCTGCGGGGGCTCGGGTGAGCGGCGTCGGGTTATAAATCAGCTGTATTACTCCGGTCACAGTCA